>CAKSOW010000004.1 GCA_934479825.1 uncultured Eubacteriales bacterium
TCCTTTTGTGTCCATCCTTTTTTTTGCTTGCACTTACATTGTAAATTCAAGTGTACGAAAAAGTAACCAAAAAGTACACCAGAGGTCTGCTGACCTCTGGACTCCCGGGGAACGGTTCAAAACCCGTGCGGTGGAATTTCAAGTAAAATTTGAAACGCTAAGTGCATTAAGATTTTTTGCAAAAATTTGTTAGTGCCGCAAACACGCACGGCCATGTTTTGAACCGGCGAAAAAGGGAGACTGTTGATAAAACGCTCGGACGCATCAAAAGTTGCCGGTGGCAAGTTTTGGCGTGTCGGAGACCGCCGAAACAGGGAGTATTGTGAGCGGACGCGAACAAGACGACCATGTTTCAAGGAGACTATCGCTAAATATCTGAATTTTGATTTAGGTCGGTTAGTGCTGGGGCTTGATGCCGCAAACGGTAGATGAAGAGAAAAACTGCACGTTATCTTTGCTGCGGTGGGTATATGAAGTCGATGTGGGCAAAGGGAAAGTTGGGTATAAATCTGTGGTTTGCCTATATGCAGAAAACCGGATTTTTGCACTCTCTTACAAAGCCATCCTTTTTCTTAAAAATAACTTTCTGTTTTCTCAAAAACACCTTCCCACCAAATTCCCCCATTCCCTGAAACACATAACCTACTGTCCACCAAAATCAGGGCTTGCCTTTTTATAAATACCCTCAAAGCCTTACGCAGTAAAGTACGCGTCTCGCACCGGTTCAAAACATGGCCGTGCGTATCGCGATACTTACAAATTTTCGCAAAAAATCTTAATGCGCTGAACCTTTTAAATATCCTCTAAATCTCCCACCGCACGGGTTTTGAACCGAGGTCGCAGGGCGGAGCCCCGGCTGCTTTTTGGTTCTTTTTGCAGAAGCAAAAAGAACGTAAAAAACGTCCCCCTTTTTGTTACTTTTCGCAGAGACGAAAAGTAACAAAAAAAACCGTCCCTTACTTGCTTTTCGGGAATCGAAAAGCACTCTTTTCCGGGCTCTCCGGAAAAAATACATAAAATCGGAGAAAAAAGTGAAACTGACAAATCGGCATACCGGCCAGGTCTTTGTCATGCCCAAAATCGAGACAAAATACCTGAACCGCGCCAAAAAATCCGAATTGAAAATTCTATATTATATCTTCGCTCATGGCGGTATGTCCTCCACCGATGAGATCTGCCATGCCTTGGAGGAAACGCCGGATTCTGTCCATGCCGCCCTCGCCTTTTGGCGCTGCGCCGGCGTTATCGACGAAACCGACGAACCCGATTCCGACAGCCCGAATCCTCCGGATCATTCCGATTCTCCGGATAAACCGGGAAAACCGGAACTGTCCCCCGCCTCCGTCTCCCCTGCACCGGACATGCCCCAGACACCGGCAAGTGTGCCTGAAAATAAACCTCGCTTGGGCGCACCGACCGGCTATTCGCTGGCGGAAATAACAGCCGCACGCGACCGGAACGCGGAATTCGCCAGCCTTGTGTCCTATTTGGAGAAACTCGCCGGCCGCCTTTATAACGAAGCCGAACAGGGGATTGTGCTGTTCTTATACGATACCCTCGGCATTCCGTGCGAAGTCATCATGGGCGTTGCCGGATATTGCGTTTCCAAGGGCAAAAACTCCATTCGCTACATACAGAAAACCGTTATGAATCTGACCGAAGAAGGCATTCATACCTATGAGGAATTGGAAGCCTATTTAACCGACCGCAAGCAAAAAGACGATTACCGCGGCATGGTTAAACGCGTCATCGGCGCGGAACGCGCTTTTTCCAAACCCGAATGCGGACATATCGACCGTTGGGAAAAGAACGGTTTTTCAGAGGAGCTTATCACATTAGCCTATGAAAAAACCGTCGCGAAGATCAATAAACCGCAGATTGCCTATATGTCAAAAATTCTCGACGGCTGGCAGGAAAAGAATTTAAAGACCGCCGCCGAGGTCGAAGAATATTTCAAAAATCCGGATAACCGGCTGCTTTCGGGCACTTCCAAAAACGCCGATCGGTTGGATTTCAATTTGGACGATATTTTTGAAAAGCCGTAAAACGGGGCTTTCTTATGCATGCCGCCCTGCTTTGGGCGGCGCGGAACCGTTGTGCGGACTTTTGCGACAGTCTGCAAGATATTAAGGAGAAATCAGAATGAAAATTCGGTCTGCTTTAATTCAAAGCTTCGGAAAATTAAAAAATCAGTCTTTCGCTTTCTCCGACGGACTTAATGTCATCACCGGCAAAAATGAATCCGGAAAAAGCTCGTTTGCACGCTTTGTCCGCTTTATGCTATACGGCTACACCTCATCCCGAAGCACTTCCCTCTCCGAGAACGACAAAAAGCGCTATACCCCTTGGGACGAACCGGTCTCGTCGGGCGAAATGACCGTTGAAACAACGGAAAACACCTATATCTTACGCCGCGAACAGGCCGCACGCGCCTCTTTTTCCACAACGAACGAATCCGGAAAGCCTGTCTTTAACGGCATTCCGGCCGGCGAAGCGATTTTCGGAATCAGCGCCGACACTTTCGACAAGACCGCCTTTATCAGCTCCGGCGACGTGTTTTTCGACGATGCCGAAGCGCTTTCCGGCGCTATCAAAAACATGGTTTTTGCCGCAGATAGCGCCGTTGACTCGGAAAACGCCTTAAAACGCTTAGAAAAGCTCAACGTCTCGATCTTAGGCAAAACCGGCCGCAGCGGCAGACTGCATGCCGCGCGCGCAGAGCTTGCCGAAGCTGCAGAAAAAGAGATCCGCCTAAAAGATCTTCACCACGACCTGCTCGGCGCCAAAGCGTCTCTTTCGCGCGTACAGGCAAAATTAGAAGAAAACCGCGCCGCTGTCGCTCGGCTTGAAAAAGAAAAACAGAACCGCGATTTTTACAACGCGTTCTGCTTATGTCAGAAATTGGATGACGCAAAAAACGCGCTCGACCAAAGCCGCAAGGCTTATGAAACAGCACGTCTTTCCCTTGTATTTGACGGATTTATGCCGGACAGGGAGTATCTGGCCGCCATGAACCGGGCTTTGGTGGATCTTGCGTCCGACGAAGAACGGGTGGAATTGGCACGAAAAAATCTTGCCGATGCCGAAAAAGTATATCATGCCGGTTTTTCCGATATCCGGCAAATGCAGTTTAACAATACGCTGGACGAAACCGGCATAAAACCGGACGAACTGACGGAAAACATCCGCGTTTTACGTAAAAAACGCGCGTCAGACAAAAAACGGGCTATTTTGTTTGCCTGCCTGATCCTCACCTTTCCTCTCGCCCTGTTCTTCGGATTCCGCGCCAAGAAGATCCGCTTGCAATTGGAAAAATTAGCCGCACAGTTTGAGTGCGCCACCATAGAAGAACTGGAAAAACGGATCGACTTATACGACGCTTCGTCCGAAGCCGCAAGCCAAGCCAAAAAACACCGCCAAAACGCGGAAAAAACCTTGGAGGCAGCCCTTGCCGCACGGGCGTCCGGCGCGTCGCAGTTGGCCGACATGCTTGACAAGACCGGCCGCGGGGTGTCGTATTCCGACACTTCGGAGCTTGCCGAAACAGCCGGCGTACATATCCGCGAGCTGGATGCACTTCTGGCACGGGCGGAAAACGCGGAACGCGATTTTCAAAAGGCCGAATCTTTATACGACGGATTATGCCAGAGTGCCGGAAACATAGACGTTCTTCGGGAAAAAGCCGGCGGATATGACGCTTCGTTTCCACTGCGCGAACCGGAAAAAATTGCCAAGGAACTCGATTTTTACCGCCGTGCGATTGAGGGACTTTCCATTCAAGAGCGTGAATTTGAGAAAAAAGCGGCTGTCTTGACCGGCTCTATGGAAAAACCGGACGAGGTTGCGGCTCAGATTGCGGCGTTGACCGGGGAAATTGAAGAGCTTGAAAAGAAGCATGCGGCACTCTCCATGGCCATTGATGCCATCGAAAGCGCGCACGAGGAAATGCGCGGCAATGTTTCACCGCTTTTGACGCGCGGTGCGTCGGAACTGTTTGAGCAAATGACAGGCGGCAAATACAGCGGCTTATATGTTGACAACGATTTGGGGCTTTCGTTTTTAGAAAAAGGCAAAGCAGAATACCGAAATGTTGAATATTTAAGCGCCGGAGCATTGGATGCGGCTTATCTGGCACTTCGTCTGACGCTTACGGAATATTTATACCAAGAGCCGCCGGTCTTTGTATTTGACGACGCCTTTGTCCGTTTTGACGATGAGCGCCTTGACCGGGTATGCGGTATTCTGAAAACACTTGCCGAGAAATATCAGGTCATTGTGCTGTCCTGCCAAGAAAGAGAAGCGGCAAAACTTGCGGCATTCGGCGCGCAGATTTCAGAGATATAGCCGCCGGAGCTGCTTTTCTTGTATGACAACAAAACTCCTGCAAGTTGGATGCGTTCTGCACCGAATTCGGTGCAGAACGCATTTTTTTGATTCCTGCAAAATGATTTTCAAGTTGATACAACAAAAAATACGCAAGGAAAGGTTTATCTTCCCTTGCGTATTTTTGTATAATGAAGTACTAAACTTCATGGTATATAAAGCAACTTCCAAACTACATCCTTTTGCATACACAATATATCATACTATAAAAAGGTGGATTTGTCAATAGTTTTTACTCTTTACTTCGGCCATGAATCGGAAACAAATGTTAAAATATTGCTTTAACAAAGTAAAGAAATGTCAGCATTTTTCCGAAAACTTCAATCCAAAGTGAAAAACGATCGATAATTCGCCGTCAATACGCTGTCAAAATGGAGGAAAAAGCATGGCAAGACGAGGAGAAAACATTTTTAAACGCAAGGACGGGCGCTGGGAAGCCCGGATTCTGGAACACGCCGGAAACGGTCAGAAAATATACCGTTCTTTATACGGAAAAAGCTATCGGGAGGTTAAGGCGAAAAAGGAAAAGTATTACAGACTATCTACCTTTGCCGTTCACTCCCCCAAGACTGTGGGAACTTTTTCCGATGTTGCGGTTTGTTGGCTGTCTTTCGTCAAAGGGACTGTCAAGGAATCCACCTATACACGGTATTATCGGAATGTATACAGCTATCTTATGCCGTTTCTCGGAAACTATTTCATTTCCGTTATCGATATCAACCGCATCAACCGTTTCAAAGAAGATCTGTTATTCAAAGGAGGAATCCGGAAAAACGGATTATCGCCCAAAACGGTTTCCGACATATTGTCTGTCCTGAAAATGATTTTTTCTTATGCCGCTGAAAACGGATATCCGGTTCCCAATATGTCTTTGATACGCAATCCGCGCAAGAAAAAACAGGAGATTGCCGTTATATCCGAAAAAACGGTAGAACGCTTGGAAGAACTATTACTAAGTTCCGACAGACCGGTTCATCTCGGAATCCTTTTAACTTTACATACCGGGATCCGTTGCGGCGAGCTTTGCGGTTTGCGTTGGAGCGATTTTGATTTTGACGCGGCAACCGTACACATCAATCGCACGGTGGAACGCATTGCCGATCTTGACCCTTTATCGGCACACAAGACCAAACTGGTTATAAACGAACCGAAAACGGAAAACTCCAAACGGGAAATCCCGTTGCCGAAGTCGCTTTGCCGATATTTAAAAGAAAAGCGAGTTGCCGCTGATTTATATTTGTTGACCGGAACGCATAAACCTTTGGAACCGCATACTTTATATATGTGGTATAAGCGTTTCATCAAGCGTAATGATTTGGGTGAATATACCTTTCATGCCCTGCGGCATACTTTTGCGACCCGTGGTATCGCCTCCGGATTTGACGCCAAATCGCTTTCGGAAATCCTCGGGCATGCAGATGTAACGACTACCTTGCGCTGCTATGTACATCCGGCCATGGAGCAAAAACGAAAACAGATGGAAAATCTGTTTGACGAAAAAATCCGTGGTCAGAAATATGGTCTGTAAAACGGAATCGGATAGGCTGTCAGGCTTGATTTAAGCAAGTGTACAATGAAGTTTAGTACTTCATTATACACTTGCTTTTTTGTTTTTCGTTAACCGCTTTGCCGAAAGGAGGCCCCGGAATGATCGATCTTTTTGAACACAACCAAAAAGCATACGATTCCGCCGTTTCCTTGCTTTCCGAAACCGGAAAAGCGGCTGTTATCCACCCGACCGGCACGGGAAAGTCCTTGATTGCTTTCAAGCTTTGCACGGACAATCCGGATAAAATCATCTGTTGGCTCTCCCCCTCCGAATACATCTTCAAGACCCAGCTGGAAAACCTTGCCAAAGTATCGGACGGCTGGCAGCCGGAAAATATCCGGTTTTATACGTATGCACGACTCATGAACCTTACAGAGGACGAGCTTGCCGATATCCGTCCTGACTATATCGTCCTTGACGAATTCCACCGCTGCGGCGCCAAAGAATGGGGCAAGGGGGTTGCGGCGCTTCTCGGCCTGTATGGGACTGTTCCGGTTCTCGGTCTTTCTGCGACCAACATCCGGTATTTAGACAATCAGCGCGACATGGCGGACGAACTCTTTGACGGCAACATTGCCTCCGAAATGACGCTCGGAGAGGCAATTGTGCGCGGCATTCTTGCCGCCCCCAAATACGTGCTTTCCGTCTTTTCCTATAAACAACAGCTTGAAACCTACAAAAGACGCGTCCGTCAGACAAAAAACAAAGCGGTACGCGATACGGCCGAACAGTATCTGGACGCACTGCGCCATGCCCTCGAAAAAGCCGAGGGGTTAGACACTGTTTTTGCCAAGCATATGACCGAGCGCACCGGAAAATATATTGTTTTCTGCGCCGATTCGGAGCATATGCGCCAAATGTCGGCCAAGGCCGGCGAATGGTTTGCCAAGGTCGATAAAGAACCGCATATTTATACCGTTTATTCGGAGGATCCTTTGGCGGACAAGTCTTTCCGCGCTTTCAAGGCGGATACCGATACAGAGCACCTGAAACTGTTATACTGCATTGACGCGCTCAACGAGGGCGTGCATGTAGACGATGTTTCGGGTGTTATTCTGTTGCGTCCCACCATATCGCCGATCCTATACAAGCAACAGATCGGACGTGCGCTTGCCGCCGGTAAAAAAGAGAATCCGGTCATTTTAGATATTGTCCTCAACATTGAAAACCTTTACAGTATCGGTGCAATCGAGGAGGAAATGCAGCTTGCCATGACCTATTACCGTTCACATGGCTTAGCCGACGATATCGTCAACGAGTATTTCCAAGTGATCGACGAGGTACGCGACTGCAAAGAGCTTTTCGATAAGCTGGACGATGTGCTGACGGCTTCGTGGGATATGATGTACGACATGGCTTGCCGGTATCGGGCCGAGCACGGAAATCTGGAAATACCGTACAAATATAAAACGCCGGAGGGCTATTCCCTCGGCAACTGGATCTTGACGCAGAAACGCGTCCGCGCCGGGGAGCAATTCGGCATTCTGACCGAGGAACGCATTGCCAAGTTGGACGCGCTGGGCATGACCTGGGGCAGTTACCGCGACCATGCATGGGAGCGGAACTTCGCCGCCGCCAAAGATTATTACGAAACCTATGGGAATCTTGCCGTCACGGCCTCCTATGTGACAGAAAGCGGACTGCATCTCGGCAATTGGATCGCCGGCCTGCGTTCGGCAAGAAAGAACGCCGCCTGGCGCAGATATCTGTCGCCGGAACGGATAAAGCTGTTGGATGAGATCGGCATGATATGGGATGTTTCCGACCACCTGTGGCAACAGTATTATGCCGCCTGCACAGTATATTACAAGGAACACGGGAATTTGGATATTCCCTTGCCGTATGTGACGGCTGACGGGATCCGGTTAGGAAAATGGATCCACAATATCCGCAGTGTGCGCAAAACCGCCAACCGTTCCTACACCCTCTCGTCCGAACAGATAAAAGCTTTGGATGAATTAGACATGCTGTGGGACAGGAAAAATGACCGTTTATGGGAAAAAGGATACCGCAAAGCCATGCAATACCGCAAGGAATTCGGAAACCTTGAAGTCCCGTCTGCCTATCAGACATCCGACGGCTACCGTCTCGGTGCATGGATCAGTGAACAACGGCAGAAAGCGAATTTGTCGGAACCCCGGAAACAGCGTCTGGACGCACTCGGCATGCGCTGGAAGAAACCGGATTCATGGGAAATCCGCTACACGTTAGCCAAGGATTTTTACAAAACGCACGGTCATCTGAATATGCCGGCCTCCTACAAGGCGGACGGTATCTGGCTTGCCAAATGGTTAAATGAGCAACGGCAGATCTATATAGGAAACCGTGCCGGAAAATGTTTGACCGCCGAACAGATAAAAGCTTTGGAAGAAATCGGCATGTCCTGGGAAAACCGGACGGAGCAAAAGAGCCGGAAAGCCTGGGAGACCGGATATAGCCATGCGGCAGAATATGCGTATAAAAATAAGAATTTAGACGTACCGGGCGAATATGTCTGCGCGGACGGATATAGGCTCGGCAATTGGATTTCCAATCAGCGAAACCGGCACAACAATCCCGACAAGTATCCGGCTTTGACCGAAGCGCAGACGGAACAATTGGAAAAAATCGGAATGATCTGGCACAAAAAGCAAGAGCAGAAAGCGCCGGCCGTACCGAAAATCCATAGACTTGACGGTCGATATGGGAGCGCCGTGATATGAATCGGAATCTTTTGATTTTGGGAGCAGGGCAATATGGCATGGTGGCAAAGGAAATTGCCGAGTCTATGGGAAATTTTGAAAAGATTGATTTTCTGGATGACAGCCATGAAATTGCTATCGGAAAACTGGCTTCTTACGAAACCTATGTAAAGGAATATTCTTCTGCTATTGTTGCAATCGGAAAGGCAGACATACGGCTGGAATATTTGCAAAAGCTGGAAGATGCCGGCTTTCGCATCGCGGTGCTTGTCAGCCCGAGAGCCTATGTCGCGCCGTCTGCCCGGCTGATGAAAGGCACAGTCGTAGAACCGATGGCGGTTGTCAACGCGCATGCCGTTACCGGCATCGGTGTCATCGTTTGCGCCGGAGCGATCGTGAATCATAACGCGGCGGCCGGAGACGGCTGTCTGTTGCAATGCGGCAGTATTATCGCAGCCGGAGCGGTTTTAAAACCCAAACATACGCTTGGGTACAACGAGGTTTTGAAGAATTCCGATGTGCCGATCGATAAACGCACCCCGACGGGAAATAATTATAAATTTGAGGATGGAATGTAAGAAACATGTATAAGTCTTTTTTTAAGCGATTCTTGGATATATTGTTATCCTTTGTCGGGGCGGTCGTATTGCTTCCGGTTTTTCTGATTGTAGCGCTTGTTATTGTAGTGGATGATCCGGGCCCTGTTTTTTTCAAGCAAAAACGGGTCGGAAAGAACAAAAAGCTGTTTTGGTTACATAAATTCCGCAGCATGAAAGTAAAAACGCCGGACATTCCGACGCACTTGCTTACTAACCCAGAGGAGTATATCACCCGTTCCGGTCGTTTTTTGCGGAAAACAAGCTTAGATGAACTTCCGCAGATTTATGATATCTTATTTGGAAAGATGTCGATCATCGGACCGCGCCCTGCGCTTTGGAATCAAGACGATCTGATTGCCGAACGCGACAAATACGGTGCCAATGATGTAAAACCCGGACTTACCGGTTGGGCGCAGATCAACGGACGCGATGAATTGGAAATTCCCGTAAAAGCCAAACTCGACGGCGAATATGTCGAAAAGCTGAATGCCGGACACGGCAAGGGCCTTGCAATGGACATCAAATGTTTCTTCGGAACAATTAAATCGGTTCTGAAACATGATGGAGTTGTTGAAGGCGGCACGGGCGAAATGAAACGGGAAGAAAAAGAAAAGGGAATGGTCGGGAAATGAAAATACTTGTCATATGTCAATATTATTCGCCGGAGCCATTCCGTATCACAGATATCTGCGAAGAACTTGTCCGCCGCGGTAACACGGTTACGGTTGTAACAGGAGTTCCAAACTATCCCATGGGAGAAATATATCCGGGTTATGAACACGGCAAAAGAGCACAGGAACTTATCAATGGGGTTCATATAATCCATTGCCCGATTCACCCAAGAAAAAAAGGCGCGTTCCACCGGCTGTGGAACTATTACAGCTATCCGTTTCAATCCAAACGCGTGGTGAAACAATTGGAGGACGACTTTGATGTCGTCTTTATATACCAGCTTTCACCGGTTATGATGGCAAGAGCCGGCATCTGGTACGCCAAAAGGCACCACAAAAAAGCAATCTTATATTGTCTTGATCTTTGGCCAGCCAGTTTGGGGGCAGGCGGGCTCAGCGGCGGCATAGTGTATAAATGGTTTGAAAGAGAGTCCCAAAAAATTTATCAAACCGTGGATCAAATTTTAATATCCTCTCAATCATTTGCCAAATATTTTTCTGAACAGTTTGGTTTAAATAATACCCTGTATTTGCCACAATATGCTGAATCAACTTTTTCACCTGACGAATGCAGAAAAGAACCGGACGGTTTTATTGACCTCATGTTTGCCGGCAATATCGGTACTGCTCAAAGTGTAGATACTGTTATCCAAGCAGCGGCATTGTGCAAAGATATTCCAAATTTGCGATGGCATATCGTTGGCGACGGTATTGCACTGTCTGAATGCAAAAAATTGGCAAAAGAATTAGATGTTCCGGTGACCTTTTATGGCAGACAACCAATTTCTGAAATGCCACGATTTTACGCAATGGCAGACGCCATGATTGTTACGATGAAAAAAGATCCTGTTATCAGTTTGACTCTTCCGGGAAAAGTACAATCCTATATGGCGGCCGGTAAACCGATTATCGGTGCAATAGAGGGAGAAGCAGCCACGGTCATTGCAAATTCCAGGTGTGGTTTTTGCGGCGATGCAGAAAATCCATCAATGTTAGCGGAAAGTATTAGAAAATTCGTCCGATGCAGGAATAAAGAGGTCATGGAACACGAATCCCGGAAATATTATGATGAAAATTTCGATAAAGATTTGTTTTTGAATAAGCTTGCCTTAATTCTAAAAAACAACTACTGATTTAGTACTTGTCAATATCTGCTATGAGCAATGAACTCATCTGTTTTTTTGCATATATCAGAAATTGCTTTTCCGTAGAAAACAGAGGAGATAAAATGAAAAAAATACGAGTACATAACTTTGCTTTTTCCATTTTGAATATACTGTATTTTGTCGGGGCCGTACTTTCGGTTTTTATATGCGGTTTTAATCGGTTTAACCAATTGACGTGTTATAGCTCCATCGTGTGTTTGCCCCTATGTTTTTTAATATGCTTCATGATTATTTCGGGATTCAACAGAAATGGATCCATCACAATCAATATTGTATTATTTTGCGCCTTTTTAAGATATGTTGTTTTGCCCGCATTTCAGAGCATAAACCCGGTATATAGATTTGCAAAATATGAATGCACAGATACTGCCTTAATAGACAAATCGATCTTTTTGATGTGTTACGAACTCTTGTTTATATCTATTTTTTTTGCAATGTATGCGCGAACACACAAAACCGCAATTAAAGATTTTGTTAGTTTGGCAAAAAACAGTGGACAATCAATAGAGCGTTTTCCGCCGAAAGACAATATGTATGGAGCAATTATCCTATTTTGTTGTTTTTCCGTGTCTCTGGGTTTTCTGAACCGCAACATTTTCAAACAAATAAGTTTTATTGTTATAAAATCCAATTCAGGAACACGAGTAGGACAAATCTCATCCAACAGCACCAGTCTTGATATGATTTTGAGACAAATTTTTGTCATTGGAATATTTTCACTGTTTGTTGTTTTTGTCACAAGCCTAAAAAGGAAACTTTATAATAGCAGGCCCAGAATGGCCGTGAATTTGTCTTTACTTGCCGCACTTTGTTGTATAGGTATTATTATTGCTGAGCAACGGTCATCACAAATTTATTGTGCATTTGCCTCAATCGTGTTGCTGGTTCAAATGTTTTCAGAATACAAAAAAAGAATTTTTAGAGTCTTAATAGCCGGTGCGGCAGTTGTTTTGGCTATGCTTACTATTTACAAAACTTTTTATGCTTTTCGCTATGGTTCATACTTAGATGCCATTTCCAATTCGTCTTCAAGCATGAACGATTTGGTTCAAACAATGGAAATATATTTGTTAGGCCCACTCAGTGTTTCTTCTGCGATTAAATTCGGCTCAGCTTTCGGAGGTATTGCACTATCGCAGTTACTATATGACATATGCCGTTCATCAATTGGTTTAAGCTTTTTAGTAAAAAGTCAGAATTCAGTTTTGACATCGGCAAGTTATAATTTGTTTGTTACATCAGGCAACCATACGAGTGGTTTTTTATTGCCAATCACAGGACAAGGTTACTTAACGTTCGGGATTATTTTTTCACCTGTTTTAATATGTATTTGCTTTTATGCTGCTTTTAAACTTGAAAAGGTAATGTTGACTAGCAAATCTGCCTATGTGGTTTATTTTTCAGCCTATGTTTTCATAAGATTAGCAACATGTATGGTGTCATCGAATTTAAATACGGTTTTAAACGCAGCAACGAGCATTTTAATATCAGCAGGCGTTGTTTATACAATTCAATGGCTTTTGATAAAAATGGCAGGAACGAGGAAGCGTTACAGTGATAAGTAAAATAAAGAATTTTCTAAAAAAGCCATTTTTAACTTCAATCATTATTTTGTCAGGCGGATCATTGTTAGCACAAGGGATCAACTTTGTCTGTTCAATGATTATGACAAGGGAATATTCCAAAGATGCCATAGGTTATTATACTTACATTCTTTCAATAGTGACAATGTTTTCGACGGTAATCAACGGGAGGTATGACGTTCCTATTGTTTCATCCGAAGACGAGAAGGAAACATGGTCTTTGGTGAAATGTTCTTTCTACATTTCTTTATTCGTAAGTGCTGTTGTTACAATCGTAACCTACATTGCATATGGTTTAAAAAATAGTGATTTCGGAGGAAATACTTTTTTATTACTGTTTGTTTTCCCGATGTTGGTTATATATGGCCTCATAAATATTCTGAACGGATATAACAACAAATACGCCGAATACAAATTAATTTCCAGCGCGTATCTTGTAAGAACCGTTTTTCAAAATATTTTTACAATAGGCTTAGGCGTTATTAGTCCAAGTGCTTTTAATCTGTTATTAAGCCAGACTATCGGTTTGGGTTTTGGCATTAAGAGGCAGTGCAAAAAGCTGATACCCAATTTAAAAGAGATTAAAGCAGTCAGCGTCGGCGAAATGAAAAGCACTTTGAAAAAGTATATCGCTCAGCCACTGGTATCCGTTCCGTCATCTTTTATCAATGCATTATCCTATTCCTCAATCAGCTTATTTGTAGGAAACCTTTTCGGTATGAACCTGTTAGCAATGTATTCTATTTCTGTAAGAGTACTAGGAATTCCCTTAGGTATTTTTAGCACAAATATTGCTAAAATCCATTTGAAAGACGCATCGGACGAGATTGACCAAAACGGGAATTTCAAGAAATGCACCTTGAAAATGATTGGATTTTCTGCCGTTTTATCTTCTTTGATGGTGCTTTTTCTAATGTTGCTGGCTCCAATTCTGTTTGGTTTGCTATATGGCGAGGACTGGATTGAGTCCGGGGTATACGTTCAGATCTTGGCGCCAATGTTTGGGTTGAGGCTGATTGTCGGAGCAGTAGGCTTTTCATTCATCCTCGCAAATAAACAAAAGCAAGAATTGTTTTATCAAATCCTTTTGTTCGTAGGTATGGCCGTTTTAGCTATAATATCCTCCCTGTGCAACTGGAACATAAAACAGTTTTTAATTTCTATATCCATTTGTTACTCATTAATTTATTTGTTAGAGTTACTACAAATTATTAAATGCTCAAAAGCAATGGTGAAGCAAATATGAAAAAAGTACTATTACTAACGCTGCACAGCCAAAATAACAATTTTGGCTCTGTGTTACAGGCGCACTCTCTATACTCTTGTCTTGAAGAAATGGGGCTTGATGTTACAACGCTTAATTATCAGCCCTACTATTCAAATGGGGCAAATTCTCCAAAAATGTTTATCAAAAAAGCACTTACCAACCTCCTGTTTTTGCCATATTTTCTAATAAGAACAAAGAGATTCAATCAACTTATTAAATCCAAAAAGCTGACAAAGAAAGCAAAGCACATTTCTGAACTCGGCGACATTTCCAAGGGATATGATATTTTCATGATTGGAAGTGACCAGGTTTGGAATCCCCATTATCTGTGTGGAAAAGATGATGCATACTTTTTAAAGTTCACAGATTCTCCCAATAAAGTCTCCTATGCAGCAAGTATTGGAACCAAAGACATTACGGATGAGGAGCTTTCTGTCATTGCAAATAAACTTGCAGATTTTGAATATGTATCTCTGAGAGAAAAAGCGTCATGCCTGCAACTTAAAGAGCACGGTTTACAAAACGCCAAGTACGTGCTTGATCCCGTTTTTCTTCACGATGAAAAATACTATCAAAGACTGGCCTCTAAAGCTGTAAAAGACTCCGGATATATTTTAGCATATGTAATTCATAAAGACGAATTCATTTCACAGGTAATCGACAAATTGGCGAAGGCAATGAACAAACCGGTCATTCAGATAGGCGGTTTTGCAAAAAAATGCAATTCAAATAAATTTCTACGTGCTGCCGGCCCGGCCGAGTTTCTTGCGTTGATAAAAAATGCAGATTTTGTTATTACCAGTTCGTTTCATGGAACTGCTTTTGCACATGTTTTCAACAAGCAATTTGCTGTCGTAATGCCTCATGGAAATACTTTGAGACTTGAAAATATACTGGAAACAGCAGGCACAGAGGATCGGGTTATTTATTCACTTGGCGATGTGGAAAACATGCTTATACCGATAGATTATATACCCGTAAATGCAAGAATTCAGGCAAAGAGAAGTGATTCAATGGAGTATCTTAAACAGATGCTTGATTCAATTGAGGTGAACAAAAGTGCAAATATGTGATTACAAATATGATTGCACAGGCTGTGGGGCCTGTATGAGTCTTTGTCCCGTTCATTGCATTTCATTAACGCAGAATATACAAGGCTTTTTGGAACCCGACATAGACCACGTCAAATGTATAGGTTGCGGTAAATGTAAAAAAAATTGTCCTTCCAATGTGTCTAAAAAACAGAATTATTCAATAGACAGGATTGAAACATATTCTTTTACAACCAACCATAATGAAATTCTTAAAGAAAGCTCCTCCGGAGGAGCTTTTACAGCAATTGCGAAAGAAATAATCAACCGAGAGGGAATTGTTTTTGGTGCAGCATTTGATGAAAATCTCAATGTCGTGCACACTGGCATAGACAAAGCAGAGGATTTATATCGTTTACGAGGATCAAAATATGTCCAATCAAACACTCAAAACACCTACTCAAAAGCCAAAGAAGCTCTTAGAGAAGGACAACCCGTGTTGTTTGTCGGAACGCCTTGCCAAATAGCGGGACTGTATGCGTCTCTTGAATACAAAGAATATGAAAATTTGTATACGATAGACCTTTTGTGTCACGGAGTTCCGAGCACGGCCTTGTTCAGATCTTATCTTGATTATTTAGAAAGTAAATACGGCAAAATAGTCCGCTACTCATTCAGAGACAAAACAAAATTCGGATGGGGAAATTGGGGAAGTTTTGTTTATTGGGATAAAAATGGGAGAGAGCACAAGAAAGATTTTGTTGTTGCAACAGATTATTATTATTCCTTATATTTTCAAGAATGCAATTTTAGAGAAAGTTGCTACAAATGTAAATACGCCTCAATTCCGAGAATAGGAGACATTACAATTGGGGACTGTTGGGGAATAGAGAACGTTGACCCTGATGCCGATTTAAAAAACGGTGTATCTCTTGTTATAATCAATAATACCAAGGGAAAAGAACTGATTGTATCTTCTTTGAAAAATGAAGTTTTAAAGTTGCTCAATACCGAAACAATGATAAAATTTAATCCAACGATTATTGACTCTTCAAAGAGACCCGGAACAAGAGATACATTCTATACCGATTTTATGAAGTACGGTTTTGAAAACACTGCAAAACGTTATTGTAAACTGAAAAAGGCAATACCTGTTTCTCGATACCTTCCGATAGGATTGAAAAGAAACATCAAAAAAGCTTTGAGGAAGTGCACAAAATGAAGATTTGTTTGGTTAGTTTTATAGCACCGTATACCATACCATATATAAACATCTACTTAAATAAGATTAAAGAAGCAAATGCTGAATGCGATATCGTTTTTTGGGATCGTGACGGAACTTTTGCGAAAAAAACTGAGGGAAATGTCCACTATATTCCATTTTCTAGTCCCGCAAACCAAAATGAGTCAAAAATCAAGAGATATTTGCAGTATATTCCTGCAACAAAGTTTATCCGGAAACAGCTTAAAAACAACAAGTACGATAAAGTTATTTTTCTTCAAACGCACGCAGCGATAGCTTGCAAGAGCATTATTCTTAAACAGTATTCAAAAAGATACATTGTAGATATTCGCGATTTCACATTGGAAAATTTTTCGTTTTTTAGAAAAATGGAAAAGGACGTAATCGAGAATTCATACTGTACAGTGATATCTTCCAAAGGCTATCAAAGCTTTTTGCCTAAATTTGATTATGTGATTGCACACAATTATACGCCGACAGATAAAAAAACAGTTGACGAAATCCATTCAAAAAAAAATCATACAGGTTGTATCAATATTTCTTTTATCGGATACGTGCGATTCTATGAAATGGCAAAAAAATTATTGATAATGTTTTCAAATGATTCGAGGTTCCATATTAGTTATATCGGAACCGGAGCTTTGTCACTGGAAAACTTCTGCAAAGAAAACAATATAAAAAATGTAACACTTCATGGCAAATTTGATCCGGAAGAAACCGCAGGCTTTTATAAAAAATGTGATCTTATCAACAATCTCTATGGGAATCACGATAGATATTTAGACCATGCCTTGTCAAATAAACTGTACTATGCCGCACAATTCAGAATTCCTGTTTTGGTAAGCACGGAAACATATTCAAGTGAAATTGCTGAAAAATATCATCTGGGCATTAGTTGGGATCCGGATGAAGAACAAGCAGTAGAGAAACTATATGAAAAGTTTTGCAATTTTGATAAGTCTGTCATGGATAAATCAGCCGAAAAGTTCCTTTCGGAAGTTTTACGTGAAAATCAAATTTTTGAGAATAAGATTGAAGAATTTATAAAAGGGTAGGAGATAAATGTTGAAAAAAATAGTTGTAACAGTAGGATGCAGACCGGACTGTATTAAAATGATGCCCCTTTTAAAAGAGCTTCGTGCAAGAGAGGGACTCGAAACGATTCTCCTTTCCACTGGACAGCACAAGCAAATGCTGGATCAAGTATTTGAAGTGTTTGGAGAAAAGCCGGATTATGATCTCGCTATAATGAAGCAGGGACAGACCTTATTTGACATCACAACAAGTATATTGGACAAGATGAAAAAAGTTCTTGATGAAATCCACCCTGATGTTGTACTTGTACATGGAGATACTTCTACTGCGTTTGTTACAGCACTTGCGTGTTATTACTTACAAATTTCTGTGGGGCATGTCGAAGCAGGGCTCAGGACTTACAATATTTATTCCCCTTTTCCAGAAGAATTTAACCGTCAAGGAATCGGTCTTATCGCAAAATACAATTTTGCACCAACCTCTTTGGCCAAGAACAACCTTTTGAACGAGGGAAAAAAGTCGGAAAGCATATATGTAACAGGGAACACCGTTATTGATGCTATGAAACATACTGTAAAAGAAGATTACACTCATCCCGAACTTGATTGGGTTGGAAATAAAAAGCTTATATTTATTACTGCTCACAGGCGTGAAAATCTTGGCGCTCCCATGCACAATATGTTTCGAGCAATTCGCAAAGTCCTTGATGAACACCCCGATTGCAAAGCCGTATACCCTATTCATATGAATCCTCTCGTCAGAAAAGCCGCTGATGAAGAACTTGGTTCGTGTGACAGAATTCATATTATTGAACCTATCGAAGTATTTGACTGCCATAACTTTGAATCGCGGGCATATCTTATTCTTACCGATTCGGGGGGCATTCAGGAAGAAGCCCCTGCATACGGCATTCCGGTGCTTGTTATGCGTGACACCACAGAGCGTCCGGAGGGTGTCGATGCCGGAACACTTAAACTCGTCGGGACTTCCGAAAAAACAATTTATGATGAATTCAGCAAGCTTCTGAACGATAAAAAAGCTTATGAGTCTATGAGCAAAGCTTGCAATCCATATGGGGACGGAAAAGCCTGCAAGAGAATTGCGGACATTTTAGAAGAAAAAACATATAGTGAATGGAATGCATGAGGTAAAAACATATGGGATTATTCACAAATAAAACACTTTTAATCACGGGAGGAACAGGATCCTTTGGGAACGCGGTATTAAACCGCTTTTTACGCACAGACATCGGGGAGATACGAATCTTCTCGCGCGATGAAAAGAAACAGGACGACATGCGCCACGAATTCCAGGCGAAGATGCCGGAGGTGGCGGATAAGATTAAGTTCTACATAGGAGACGTGCGGTCGTTGGAATCCTGCCGGGGAGCCATGCACGGTGTGGATTACATATTCCATGCGGCAGCCCTTAAACAGGTTCCGTCCTGCGAATTCTTCCCGATGGAGGCAGTCCGCACCAATATCATCGGAACGGATAACGTCCTGACGGCAGCGATCGAAGCAGGCGTCGAATGTGTTATCTGCCTTTCGACCGACAAGGCGGCTTATCCGATCAATGCCATGGGTATTACAAAGGCCATTGAAGAAAAGGTAGCCGTCGCAAAGTCGCGCAATTCCGGGAAAACCAAGATCTGCTGCACACGCTACGGCAACGTTATGTGTTCGCGCGGCTCAGTCATTCCGCTTTGGATCGATCAGATCAAAAACGGCAATCCGATCACTCTTACCGAACCGAAAATGACCCGATTTATCATGTCGCTTGAAGAAGCGGTAGACCTGGTTCTGTTTGCTTTTGAACACGGCGAAAACGGCGATCTGCTTATCCAGAAAGCACCTGCCTGCACCATTGCAACTCAGGCACAGGCTGTATGCGAACTGTTCGGCGGAAAGAAAGAGGATATCAAAGTCATCGGTATCCGCCACGGCGAAAAGATGTATGAAACGCTCCTTACCAATGAAGAATGCGCCAAAGCCATCGATATGGGCGACTTTTACCGCGTCCCTGCCGACAACCGTGGTCTCAACTACGACAAGTATTTCAAAGAGGGCGACGAAAAGAGAAACACATTAACCGAGTTTGATTCCAATAACACAAGATTGCTGACCGTCGAAGAAACCAAGAAAAAGATCGCGTCGCTTTCGTATATACAGGAAGAACTGGCAAAGGTGGAACGTTAATGTTTGAAAATGTACAGTGGAAAAACAACGGCAGACTGAAACTTTTAATCATTGTCGGCACACGTCCGGAAATAATACGCCTTGCGGCAGTCATCACCAAGTGCCGCAAATATTTCGATGTCATACTCGCGCATACCGGACAGAACTACGATTACAACTTAAACGGCGTGTTCTTTAAAGACCTGAAACTTGAAGATCCGGAGGTATATCTCGACGCCGTAGGAAACAATCTCGGCGAGACCTGCGGCAATATTATTGCAAAGTCGTATACGCTCATGTCGGAGATAAAGCCCGACGCCGTGCTTGTTCTCGGCGATACAAACAGCTGCCTTTCCGTAATCGGAGCCAAAAGACTGCATATCCCGATCTTCCATATGGAAGCCGGAAACCGCTGCAAAGACGAATGTCTGCCGGAAGAAACAAACAGAAGAATCGTCGATATCATTTCCGACGTCAATATGGCCTATTCCGAACACGCTCGCCGGTATCTTGCCGACTGCGGGCTGCCCAAAGAACGTACTTATGTGACCGGCTCTCCCATGGCGGAAGTGCTTCATAACAACCTTGCCGAAATCGAGGCAAGCGACATTCATGCGCGCCTCGGACTGGAAAAGGGCAGATATATTCTGCTCTCGGCACACCGCGAAGAAAATATTGATACCGAGAAGAACTTCACAAGCCTGTTTACGGCAATCAATAAAATGGCGGAAAAATACGATATGCCGATTCTCTACTCCTGCCATCCGAGAAGCCGAAAAAGACTTGAGTCAAGCGGATTTAAACTTGATACGCGCGTGATTCAGCATGAACCGCTCGGTTTTCATGACTACAACTGCCTGCAAATGAACGCTTTCTGCGTCGTCAGCGACAGCGGTACCCTGCCGGAAGAATCAAGCTTCTTTACCTCCGTAGGTCATCCGTTCCCTGCCGTTTGCATAAGAACCAGCACCGAACGTCCCGAAGCGCTGGATAAAGCCTGCTTTATCCTTTCGGGTATTGACGAAAAGGGACTTTTGCAGTCGGTCGATACGGCGGTCGAAATGAACAAGAACGGCGATTACGGAATTCCCGTGCCCGACTATGTCGAAGAAAATGTGTCCTCCAAAGTTGTGAAGATCATTCAGTCGTATACAGGCGTTGTCAACAAAATGGTGTGGAGAAAAGACATATGAACATACTGATTACGGGAGCAAAGGGCTTTGTTGGCAAAAATCTTGCCGAAAATCTGAAAAATATCCGCGACGGCAAGAACCGCACGCGTCCGGATATAAAGATCGACGAAATATACGAATACGATATTGACAGTACCGCAGAGGAACTTGACGAATACTGCCAAAAAGCAGATTTTGTCTTTAACCTTGCCGGCGTCAACCGTCCGAAAAATCCGGAGGAATTCAAAGCCGGCAATTTCGGCTTTGCTTCGACCTTGCTGGATACGCTGAAAAAGCATCATAACACCTGCCCCGTCATGCTCTCGTCCTCGATTCAGGCAACGCTTGCCGGCCGTTTCGGCACGTCCGAATACGGGCTTTCCAAGAGAGCCGGAGAAGATCTGTTCTTCGCATATGCCGAAGAAACGGGCGCCAAAGTGCTTGTTTACCGCTTTCCGAACCTTGTCGGCAAATGGGTAAAGCCGAATTACAACAGCGCCGTCGGCACTTTCTGTAACAACATTGCAAACGATCTGCCGATCACGGTCAACGATCCGTCGGTTGAGCTGGAACTGCTGTTTATCGACGATCTGGTAGAAGAGATGTTCGACGCACTGGAAGGCAGGGAGCATCATTGTGAATTTGACGATGTAAACACCGTACTCACCGAAAACGGAAAATTCTGCGCCGCGCCGGTAACGCACAAGGCGACGCTCGGCTATATCGTCGAATGTCTGCACAAGTTCCGTGACCAGCCGAAAACGCTTGTCATGCCCGAAATTCCGGACGGAAGCTTTGAGAAAAAGCTGTATTCGATGTATCTTTCCTATCTGCCGGAAGAAAAGATTGCGTTTCCCTTAAAAATGAATGTTGACGCACGCGGCAGCTTTACGGAACTACTCAAAACCGAAAAATGCGGTCAGATAAGCGTAAATATTTCAAAGCCCGGCATTACCAAAGGGCAACACTGGCACAATTCCAAGTGGGAATTTTTCATTGTCGTATCGGGACACGGACTCATTGAAGAACGAAAGATCGGCACGGACGAGGTGTTACGCTTTGAAGTAAGCGGCGAAAAGATAGAAGCTGTGCATATGCTGCCCGGCTATACGCACAACATCATCAATCTGTCCGACACCGAAGATCTTGTCACCGTGATGTGGGCAAACGAACAGTTTGATCCCGAACACCCCGATACGTTCGGAGAAAAGGTATAGGCCAATAAGCTAAGGAGGGCAAAGTTATGGAAAACCTCATCCGCACGATGATGGATCTAATAGCGTGCGAAGTCTGCGGCAAAACAATCGACAAGCCGCAGTATGTGCTGACAGACGAACAGCTTGCGGCGCTTTACAGGCTTTCCAAGTCCCATGACCTTGCTCATATTGTCGGCGACGCTCTGATAAAGAACGGGCTTATCCAAAACGATGAGCTCAAAGCGAAGTTTCAGAAACAGGTCATGCTTGCCGTTTACCGCTATGAAAAGTTACAGTATGAACTGACGCGCTTAAAAGACGCCCTGAATGACGCTGCCATCCCCTTTATCCCTCTCAAAGGTTCGGTCATCCGTAATTTCTACCCCTCCCCTTGGCTCAGAACCAGCTGCGATATTGATGTGTTGGTGAAAGAACAGGATGTTGACCGGGCTATGGAAGTGCTGATAAAACATTTTGACGGGAAAAATATAACACGGACACATCACGACATCTCTTTTATGACATCCGGTCAGGTTCATATGGAATTACATCACAGTTTGATTGAAGAAGGCCGTATCGGAAAGGCGGAAAAAATTCTGGAACACATCTGGGATTATGCCGCTCCGACAAATGGCTCTTTTGAATACCTTCTTCAGGACGATATGTTTTACTACTATCATCTTGCCCATATGGCCAAGCATTTGGAGGGAGGCGGTTGCGGCGTGCGGCCGTTTCTTGATTTATGGCTGTTGAACCGCATGAAGCATGATGAAGAACGGCGCATACAGCTCTTGAAAGCAGGCGGACTGGATACATTCGCCGCTGTGGCCGGCGAACTGGCGGCACACTGGTTTGACAAGGAGCCGGCCGGCGAAACGGCGCTTAATTTAGAAAAATACCTCATCCATGCCGGTGTCTACGGCAGCAATGAAAACCATGCGGCAGTCAAACAGGTGCAGAAATATAACAAAATCAGTTATATCCTTATGCGTATCTGGATGCCGTATCGGGATCTGAAACTGATGTATCCGCAGTTGGAACGGTATCCCGTTTTACAGCCGGTATATGAGTTCAGACGCTGGTGCAAACTGCTGAATCCCTCTATGTTCAAGCGCAAAACCAAAGAACTGCGTACCGTTTCGGGTCTGTCGGACGCCACAATCGACCGTACCGGAAAACTGATGAGAGCTTTGGGCTTGTTTTCGGAATAAAAAACCCTTAAACTCTTGACAAATTGCCAAAATCTGCTATACTGTTCTCAGTAAAATACGCAGGCTCGTGCCGCAAATCCGATTCGCTTCATCAATCGCAGCTCCCTGACACGCTCCACACACCGTTTTTTCGGTGTGTTTTTTGCTGTCCGGACAAGCATGCCGAAAATGCTTCTATTAACCTACGGAAAGAGAGTTTTTATGCCTAAAATCAAAATTCACAGTGAAGTGCTTTACCTGTTTGCCATTGCCCTTTTGGCTTTTTCGGTCGCTATGCTCACCGCCGCCGACTTCGGCATCTCCATGATTGTGGCGCCGGCTTATATTTTAAGCTTAAAAACCGGCTTTCTGACTTTCGGGCAGGCGGAATATGTCTTACAGGCCGGGTTATTTCTCGTCTTCTGTCTTGTCATGCGCGGCTTTAAACCGGTCTATCTCTCGTCGTTTGTGACCTGTCTCATCTATGGCGCGGTATTGGATTTATGGCGGTTTGTTCCGCTTTTCAATCCGAAAGTCACCCCGGCCGGCAGTATGGCTTTGCCGCTCCGGATCCTTATGTTTGCGTTTGGCATTCTTCTTACTTCTCTTTCTGTCGCCTGCTTTTTCAAGACCTATCTTTATCCGCAGGTATACGACTTTTTCGTCAAGGGCGTCAGCGCCAAATTTCATATCAAACGCTCGTTTTTCAAGACCTGTTTCGACTTATCTTGCCTTGCAGTGGGCAGTGCGATGACGCTCCTCTTCTTCGGCAGATTTGTCGGTATCAGCTTTGGAACGCTCTTTATGGCGTTAATCAATGGCACTATGATCGGATTTTTCGGGAAACTTCTCGACAAGGTTTTGGACGTAACGCCGTTTTTCCCAAAATTTGCCGCTCATTTTTCCTTAGAGGATAAATGAACGCGCCGCCGGATTGTGCTTTCCGGCGCAGATAAAACTTTTTGATGTATCTTTAAAAAGCCACAATTTTCCTCATACTCTGTCATTGTTGTTTTAAATATCCACGAAATCGTACAGAAAAGTCCGATTTAAGTTTACAGCCTATTCGGTATATGAACATGCGCCATAAAAGACTTGGGTGTATACTGTATGTAAGTCAAAAAATTTTGACCAAAGCTTTTTTTCTATGACTGTAACAAAGAAAGGACTAAAAATGGAAAAAAGAACAATGGTTTACGACGTGCGTACCGTATCGACGATTCGGGAGCTTATTGAAACAAGTGCGGATGATCACGCGAAACGCACGGCGTTTGTATTGAAAAAGCAAAAACAACGCACGGAAGTGACCTATGAAAAATTGCTTGCCGATATCAAGGCGCTCAGCGTTCACTTAAACGCTTTGGGCTTGGAGGGAAAAAAGGTCGCCGTCATCGGAAAGAATTCCTATGAATGGGCGCTTACCTATCTTGCCGTAACAAGCGGCGTCGGCGTGATCGTTCCGGTCGATAAAGATTTAAAAAAGCCGGAGATTGAGAATATTCTCTCGTTATCCGGTTCGGCGGCTGTCGTCTATTCGGCAGAACTGGAAAAAACGATAAGCGAAATAGCACTTCCGCTTCAAAAAATCACTATGAGCGACTTTGAAACACGGCTTGCCGACGGACGCGAAAAGCGCGAAAACGGCGACCGTTCGTATGAAAAGCATACCATTGACCCGTTTGCCTTAGGCGTTCTTTTGTATACCTCCGGCACGACCGGCGTGGCCAAAGGGGTCATGCTCAGCCAGTACAACATCTGTTCCGATATTGTCGCAGTAGCAAAACAGGTGCTTATCACGCCGGAGGACCGGACGCTTTCGGTTCTGCCGCTTCATCATACCTATGAATGCATGGCCGGTTTTCTGTCGATTTTATATGCCGGCGGCAGTATTGCCTATATGACGGGGTTAGCGCACCTGCTTGCGGATTTCCGCGAATATCAGCCGACGGTATTTATCGCCGTGCCGTTACTTTTAAAGACCATCCATACCAGTCTTATGAAAAAAATGAAAGCCGTGCGCGGCGGCCGCACATTCCTTGCAGTCGGAAAAGCGATTGCGACGGTTTCCGGTCCGTTTTCCGACAAAGTGGCCGGAACGCTGTTCCACAGCGTACATGCGGCGTTCGGCGGCCGGCTCCGCGCCATTTTATGCGGTGCGGCGGCGCTTGACGCGGATATCTATCGGGATTACGAAAAGCTCGGCTTTCGCATTCTGTGCGGCTACGGATTGACTGAGACCTCGCCGGTCTGCCTTATGCATAACGACTTCGTTCGGACGCCCGGCACGGTCGGGCTTCCGATCAGCGGCTTACGCGCCAAAATCATCGAGCCGAACGACGAGGGAATCGGGGAGCTTGCCGTCAAAGGGGCAAACGTTATGCTTGGGTACTATCATAACCCCGAAGCGACAGCCGAAGTCATCGACGCCGACGGCTATTTTCATACCGGCGACCTTGCCAAGCGCGACCCGGTCACCGGCGAATATACCATTACCGGACGCATCAAAAATATGATCGTCATTGGCAACGGAAAGAAAGTTTTTCCGGAGGAGATCGAATATTTGCTCGAAAAATGCCCGGCTGTGTCGGAATGCATGGCCTATGGTTCGGCATCGGACAAAAAAGACGATGAAACGGTGGTTACGGTCAAAATTTACCCCAACTTTGAATATCTGAAAGAACAGGGAATCATCGGGACCTTTGACCCCGAAAAAGCGTCGGAAACAGAGAATGCGGACGCAGTTTCGGCCTTGGAAACCTATTTCAAGGAAAGAATCAAGGAAGATGTAAACACCTGTTTGCCGGCTTATAAGGCGGTGCGCAAAATACGGCTGCGTTACAGGGAATTCGATAAGACCAGCACAAGAAAAATCCGCCGGAACTCGGCGGATAATCTGGACTGAAAGGTGATTGGATCATTGAGCCGCATTTCCGGCGCGGTGCCGCGCCTTAGCGTCGGCAAGCGTTGCGGCAGGGTTGGTTCCATAATACTTGCGATAGCGGCGGTTGAAGTACGACAAGCTTGAAAAGCGGTATTTGGCCGCAATCTCACCGACCGACAGCGTGCCGAGCGTCAGATCCTCGTGCGCTTTCCGACAGCGGATCCTATCCGAGTAGTCTAACACCGACTCGCCGCAGATTTCCGAAAAGCACCGGCAAAGATACGAGAGACTGACATTCACGTATGACGCGATATCGCGCGTACTGATACCGTTCTGGCAATTGGCATAGATGTATGCCAGCGCCTCGCGCACCACTTTCTGTTTCCCGAAATTCCGCGCCGGGTTAAGCGCCGAATCGGCTTGATTTTCGCTTTTTTTACCGTAATGCCGGTACAACCGGATCACAAGCTCGGTTGTCAATGCGCCGAGCGCCGTTTCGTGGAATGCGCTTTGGTGGACATATTCCTCTTGAATAGCGTCGCAGATCCGGGCCAACGTTTCATCACAGCCGACAAACGTCTCAAACCGAAATAACGGCGGCAAGCCTATGCGGTCGAAATACTGTGGGGAATCAAAGACAAACCCTTGCAAAAGGCCGTCGCTTTCGGTATGGGCAAACACCTCGTCATATGGCTGTATGACCACGATATCCCCGGCGGTAACGCGTTTTTCGGCGCCGTTTATACGCATAAGCTGTGTTCCCGACAAAATGCGCTGTAAATGAATATAACCGCCGTTTTGGAACCGATTTGTCTGATTGTTCCAAAAAGGAAAATAGGTCGTGGATTTTCCGGGTTTTCCCGTATTTGGTTCGGCCATGCAATTCACCCCTTTACGCATTCTTCTTTCATTATATCCGTTTTAGTTTTGTCTGTCAAGTTGATATCCGGTAATTCATTTCTTGAAAAAGGAAAGGGCTGTTCGCCCTTAGCCCTCTCCCACTTTTCTTAAAAAAGAAACGGCAAAAGAATTTCGATTTTGACGCGAGGCGGCTCAGAACACTCTGAGCCGCCTCGCGTTTGTTTTTATAATAATCAGGCAGTTGCAGAGATATTCTGCAACCGCCTGAACGTGTCGCAAAACTGCGTTTTACGACACGGAACCAGATTCGTACGCTCGCGCCTCATGCCCAAAAGCTCCGCTTTTCGACACTCGCAAATCTATCGGTGAAAAATCCGTGGCACATGTCCCCGGATTTTTCGGATTTTTATTAAAATCGGGCTTCGCCCGAAAAGTCTTATAGACTTTTGCAACAATCTGAGGCGGTTACAGAGATATTCTGCAACCGCCTGATTTATATTATTTTTGCTTTTGTACAGTTTCGTATTCCGCCGCACGACAGAGCGGTGTCATGGTTTCACGGTTCGACCAAAGCATAGCGCAAATACGGCTTGCCTCTTGTCGGTTCAAATCCATTTCGTCAAGCGTTATCGCGGTGTTTCCGGAAATATCTTTCATCTTTACATCAATCAGTCTTCCGTCTCCGCCGTAACTTGCCGCAATTAAAACACAAGACCGTTCGACCTGTTCCGCTGTAAGGATATCGCCGTCAAAGAATAGGAAAGCTGACGGTTTTTCAGAGGTAAAGCTGTCTTTTCCGTTTCTATACACCACATCGCCCCTAAAATTCGGAAAGTCGTCCTCGCCAATCGTCTGCCGCCAGATATAGGTGTTGTCATACAGACCGCCGTTCAAAAGATAGGCCGCACGACCCGTTTTCCATTCCGAAACGGATTCGGCATGATGATTGGAAGCGCCCGAACCGCCAAACGGCGTCGCGCCCACGCTGTAAAAGCAGTTTTTAATGCTGTCACTGCAAGCTCTGACCGTGCCTATCAGTGCCGCTCTGTTTGTTTGGCCTGCCGAAAACGAGTTTTCAAGACCTCCGAAATTCGCATTGTTGATGTATCCGAGAACGCCGCCGACATGGCCGTCAGCCTGCCCCGTAACACGGCCGGTAAAGCCGCAGTAAGAAAGGGTAACAAGGTCGTTTGCATAGCCCATAACGCCGCCTAAGCAGTCGCTTACATGCGGCAGGTCGATTGTACCGCTGTATAAGCATTTTGACACCGTCAGCGCCCCCGATAAGCCTTCGGAACTGCCGACAACGCCGCCTACGTGCTTGGCCGCACTGTCGCCCGAGATATTCACGCAAGACACAATATCCGATATCACCGCGCCGCCCTTTGCATTTCCGACTGCGCCGCCGATATGCGTATATGAGCCGGCTATGGTAATCGTACCCGAAATCTTAAAACTCTTAACCGTTCCGCCGCGCACCACGCCGAACAACCCCTGCTTGTTGTCCGAAACAGCCAAAGTATAGTTTGAAATTGTTTTTCCTTTTCCGTCAAACACGCCTTTGAACGGATTTTGGACAGTACCTATCATAACCTCTCTGCCGCTTAAATCGATGTCGTTTGCCAAAACAGCGTTCAGTACATTTCCGGTATTCGTCTGATTCGCAAACCACTGCAACTGCTCAATTGTTGAAATTTCAACAAAGCCGTCGTTGTCCGAATCGGTCGCCTTTGCCTCATATCCGCAGGCACATGTGCCGATATCGCCTAAATCGTGAGTATGCGAAAACACGTTGACAGTCTGCGAAATTTTATTAGTGTACATATTCACGATCTTACCGTCCGAGCCTTGCAAGGCATAGCCATCAGCCAACAGATCGGAAACCAAGCCGTCCGAAACCGTAATATTTTCAAAGATTCCGCCGTTGATGCGCGCATTTTTTCCGCTTGCGGCAAGATTCTTAACCGTTCCGCCCGACACATTTAATTGTGCAGAATCCGAAAGATTTATTTTCTCTGCCGTACCGTACTTGATTTCAAGCTGTGCCGTGCCGTCAAGCGAAATGTCGCCGACCGTCGCGGCGCTTTCAAGTCCAAGCGTCACCCTGCCGCCGCTTAATGCAAAACCGCTTTTATCCGCATAATACAGTTTTAGCAGTTTTCCCTCATTTTCTTCTTTCTGCGCCTCAGCCAAAGCGTCCGAAAACTCAATAAAATACTTGTCGTCTTTATCATCCGCAAGCACAGCGGCATTGATAACCGCGCGTCCGTCTCTCATCGGAACATCCATATATCCGTCATTGCCCTTGATATAACATTGGTATGTATAGACACCCGGCTCGGTCGCAGTCGGAACTTCCTCCGACCATTCTTCGTTTTCATTAAACCGATACATCATAGTACCGCCGAGCACCTGCGGAGTTGAATGCACCAGCTGCTGAGGAGCGCCCGTGTATGTATAAAGCGAATAGATGTTCCATCCTATGCCTACATTGCCGTCCGCGTCAACCGCATCTTCCGGCACTACGCACGTAGGTCTTGACACGCCTATACGAATTTCAAACGGCTCGGTCTTTGTAATATATTTTTCGACAAGCAGAGTACTGGTCCCCCAGTCGAGTTTAACCTCCTTTTTGTCGAGGTATGCAGACAAAACCGCATACGCCTGATACACGCCCGCCCCCGGAGCTGATGTTTTAGAAATTCTGCCGTCGACAGTAGTATCTTTAACGGGATAAGATTCATTGGTGCCCTTGTCAAACTCCGTAAAGGAGCCCCATGTTTCGGAAACACATTCTGTTTCTTTGCCGTTTTCATCTGTCAGAATAATATTTCCAATAATAAACGACGACCCTTCATAATAGGGCGTTTCGTGAAAATGGATCGGGATTTTAATATCCTGTTTGGTTTTCGCTTCCACATCGGCAACTGGATCCGTCTTAAACGAAACAGCATGCACAACGGCATTTTCCATGCTTTCTACCGCTGAAAGCTCATACCAATACTTTCCTTCGTCATTTCTATCCTCTTTTTGAATACAAAACGTATCCTCTATCAGATGATCGCAAATGGTTTTGCCGTCGGTGGTCGAAAGAACTCCATATGTTCCGCCGCCGACTCTGCCGCCTTCGCCGATCTTACCGACAGGGATGTTTCCTTTGCCGAAAACGCCTGCACCGTTTTGCAGGATAAGTTCGCTGCACGTAACGTCATAGCCGTTCAAATCCAAAGTGAAATCGCCGTCGAGCGTTATATCTCCTTCGACGGAAACCGCCTTAAACAGCAATACTCTGCACCCTGCGTTTTCAGGGAGCACCGCTGCCTGAATCGCCTCGTCAAACGTGCCAAAATATGCGTCAATTTTGTTTTCGCAAATCAGCTTTGCCGCATACGCCCCAACCGTTAAAACCGACTCATTGGAAACAACCCGTTTTTCGCCCTCGCCGAACGCCAGCTTGAACGGATAAACGCCCCTGTTTGTGGTTCCATCCGATGTAAAGGTTAATGTTTCATCCGCAAATGCGGCGGATATGCCGCCCGGCGTATCTCCCGTCCATTCGATCTGCGGCTCTTCCTCGGCTTTGATATTTTTTGTAACAAGTGCAAGCGAAGCCGTGCTGTCCGCATCCCCCGAAAGCTCTGCGCCTGAATCGGCAATGGCAACCTTTCGCTCATTGTTACGCCACACAACAACCGTTTTAGCCGGAGCACCGCCGGTTGTATATTCATAGAAATCTGCTACATTTGTACTGCTGTCATCGTCAGACAGTCTAATAGAGGTGCAACCTCTTGAAAGCTCGCCGGTAACGCTGTCCTCGTCCGCATAAAGCTCCGGTGAACCATATGCAAAAACTTCCCCATCAATGGTTTCATACCCAATGCCGCTCTTTTCACCGACAGCATACAAAACTCCCTCACTGTATCGCGGAAAGGAGCACTTGCCGGACGCTCCATAGTCCTTTCCGCTTGCTGTCACTCTGCCGCCTGCAATGACTAAACCACTGTTATTATCACCCCAGCCCGTAAACGCGCCGAAGCTTAGATTGTAGTATTTTCTGCCCGAAGTTGTGCCGCCCTTTGCGATCAGATGCCCACCGTTTATCTGAATTGTATCAGCTCTATTACAATATACGCCGTATGAAGACGAGCAGTTTGCAAAGTCGAACAGATCCGCTTTGCTGTCGCACTTCATTGTTCCGCCTATACCTTCAAGCGTCCCACTGTTTAATGTGAATGAACCTTCAATCGCTGAGCTGTACGCATTCCAAGATACGGGAAAAAACTTTTCGGTATCTTCCGGTTCAAGAGTCGGGCCGTAAACGGTCAGCTTTCCATCACCGCCTATTACAGCATCATTAAATCCCATTGTATTTATAACCTTAGCAGAGGCTGTAATCACGCTTGTTCCGTTTAAAATAATGTTGCAGGCAGGCCTTATCGAAAAAGCGATTCCATAATTTCCGTCCAGCTTTGCGACATCATAATGAAAACCGTTAAAGGTAAGTGTTCCTGCCTCTTTATCCCACACAAGCGTGCCGCCCGTCTGGTCCTCCCAAACCGTGCTCAGTGTGTCCTCGTCAATAGCAATTCTCTCACCGGTCAGTTTCACTACATTGTCCGCCGCAAAAACTGGTACAGCAGATAGAGCCATAACGATACTCAATACAAGACAAATAACTTTTCTCATACATTCTCCTTGAATTATCTATTTACTTACGCCGTTTATTCTCGAAACAGCGACCTATATCAATATTATTTTACCACTTCTGTCTTATTTTGTCATCATTCCAAAGTATGAAATAATACGAAATCTCTAAGTTACAGGACGCTTTTGTCTGCTGTCATCTGCTACTCCGATACTTCATACGTTTGCTTAAACATAGCAAGAGAAAGAAAAAGTAACCGGATAGGTCAATGACCTATCCGGTTACTGTGGCTCCCCCTGTTGGGCTCGAACCAACGACCCTGCGGTTAACAGCCGCATGCTCTACCGACTGTTAGCAATTAAACCATAATCAATATTCCTCAAAAAGACTTGAAGTATGATTTAATTGGTAAAAAATTGTTCGTAACTTATGTTGAATTTAATCTCCAGTTGATAACCTTTGCTTATCTTGATCTCATCTATGAGATAACATATTATCATTTTCTTTCGCTCAAGCGGAGCGTTTTTAAATTCATATGCCCAGCTGACGAACTGCTGATAATAGTAGTCAAGTTTCTGCAAAAGGTCTTTTTTCTGATTAAGCTCTATTTCACATAACCTTATTGACTCTTCTGCACTTGCAATCTCTTCCTTCGTGGAATCAATTGAAGCAGAAAGTATATCAACCGAAAACTTACTTTCACCGGTCAGACTCTTACCTACTTCCATAGACAATTCCTTTAACCGATTTTCTAATTTTTCCTTATTCTGTATCAACTCTTTGTGGAGACTCTTTCTCTGCTCCAGTTCTTTTTGATATCGCATTTCCAGAGCTTTCTCTTTGGGATGCGATTTTATTTTTTCAAGATAACCTTCAACAAGTTCCTGTACATCTTCGTCTATTCTTCTTGCAGAATAAACTGATTGACCGTCACAGTTGTTAAGCTTTCTTGCACGGTGATAACACATATAGCGAATTCCGTTTGTCTGCCCTTCGGTTCCGTCTTTTCTTATGTACTTATCCGTGTATCCTGTAGATACCATCCTGCCACCGCAATGTCCACACACAAGATTTCCAGAAAGAAGTGTCCTTCCTTTTGTCGTCCTTGCAATATGTATCTTGACGTCATTTTTCTTTGCACGCTGTTCGAGTATCTCCTGAGCCATATCAAAAACATTTTCATCAATAATAACAAGCTCGTTTATTTTCGGGGATACCGTATCACCCGAAACATAATACCCACAGTATACTCTGTTTTTGAGAATACGAATAATGGTAGTACACTGAAATGTGCTTCCGTTATGAGTCCTTGCACCTAATGCGTTAACATACTCAGCCATTCTGTATGAACCGTATCCTTCAAAAACCGTCTTGTTAAAGATTGTTTTTACAAGTTCAGACTCAACAGGATCAGGTTCCAAGTCTTTTAAGGGCTGTCCTTTTTTATTGAGTCTCCCCTTTTCAACAGTCCTGTAACCGAATGGCGTTACACCGCCTCTGTAAATTCCTTCGGCAGTCATCTGATCCATAACGGTCTTTACACGCATTGAGGTCTTGAGACTTTCACCGTTAGCCTGCCAATATCTCATATAATTGATAAGCTTATCGGTGTGACTCTCGATTTTCTGCTGTCCTTCCTTTACGCTCCACACTTCAATCCCTTGATTGACAAACCACTCTACCACGAACGGCGTTTCGCTATCTATTCTTCCTATTCGGTCAAACATAAAAACAAGCAAAATATCAAATTCGTGATTCATGGCCGCTTCACGCAAATCCTGTACAGCGTCACGGTCGTTAGCCGATACCTTAAAACCGGATACTCCTTTTTCGCAAAATTCCTTGCCGATAACCCATCCGTTTCTCTCGGCAAATTCATGACATGCCTTTCTCTGCACAGGAATATCGTCTACCGTCTTATCAACCTGTTTTTTAGTTGATACTCTATATAAACAATAAGCTATTTTCAATACAAGCGATAAACTTTCACTATTCAAAGCAAACCTCTCAATTCTTACCTCCCCGTAACGCTTTGATGAAATTGCAAGTTCAAATCACTTCATGCACATTTTATCACAGAGAGATATGGTTGTCAATGATACGGTTTAAATATTAACATTTGCCGGCATATGGTTTGTTGCTTCCATTCTGTTTTCGTATATTTCAACAAGACTGCTCATTACCATATTTTCCGCTTCGTAATTATCTTTTGCTTTAAACCTGATTATAATTACATTTCCACGTTTCCCACTAATTTTTACTTCATTTGTTTTCATACTATTCTCACCTTTTTGTTTTTCCCTCATGATGATTCCTCCGTATTTTTTATCTTTAATGTCTTTCTTGACAGCCGCTTAGCTTATCACGGCATTCATAGCATTTCAGCTCTCCCGGGTACTCCGCGAGGTGCGTACACAAGTCTCAATATAACTGCTCGTTTCATTGCAAACCGTTCCGCCACAGAACAGTTTATGGTCAAGGTTTATCGCTCCGGAAGAATACCATCGTGGCGCCCTTACCATCGTCGCTTACAGCTTTCGCCGTTCAAGCAGTCTTATGTTCAAGCTAAGACTATTTAATTTTCAACGAACAAAAAATGATATGATTACCATTTTTATAAAACACACCTGTAACAGATATGCTTTAGAAAAATGATAAAATCGTATAATCGGCTCTTCGGTTTTGAAACCCGCCGCCAAAGAGCCGTTATACCGATCTGCTATACCACTTTAAACTTAAGTATCAATTCGTGGAGTTTCAATTTGAGACTCATATAAATATCTTCATCTATGATATACCTCACTTGACCGTCGTCATTTATGTACGGAATTTTTGAAAGCTTTATAATATACGGCTCATAGTAATCAAAAATTGTTTCTTCCGCTTCTTCGCTTCCCCCTGCTGCCGCACAAATAATACCATATGTGAGTTCAGGCTTTTCGTTATTTATCTTCATTTCTGCCTCCTGTCAGTTTTTCTTTCAATTCCCCGTGCAATTTGCGTTTTAACCTTTGAACAGCCGAACGAGACATTTTAAAATGTGAACCGATTTTAACGTCACTCCAATGCTCACAAAAGCTGAGATAAACTATATCTCTGTATCGTTGTTGCCAAGAGTTCAGAACCTCATATAGCAAATCATTTTTCACAACCATATTGAAATTCATCACTCTTACACTGTTCTCCAGAAAATCAAAATCACTGTCCGAAACATCCGCCGAAAACAAGAACTCGTCTTCCAGCATTTCTTTTTTGATGAGTCTGCCGCGTTTGATATGCAAATTAACACTTTCGTTTCTCAGCGAAACACTTACAAACTTTTTGAATTGCTTTGCAATTACCTCCGGTTCACTCATGACGCAATCCTCCTTTTCAAATTTGAAAAGAAGTTTTTCGCCTCTATAATATATAAACAATCGACTGTGCCTGATTTGCCCACTTTTTCTATGAAATTCTTTGGTTTTTTACAAAAATCTTTTTTCATACCTTATCTCCCTTCAAATAAAAATCGAGATTGAAGGAAAACAAGGGGGCGATCTTGCTTTTAAATATACAAAAAAGGCAGTAAAAATCCCAATATAAGGATTCTTACTGCCTTTAAATCTATTTCTGTGGTAGCATTGTCGGCGTTTTCTCGTCATAGGCAATACCCGCATTATAAAAAAGCACTATAGCATTTCTGCCATAGCGCAACACAGGTACCACCGATAAAATCTTTCTATTTTTGCAAGCTATGACCGAAGTGCTGTGTTAATTGTTTCGGACGTTAAAACAAACAACACTATTTTCACGGTCATTCACCCTTTCATAACTTTATCTTTTAAAAACTTGATATAGTATTCTATCGCCTCTAGTAAGAGTATTTTTTCGCCGCTGGACAGCAACTGCAATCTGATTAATATGGTGTTCGTAAGATAATCATCATTCATCGCGCCTTCACGTCCTGCAAGATAGTCAAGTGAAACACCTAAAAGATTTGCCAATTCATATATTTTCGCGAACTCCGGCTTTGCCCCACCGTGTTCTATTTTAGATATGTATTTTTGTTGGACACCTATCTTCTCGGCGAGATATTCTTGCTTATAGTTAAGTTTAACACGCTCAACCTTTAACTTGTGCCCCATTTCTTCATAATCCACATTATCACTTCCTGCTTCTATATTTTATCAAATATCGTCGAATATTTGAATGCTTACGACAAGCATTTTTAGAACTGTAAGGGATATTTTGGATTTATGACGTATTAAAGCAACTTAAAAGTGTTTTTTCTGAAAGGATAGTTCTCTTAATAAGTATATTTATGCCCTAAACAAAACTTTTTCTTTATGTTTGCGGAGTTATACAAAAATACGGCAGTATGAATTGCCCATACCGGCCGTATTTAAGTTAAGTTATTCTGTTAAACGGTGGCTGTGACATCACAAATTTGGCACTTTATCAAACATTCTCACAAACTCCGAATGCCGGACGCATATATTCCATATTGCTTCTGCTGATTCCGTATTTGACAGCAAGTTTTTCCCAGTTATCCTTGACAACCGCAAGAATATTCTGCGCCTCTTTTTCGGCTTCGTTCTTGGAAAAACCGTAATACTCACTTGTTTCCACAGCAAGTTCCACCGATATCGACGGATCTTCTTCGTTTACATTCAGCGACAATTCATCGCCGTACGGTACGGGATTAACATCATACAGAGGCGATAAGCACCAACCACTCGGAGTCAGTATAAATCCGTGATTTCTTAAATGATCGTCCGTATTGGAAACAGCCATGTTGAACACAATTCTGCGCCACAGCTCCTTTAGATCTTTTTCCGGAGCGCCGCCGTTTGATTTTATAAACGACACGATATCAAGATAACTTGTTCCGTCTGCGGCAGACGCACCGTCCGCCTTTCCGAGCATGGTCATGGCAGAGGCAAAGTGAATTCTTTTTCCGTTATCTCTGTCAAATCGTTTGACAAGGAATGTACTGCCGAGCTTTGAAAACTTTTCAAGCTTTGCGGACGGAACATTAAGCGAACACAATTCCGCAAGATCGTGAGCCACCATTTCCCAAGCGCCGCTGTCCACTTCGTCGTGCCTTGACGGGAACTTTGCGATCCACAAGGAACCGTCAACATCTTCCACCGTTGCTTTGGGTCTTGCGCCGCCAAGAGACGAACCGGGACCGATAAGCTGACGAAGCCATTTTTCATCAAGTGCATTTTCGTCCTGTTCGAAGGCACGGGAGGCTTCTTCAAGTGTACGAAGGTTTGCCCACGGCGGTGTTGCCATACCTTTGTCATCGGACAGAAACGGACCGTTTTCGTCCAAACTGAATCGCAACGCTCCCATTCTCGACTCATCATAGACACCAAGCAGAAAATCGCTTTCACGAAGTTCCCTCGGCTTGCGCTCTTCCCGTTTGGCAACAGTCGCTTCCCGGCGTTTCATAAGCACACGTCCCCAACGGTCGGGGCATGAATCGGAAAATATACCGAACATCGCTTTATCAAGCGGTGCAAACTGACGACCGTTGTACATTGCAAGATCGGGATCGAGAACAAAAGCAAAAGAGCTGTTTTTTAACCATTCGGAATCATATTCAAAAGAAAAGGTTTCTTTCCCTTTTGAAACGTCAACATACAGCGTCCCTATTTTATTCGGACAAGTCGCACTCCAGTTTTCATAAACATATATTTTCTTTTGGTGATTTACCATCGTTATTTATCCCCCTTATCCGAACGCTTGCGGACGGGCAAATCCAGATCCTGAAGCTTTCTTCCGAGTTCATCGTCTTTCGCAATCAAAAGCAAATCTTTATCCATATCATTCAGTGCATGAAGAACTGCGGCATATGCGCCGATAGCAACCGATGATGCGCCCTTTTCAATGTTCCAAAGCGTGGTTCTGCTGATACCGGCTCTTTCGGCGACAAGCTCTACGGAAAGCTTCCGACGTAGTCTTGCGTATTTTATCTGTTCGCCCATTAAAGATAACCTTTTTTGCGTTTCGGGCATGATAACTACATTCTTTCTGTTCAAGAATATCACCTCTATGTTAATTATTATAAACCATAATTATGAATATGTCAACTATAATTAACATTATATTTTTATGATAAAAAATATAAGCTTATGTACAGTTTTACCCATACATAAGCTTTCTATTATTGTTTACGTATTCCCGTTAAAATGTGCAGCTTGCCGAAGCGATGCAAAAGTCTTATCAATGCATTCCGTGATTTCGCTTCTGAAACCGTCCTCATGTTTCAGCCATTCATCATAAAACTGTTCAAGAATATTGCCCTTGAATTCAAGTACGATTTCAGTCTCATGAAGTGAAAATTCGTAAGCATCGAAAAGTACATCGAAAATTTCTGTGATAATGGAAATCTTGTATGCTTTCTCGAAAATTTCTTCGGGATCCTCTTTCAGCATTTCTTCTTTGAACTCATTGTACGCATCTTCAATTTTATCAAAAACACATTCCTGCATTTTCATAACTTTACCTCCACTTGTTTTTCATAACAGCAAATCGTATAATATCCCTCGGATCGTATCTGTCATAAACACTTTTAAGCCTCTCGTCAAAGTTTTCAATCTTTTCTTCCCATTGCCTTTGAGCAAAGGAATAAAGTTTCGAACTGAACTCAGAATCAAATCCTACGACACGAATCGCTCTTATGATATTATCCTTGTTATCCACAGCGATAATCGGCACTGTATAACCGTAAGGTGCGGGATCTTCAATATTGAACTCGGGATAAAGACCGGCATTGAATGGCATATCCAGTATGAGTTCATTTCCGAAGCTTGCCGTAATAAATACAAGCCCTTCGATAACGCTTAAATAGATATCCAGTTTGCCGCAGTGAATTGCGGCAATTTCTTCGTCGGTCATATTTGTAAATCCGATATTTATGAAACCGTTGTCACCGCCAAGTTCAAATACAGCGCCGTCACCCGGCATAACTTTATCGTATTTCTGTCCTATGTAGTAACAAGTGAAATCTTTGCTGTTTTCCATCGTTTTTCCTTTCATACGATAAGAGGATGCGGAATAACTCCGCACCCTCCGTTTTTGTTTTAGAGAAGATTTATGCGGCTGCAGCACCCAACACCTGTGATCTGCGAACGCTCATCTTGAACTGTCCTACCATATCACGAAGCATTGAAAATTCTTCGTCTACACCCGATAAATCCTGCTTTAGAATATCCTCGTATTCACGCTTCTTACCTTCAAGCGCCTGAATCTTAAGTTCCCAGCGGTCGAGAATTTTCTGACTGCTGTTGCCGCTTTGAATAAGCCGCAAGATACGGCTCTGATATTCCGCAATCTCTCTTCCCATATCCTGATAAAACTCACGGGACATTTTTCCTCTCTGCTTAGCGTCATCCGCTACATACATGGAATTAATGCTTATGTACTTTGAATCTCTTCCCGTAGAATAGGTGAAAAGGTTTTCATTCCCGATAAGCTCCATAAAATCCTCAAGTAGTGATATGCCGTGCATATATGCCTTTGGAATAAAGTAGTGATGACCTCTTGCCGAAATACCTATTGCGTGCATACTGCTTATGTACTTTTCCGCCATAGTCTCAATGCTTCGGTTGCCGATACAGTCTTGATAGAGCTTAAAAAGTCTTTCAGCCTGTTTAAAGTAACCGAGTATGTTTCTGTCAGAGGAATAGTCAACGTCAGATAACACCATCTCGCCGGAATTTTTGTCAAGTGTGATATTTGCAAGCTTTCTGTATGTATTTGTCGTTTCATACAGTGTTTCCTCTACAAGCTCGCGGGACATACTTTCGGCTCCGACTCTTTTATTGTCACGGCAGTAGATACGGCAGACCTTAATCTCCGATCCGTAGGGTTCTTCGATTCTGTCGTGTATCTCGCCTGTGGCACTTCGAAAAGCGTCGGTTACCGAAATGTTCTCGTTTACCGTAACGGGAAAACCTATCTGCTCACATATTTCACGGACACGTTCCGCTTTGATGATAAGCTTCGGCAAGGAGTAGTACATATACTTGCCGAGAATGTCGCCGTTCTTTTCATCGTCTGTGTGTATTGCCATAAACTGGTTCATTGTATTATTCATATCGTTTTTCTCCTTATCACGCAGCAAGAGATATTTGCTGCATACTCATTGTTTTAGCGAGGATGTAATCATCCATTCCCTTATATTTCGGATTCCATGTGCAGCTCACGCACTCAACTCCCATATTGCTTAAGGTGTTCCTTAAAGTAATTAACGCCTGCTTTACCTCCGGCTTTGAGCGCTTATCCATATCAAAGGCTTCATATACCTTTGTAATGCCAAGCTCACGAAGCGTATTGGGCAAATACTCGATGGCGTTGACGCCCGGAACGGCAATAAAAAGTTTTCCGTCGGAAAGAACGCTTGTTATGTCCGCTTTCATTGCGCCTTCTGTCAGACACGCTTCTTTGGCAGTGGTGTCTCCCACAACGTGTACCCAGGATCTTGCGCCCGTACCGCCGTTAAAGTGCTTGCTGGAAAACCAGCGGAACTTCTTCTCATCGGAGTCCGGCGGCACATCCAGTCTCATCTGTAAGCCCTGAATGTAGCCGTCCTTATCACACACGGGGATAAAAATACCGCCGATTTTTTTGCAGTACATCTGAAGATCGCCTTTATCATCATACCAGAATCCCGGAATACCGACTAAATTGTACTTTGAAGTGAGAGCTTCAAGCACTTCGCGTCTGAATACGTTGTCGGTGGGAATACTGCGGTACATAAATTTATGTATATGACCGAAGTTAAGTCCTCTGTTTTCAAGATTCATAAGATGATTTCGGTTTAAGCGCAAAAGGCTTAAAAACTCATAGTAAATATCGTGTCTTTCTCTGGTGGGACGGATAGGAGTTTCTTCCTCCGCACGAAAATACAGAGTCTTTGTTTCAAGCGTTTCCTGCTCGCCTTTGAGTACCGTGTAAGCCTCCTTGTTGCTAATGCCGTTGATTTTGGCAAAGAGAGATACGCTGTTGCCTTTTTCTTTGCATCGGAAACAGTTAAATCTGTCTTTTTGCCGGTTAAGCCCCAAATGGTACTTGGTATCGCCGCAAAAGGGACACAAAGCCTTCAGTTCCACATCGTTTCTCTGTATCGGGTGGAAATGTATGCCACATTTTTCCGCTACCTCCGCAATATCAAAGCTATCGTACTTAAAGTCAATCATGCCGCCACCTTTTCTTTTGCCTGTGCTCGCTGCCTTAACGGATAAGTTGCCGTGAGAGCCACATTTCTTGCATAAGCGAGAATAACCTGCCCGTTCACGGGCGAAAGTTTGGTGGTAATGCATTCGGCGTTGTCTATGTACTTCGGGTAAACAAGCCCTGTAAGTCTTTCGAGTAACGCCGAAACTTCAAGTCCTGCCTTGATTTTTTCAGACGTAGACAGCAAACGGTAGTCTTTCCCGTCATAGGTGAAACGGAAAGTATTCTTCACTTCGCCCGTGGTTTTCACCACATCAAACAGCTTGATGGACGCACGGTTCATCTGTAAACTCTGCAAAGTAATTTCCGCCTTCTTTGCGGCGTACTCACTCACAGCCGTAATGAGCCTTGAAAGTTCTTCTTTCTTTGCAGCACATTCTTCAAGCTGTTTGTTTATCGCCTTTATCTTTTCGGGTATATCGTTTGCTTCATAAAGCACCTGCACTTCGTTCGCAAAGGCTTGCGCCTGCTTATTAAGGTTTTCAAGCTCTGCATATTCTTCGGAGGAAAGATTACCATACTTTATTTTATCTTCAAGCATTGCAATTTCGGAAACATCTGCACTGCCAAGGGCTGCAAGATCTGCCTCAATTTGGGCAAGGTCGGCAGTTCTAAATTCCCCGAACTTTTCAGCACTCTTTTTATCAAGCGCCGCAAGCTCGTCTCTTGCCGACACAGCGTTCTGACCTTTTGCACGAATATCGTCGTACTCAGCCTTTAAGCCCATAGCAATAGCCTTACAGTTTTCCTCGGTTACAACCGTGTGACAGGTCGGACAGGTATCTCCGACCTTCATGCTTTTGGCTCTTGCAACGATTTTCCGGCACTGTGCCGAAAATGCGGCAATCTCGGCATTTATCTTTGCAATCTCCTCTGTGAATTTTGAAACATACTGCCTGTGCTGTACCTCTGCCCGGCGTTCAAGAAGATGTTTTCTTTTATCGTCGGAAAGAGCGGAGGCAATTTCGTTTTGTCTTTTCTTCAATTTTTCAACATCAATTCCGTCAAACTGCTTTTCTTCAAGAATCTGCTTGCGGTTTACAATGTCATTTCCTTTGGAAACAATATCATCGAGCTTTGCCGCCGTTTCATCGTACTGCTTTTGAAGCAGATCCCACTGTCCTTCAAGGTAAACTGTCGTTTCCCGTATTTCCTTTAATTCTTCGCGCTTTTTCTTGGCAAAAAACTCGGGATCAAGTAAACTCTCATTTTCAAGAAGTGTACGGGTGCTTTCGCTCATTTGTGCAAGTACGTCCTTTGGCTCTGCCTCCGGGACAAGCTTTTGAAGAATTTCTCTGCCGTCCTCGGCAATTTTTTCGATAAAGTACAGAGGATTAAGCAGTGAAAGGAAGATATCCTTTTCGGCAAATCTCTCGGCAATATCTGTCTGACGGATATTTACCGTATCAAAAACAATGCTTGTGCCGCCGTCGTTTCGTCTGCGTGACAGGGTATGTATCTCGCCGTTTTCATCGACAAACCGCACTTCTGCATACATCTCGCGGCTTTCGGAGTTGAGAAGCCTGTCACAGCTCTTTTCTCCCCAGAAAGGTGTTCCGCAAAAAACATACGCAATGGCGTCGGCAATGGTACTTTTACCCTGACCGTTTCCGCCCGATATACAGGTATAGCGGTCAAAATCCATTGTATACGGTTCTTTGAAGTTTTTGAAGCCTGCCATTTTGATGTTTACGATACTGAATTTATTGATCTTTTTCATAACCGCACCTCTCCTATGCCGCAATGTCGTAGGAATTGAGAATAGCGTATGTGCCGTAAGAGTTTTGGCCTCTGCCTGCGTTTACATTCTTTATTCTCGTTCCCACTTTCAAGCGTTCATCGGCTCCCTGCATAAATGCCTGGAATTGTTTGCCCTTACCGAACAAAAGCATAGAACTCTGATTGTTCTGCACGTTTATCTTACGAACCTCGTAAATATCGGCGTTTTCGTCACCGTTATTCTGAGGAGAAGTCATTGTTGGTGCAGAAGGCGGAGTTGCCGCTTGCTTCTGTGACGGCGGAGGTGTTGTGGATGTTGTTCCTTTCGGTGCATCGGTTTTCTGCTTTGGAGCAGATGTACCGAACAGTCTTGCAACAGTATCGTTATATGCCTTTTCGAGCTTGGCATTTTCGGATTCGGGAATAATATAACTGTTACCCCTTGCTTCGGCTGCCACCCACACAGTATTAAAACTGTAAAGATATCTGCCGATATTCCATTTTACCGCCGCACGCTTAAAGGCGTCGGAAAGTCCGCCCTTAACGGCTTCAATATCACTGTCCTCGGCACCGTCCGTCTTGTCGATCCACTGTCCCAGTTCGTCGTCGTAGATAGAGATGGTACAAAGCTGTGAGGACTTGGTTTTCTTACCCGACACACTCTCATGCCAGGGAGTGAAACTATCCTTCCAGCGATTCTGTCCCACTACCTCGTCAAGTCTGTCTGCAACAGCTCTTGCGTCAAGATACGGTACCGCTATACCTTGCATTCTCTGTTCGTTTACATACTGTAATCTCCAGCTCACATCCGACGCCGGAAAAGGTTTTCCGAAAGCTTCAAGGTATTTGTTTTCCCTCATGGTTTGTTCCTCCTTGTTATTGATTGATAAAATTCTTTAATGTTTTACCGCTTGGTACCAGGACTTTACCGTAATAGTAATCGCTGTCCCTATCCTTCATAAATTCAAGCAATTCACGGTACTGCATACAAAGTTTTGTTCTGTCGGGCGTGTATCTGTCGTTATTGTCCGGCATTGCAAAAATGTAATACGGTATTCCGTTTAACTGCCTGAGCTGCTTTATTCTTGGCATAGCGTTAGAACCTATGCATATATTAAAGCCGCTTACGTTTGAAAAAGGATATTTGTAAAGCTTTGTATCTTCCCGAAGCGGTCCCTTATCGGCAACCGCCACCTGTGCCTCGGTTATCTTGAAATCCTTGCTGACGTAAAATCCGAAAAGCAACCTTGGTATCGGAAAATCTTTGTAGATCGTTTTCTCATAGGTAATATCGACATTGAAGTTTCCAAGGTCAAGCGCCACAAACCGTTCTCCGTCCGAATTTTCACGAAAGCAGATACATCTGTCGGGCAAAAGTCCGCTTTGCACCGTTTTCGGTTTCGAGGATTTTTCGATAAGCCGGCAAAAAGTATTCAGCGATATGACTTTATGCCTTACTGTCTCGCCGCGGCAATCGTCAACTACTAAATTCAGATCGTCGTTGATATAGAATTTAAGTCCGGATATGTTGCTCATTGCTTCACCGTCCAATTCTCAAATCTCTTTCTCAGTGCTTTGAGTCGCTGAGAATACATATCAAAAAGAGTTCGGACAGCACAGGCAATTTCAAATGTACTGTAACAATAATTTGAATCGATGTATACGTTTATCGAACTTGCGTACCGATGATTGAATTTTGTATACAGATTGAAACTTACGCCGTTATAATAGGATGTCGGAGAACCGATAAGGTATTCGCGCGCAGTAAACAGCATTTCATTTTTCTCTTTGTTGTACTCTTCCCGGGTAAGAAAGCCGGTACGGTATAGCTTGTTGAGAAGTCTATAATACTCTGTCATATCAGGACTCGAATAAAACCAAACATCACAAATGGGATCATTTTCATCCGCTTCTCCGTTTTCATTCCGATAATACAGCGTCTTATTCCTCACAAAATCACCTGCGTTGTACAGTATTTCATAGTAATCGCATTCAATTTCCTCAACATATTCACTATAATCCGAAAAAAGCTTTACGACATTATCGCTTCCCTCATCAAAATAGCGTTTTATCACCGTAAGACAATCAAAAAGCTCGATCATCGGTGCTTGCAGTAATCGTTCCATGCCCCACCTCAAAAGAACTTCTTTTCGGGTGAGAAGACAGATCCCGCATTTCTTATGATTCGGAACAGTTCGCTTGCCGTTTTCACTTTTGGTTCAAGAATTTCGTTGTAATATTCCATGTATTCCTCAAGGTCATTGTAAGTGAACTTGCTGAAATCAAGGCTTCCGATCTTAAAATCATCGCCTGTTGCCAGCTTTTTGGTAGTCATTTCGTGGATATATCGAAAGCCTTCCGTGTGTTCCTCTGCCTTTTTGACAGGCATATTTCTTATTTTTGTAAACTCGTCTACAAAGCTTACTTTGTCTAAAATCTGTTCCATAGTTATTTTTCTTTCCTTTCTAAGCAAGGTGTTTTACTCCCTCCGGAGTGAGAATGTTGAATAACATTCTGTTCACCCTCGTTTCGGTGAGAGTCCCTTCTTCTTCGTTTTCACGCCGTTTTACTTCCTTAATAATTCTGCCTTTAATTACATGGGGAGCATCGCAGTCAACGTAACCGTTAATAAGTCCGCTGCCGCCGATGAGTCCTACCTGACCGATATTAAGAGGCAAAAGCGGTCGTTTTTCCATAGCGTCTATCTTGCTTTTTTCAAAGAACATATTGATGGACTTTGATTTTGCAAGCTGACGTTTAAGTTCCCCTAAGTTAAAGTTTGCTCCTTTGAAAACTTCGACGTTTTTCTCTATGCCGGGAACATTGTATACTTCGGTACCGAGCGTGTCTATCACCGGTATCTTTTCGGGAAGCATTGCAAACCGTGAGAGCTTTTCCGCCTCCGCCGAGCCGTCTTCTTTTTTCTTTTTGATACCGAACACAACAATCTGCCTGAACTTTGAAAATTCACTGTCCAAAAAACGAAAGACCGATATATTTCTGAAATTATCGCAGAGCACACGGCAAATGTCGTAAGTAAGCCTATAATACGGAACGATGTATATGAGCACACCGTCCGGCATCAAATGGTGCATACTTTCAACGAGAAACCGTTTCTCGCTTCTTGCCTTTACACCGCCTTCTCCGATTACGTTAAGGTAAGGCGGATTCAGAAACAGAACGTGAAACGCCTCCGAGCTTATTCTCGAAAAGAAGAAACTTCCGAAACCTACGCGGGAAAGCCTTGTTTCGGCTTCTTTGCCTCTTGCTTCGTCAATTTCCGTTCCGTAGGTTACAGAGTCCGTCCCCAAAGCCAAAGCTTCAAGAGCAAGACCGCATCCGCAGCACGGATCGAAAAGGTTGACTTTGCTTTCGGGAAACCGGAGAGCTTTTTTCATCATCTTGACGTGAGCAATATCTGTTGGGTAGTAGCCCATCTTAACATTGTTCATAAGACGTCCGATGAGAGTCGCATCCACCGTTTCGGTTTTGGGTATACGGTTTTTGAGAACAGTAACAGCCGATATCAGTTTGGTGTAATCGGGAGTCAAAAGGTTAAATGACTTTATCGCACCGTAAAGCTTATTTGCATATTCCGAGCAGTCGGGTATATCGCATTCGGAGAAAAGAAGACCGGTTTCCCGAACCGTATCAAGCAGCTTTCGCTTTATGCTTTCAAGTTCGGAAAAAGTATCCTTTGCTCTTTGAACGTTATTCTTCTCCCTGTAAATATCAATCGCTTTGCGCTTTATAGGCATAGCCTCGATAATACTTGCAAAACTTCTTTCGGCTTCGGCGAACTTTTCTATGGCATAGTAGCTTTCGGACATTACGCAGCCCTCCCAAAATGACAACCGTTGTTGTGGTAAGCCACCTGTTCGGAACATACAACTTTCTGTACCTGCTTTCTGCCGAGAGCGTCAACCGTTTCCAGTTTTTCCGTTATGACCGTAACTGTTTTTTCAAAGGTTGTTATGACCTCTTTTGTTTGAGTAAGGATAAAATCATTCATTACGCGACCTTTCTGAGACTGAGTTTTCTCGAAGAAAACGCAACTCTTGTGTTTTCAAGACTACCTTCAATGAGAAGGTAGTACAGCATACTTGCCGCAGCCGTAGAAGCAAATACATTTGCCGCAATGCTTTGCGGTGCGGATATGCTTCTTTCGGCACAGGAAAGCTCGGAAGGAAACTTTTCGGTATCGGTAAGAATATCCGGATACACCTTTGCAACCGGCTTACTCAACACCTTACCGCCCATTTTCACACCGCACACTACCTGTCCCGTGAATTCGCCGTTGCCTGAGTCGATGTAGATAATGTCATCAAGCTTATTGAAGACGTTGTTACACATGACTCTGGAACGGTTGTTATCCACAGCACCGATAAGTATGCCGATGGGTTTGGGGCTGCCGTAGGTTCCTTTTACACTGAGAAGCCCATAAAGTTCTTCTTCGCTTTCGATATAGCGGGGTATATATTCGGTTTCTATGCCGAACACCTCCGAATATCTTTCTGCCATAACCTGTGCTTTGTTTTCGCCGATATCGCACGCGGCGAAGTTTTGCCGGATCAAGTTTTTTCTTTCCACAATGTCGCCGTCACAAATGACGATCTTGCAGTGACGGTCAGAGGAAAATGCAATCCGATAAAGATGAGGAATGATGTTTCCGCCCGTACCGCCTGCGCCGATAATGACGATCTTAACCGGTCTGTCAAGTGCAAGCTTCATTCTCTTTCCCCCTTTTGACACTTGCGTATTACAACGGCATCTTTCCACTTTTCGGGAAACTCGCCGCCGATACCGTCAAATATGACCGAAGGATCAATAACAAGATGCTTGCCGCCGACCGAAATGCGTGTTGTTATATCGGGAAAGACCTTATTAAGTCTTCCGATAACCGTGTAAAGCCTTGTGGCGATTTCATCCTTGTCGTCGGTTTTGGAAAACACGGCACTCATTGTATTGTGCGAATGTACTTCCATAACAAGAAGAAATTTATCTTCATCAACATCGGGAAGATTTGTGTCAATGCTCGCCTTTGAAACCGTTTGTTTCGGAACATGAACGCAGTATTTTTTCTCTTTAAAAGACCAATAGATGTTTGCCATTGCTTCATTCTCTTGTTTTTCCGTCACATACGTCTTGAAGAAAGCGATGATCTCCGACAGGATGCTGTACGGTATTTTCGGAAGAGCCGGGATAAACCCGGCCCTTACATTTGAAAAGAGGGAAACGCTGTCCGCTTCGGCTATGAATGTTCCGATCGGATTATTGCGTACCTCATAAATTTTTCCGTCGTTCGACGGCACGAATACAATATGTTTTCCGCTCTTTACGGCTTCTTCAAGGCTATTTGCAACGCCTTTATAGGAGGCAACGCCTTTTTTCTTGGCTGTAACCGACGGAACAACCCTGCATTCGATTTCACCTTTTGCCTTTTTCAGACAATCCATAAATTCCTTTGATTCTTCAATCTGTTTTTTCAAACTGGCAATCGTGGTTTTCTTAGGCGTCGAAACCATTTTTGTTATCGTTCCGTAAGTCATTTTCCACGATACAGCCGTAGCGTCGTCAAGCTCGGGAAAATCCTCTGCTTTTTCGTTACGGAGTTCGTCAAAGGTCTTGGAAGTGTCTGCGATATCCTCTTTGGCATTGGCATAGGAAAAGACGGGGAGTTTCTGAATCAAGCCGCTCTTATCCTTTTCTGCCTGTTTTTGGTTTGCCTGTGCCAGTGCCGCTTCAAAAGGATCCTGCTCCTCAGATTTATCGTCGGCGATATCAGGTTTTGCTGTTTCCACTGTTGTTTCTGCGGTTGGCTGTAATACGGTAGTTGTTTCTTCATTGATTTGTTTTTCCTCCGGATTATCGGTAACTTCGGGTACAGATGATTCATTCTCAATCTCTGCACTTTCCGTCATAGTTTCATCTTTCTTTTCCGCCGTTCCGAATATTGAGTCAAAATCCGAATCGGGAAAATCCGGAAGCTCCGGAAAAGGCACGTCGCTTCCGAGATCGATAGGTTCGTTCTCGCCAAATAATCCGTTGTTTTTTTCTTCACTCATTTTTGAGTCCTCCTAAGTAACTTGTTTTGTGCGGTCATGGTTAGTCTTGCGAATGTTTTAATCCCTGAACTTGAACACCTCCAAACTTCGGAAGCGAACAGGAGCGGAGGAAAAGACACTCATACCGAGCCTTGACTGCTTGCTGAAATTCTGCATTTTTTGTTTGACCTCCTTCCGAAAACAAAAAACACACGCAAAAGTCCTGAATTAGACTTAAACGTGTGTTTGCTTCCGATTAAAATATTTGTTTCCCGTAAAAATGATAAAAGCAGGTAAAGGAAATGCCCATACCTATCCCATAGGATGGAACATATCTTTACCCGCTCAACTGCTTACCGTTTTAACTGCTTACCATTTTTACAGTGACATTTTAACACAAGATTTTTTATTTTGGAAGAGGGGGAGCAAAAAAATCGGTATATCGCCGATATTTACAGAAAAAGTATGGAAAATTTTCGCTTTTCGTGATAAAATGTTTTTGTATTATTCCAAAAAATATGGACAAGCACAAGATTCCACACGACACTTTTAGAAAAACTTTAGAGAGGATTCAAATTATGCGAAAAAACATCCGCGGCATTCTTGTAACCGCCACCGCTGCCGTAACTTTGGTGGCAGTGTGCATTGCGGGCAGTATGCTTCCGATTCGTGCATTCGGCGACAGAGAAGTTGCCGGTACCGAACAAACAAACGGCAGTGCGACACCACGCGACATTGCGATCGACTTATCCGACTTTTTCGGCAATGCGGAGGAAAGCACCGATTCCCCTTACGGAGATAATGATTTTGTTAACCCGTTCGGTCCCGAGGACTCCGATAAAACGAATGGTAACGGGCAGCAATCCACGGACAGCGATGAAGTCTCCGACGATGACGGTTCGGTACATAGCGGAAGTGCGGGCGGCAATGTAAATGTCGCTGTTTCCTTTCTTTACAACAATACCTACAGTGAAAGAATATTGCTCGAAGGTGAGACATTGGGCGTTGAAATAACCGTTACAAACACTTCCGATGTTTCCAAAGAAATTACCGGAATTATTGCTTACTATGATGCTAATGGCAGAATGCTGGATATCAAAACAAAGTCCTTTGAAACAGCCGCCGACAGCAGTCAAGCGCATATTCTTGAAACGGTCGTTCCGACCGACTGCGGTGTTTCATCAGCAAAATTTATGCTGTTTGAATCCTTTCGGAATATAAAACCGTGTCATGCCGTAATCGAACTCACGGCGGAAAGTGCTGATTATTACGGCGACACCTATCAGAACGCTCAGCCCATTTCGTCAAGAAATTCCGCAAGCGGATATATAAACAGCGAAACCGATACGGACGTATTTGCATTTGTACCGCAAATGGACGGTCTGTATTACTTTGAAGCTTTTTCCGACATCGATACTTATGCGGCGCTCTATTCAGCAGAAAACACCGCAGCGCCTATCTCGCTCGGAGACAATGAGGGAACCGGAGATAATTTCCGGATTTCGGAAACCTTGCAAGCCGGAAAGACATACTACCTGTATGTATACGGACGAAGCGTCGGACAGTATTCGCTGAATTACGGATATGCGGTCGGAAACATTTACGGAACGGCAAGTCCCGTTCGGTATTACGATGATGACATGATCTTTAACCGTGAGGCGGAAGCAACGGTAACCTTAAACACTTACCGAACCAACGAACACGTTGCGACACTGCACTTAAAAGATCAAAGTTACAGCGGCGCAAGTTTTGCGTCTTTCTCACTTTCGGGAATCCATGCGGACGATTATATCGTCGAAATTTCCCGTCCGGGCTACCTTTCTTGTTACCGAAAAGTAACGCTTGAGGACAATGCCGTTAACCTCGGAAGTATTACACTCATTCCGGGCGACGTCAATGCAGACGGTATCATTGACGAAAAAGATCTTGCACTTTTGACCGTTTCAAAAGGAAAACGGTACGGCGATGACGGTTATTCGGTGATGGCGGATTTCAACGGAGATAAAGTCATTGACGCTGCGGACGAACAGACACTGAAACAAAATTTAAATCAAACGGTAAACAGTTACGAAGCCAATATCGTAATCCCCACACTTTCCGTTTCGGTCTCGGATACAACGCTGACCGTCACGGGAAAAGCAAAAGCGGATTCTTTCGTAAACGGCATTTTGTACTTTGAAGACATATGCTTGTTTGAAGAAAAAATACCCTGCCAATCGGACGGCACGTATGAGTGGGTAACGGAGCTGAACCGAACGGGAGAATACACGGTCGAAATATACGAAGAAAGCTCTGTATTCTCGGTAAAGAAAACCGTAAACTATGATTGAGAATTTTGTGAAAGTGAAGATTCGTTTTATGAAAAATAAATTTCAAAAGCAATTATCCTTATTGACGGCAATATGCTTATCCTGCACATTTCTTGCGGGAAACACGGTCGGCGGACTTACGGTAAGCCGTGACGAAATCGACGCGAAAGAAAGGCTGAACACATATCTTTCCGATAAAGCGACAAGCGAAACCGACGAACGGGTTCGGATCATCGTAAAATACGACGACGAGTTTTCGGGCACTCTTTCGGGTGATTCCGCAATCGCATCGGAAAACTCCTTTGCTTCGGCTATGAGAACAGCCGACATGGAAATTCTGGATACGGACAGCAAAACAGGGCTTATCGTGGGAACCGTCCCTGCCTCTGAGGTTAATACCGTTATTGCAAGCTTAAACAGTGAAGACGGCGTTCTTTACGCACAGCCGGACTATAAGCTGACCGCCGCCGAGTCGGTCTGCAATCCGAAGCAATGGGCAATTCAAAACAACGGTCAGACCGTAGACAAAAGTACCGGTGAAAGCGGCTTTGATACGGATCTTCCGGAGGCTTGGGAGATAACGGAGGGTTCTGAAGAAATAACCGTTGCCGTTATTGATACCGGAATCGACATTACACATCCCGATCTGCTTCACAGTATATGGATAAATCCGAATGAAAACGATAACGGACTTGACGATGATGCAAACGGATATACGGATGACATTAACGGCTGGGACTTTGTAAACAATGACAACAGTGTTTTTGACCTTGCCGAAGCCGACGAGCACGGAACGCATATAGCCGGCATTTTGGCCGCAAACGGCACGATAAAGGGAGTTGCGCCGAATATTAAAATCATGCCGCTGAAAGCGCTTGAACATTCCGGCGGTTACACTTCGGATATCATTGAAGCGATAGAATATGCTAAAAACCACGGCGTCAGCATCATCAACTGCAGTTTTGCCGGAACGCGGTACAATCCCGCACTGTACGACGCTATCGCCTCCAATCCGGATATCCTGTTTATTTGTGCAGCCGGAAATTACGGATGCAGTACCGACGAACTTGTGACATATCCAGCCTGCTACAATCTTGACAACATACTGTCGGTATCGGCTGCCAATAATAAAGGAAAACTTTCGCAAATTTCTACCTTCGGCGACGGCATAGATGTGTCCGCTCCCGGTATCGGCATTTACAGTACTCTGCCCGGCGGAAAATACGGATATATGGACGGAACCTCCTGCTCCGCCGCCTATGTGAGCGGTGTTGCGGCACTGCTTCTCTCGGCTGACCCTACCCTCACATGCCAAAACCTGAAAGAGAAAATTGAAAATTCCTGTACCGATAAAATCTCGGCTGAGAATACAGACAGCGCCTCTGAGGGCGAAGGTTTCGTAAAAGCGGCGGAAGCTTTGCAATATGAGCCGGAGGAAAAAGACGACCCGTTTCTCTTTATTGCGGACTCCGAGCCGTATAACCCTTATGAACTCTACCCGTTTGCTTTTCGTCTGCAAAACGGCACAATCGAATTTACGCTTGATCCGAATAAGAGCTTTTCGTCCGCACAGTTAAAAGTATTTCTATCGACCTCCGACAAAGAACACGGTTATCTTTTCTCTGGTTCTGTGTCATCGGAAACTGCGGTATTACTTGAAGAAACCCCGTCAAACGAAGCCATGACTTTTGTTGTGAGTACCGCCAACAGCGAGGAGAAAAGCGAGTATTACGGCACATTAACGAAAACCGCAACCGACTCACTCTCCTATCTCGACGTCGATGTTCTTGCCTCAAACAGCAGTCCCATCCAAACCGAGGTTCAGACAGGCAGCGAGGACTTTTCCGAGCAGAACACAGCCGGAACTTTGGCAAGCAAAGAAAAGTATGAATCGGAGGGCAACGATACTCCCGCTACCGCGGACAGAACGTATGACGATTATAATAATTACGGATATATAAGCGAAGCCGATGATGTTGATTACTTCAAAATAAAGTTCAGCGAAGCAGGATATGCCAACTTCTGGCTGGGTACCATTCCGGACGGCTGCGATTACGATTTGTACATATACAATTCGGAAAACACTCTTCTTGTAAGTTCAAAAAACGCGGGCAACGAGCCGGAACTGATTCGGTATTTAGCCGTTCAAGCTGATGTTTACTATTACGTCTGCATCAAAAGCTATCGCGGTTACAGTGCAAGCTCCCCCTACACCATGCGCGTAAAGCTGTATGATCAAAGCGCTGTTGACGACGACAACGATACTTTTTCCATGGCATATACCTTGACCGGATATTCCAACTCCGTCGATGAAACAATGTCGGACGCCGATGACGTGGATTTCTTTAAAATCGTTTTGCCTCAAAACGAGAACAAGTTTGTTGCAAGAGTAACCGTAAAGTACGGAAATGCGCTTCGGTTTCAAGTTTACAACTCTCCCGATGAAGATCCGGTTTTCACCGGCGGCAGTAAATCAACGTCTCATCAATTTGATGCGGATAACGACTTTTACGTAAAGGTCTATTCGGTCGGTAACATATATCCGGATTCATACGTCTTTAGCGTTGAATTGTATCCGTTACGAGATTTTGACTGGAAAAACGCACCGATAGATGACGAGCTTCCGGAAAATTTCGACCGTGCTTTTTATGAAATAGCAACGACGAAAAATACCGGTATGCAAATTGATCTGTTTGATTTTAATTATTCCGGCGGAAATGATTTTGATTTGCATTTATACAGCGAAGATTATTCGGAAGAATTGGATTACAGCAACAAAGAATTCAGCGAAATCGAAACGGTTCATGTATGCTTACCCGGCGGCAGCTACCGTCTTATGGTTCGGCGTGCAAAAGGAAACGGTCAAGCCTATACTTTGGCAGCGGAATACAGTACCGTCAGCAATGCCGGCAAAATAACCGTATGCGGAATTCGTTCTGTTATGACATCCGGACAAACTATACGCATCAAGATAACCGCAACCAACCTTGGGGCGCGTGAATGGACGCCGCAGAGCAATTACAAGCTTGGAGCTTTATCCGATTGTTCCGATTTCGGAATTGATTCTGTGAAGTTCGGTAATATCGCTTTTAATGAAAGCGAAACCATAACCTTAAATTTAACCGCTCCCGAAACCGAACAGGAAATAAGTTATTCTTTAGAATGGCAGCTGATGTACGGCTCCATTAAATTCGGCGAAGCCGTAATCCAAACCGTAACCGTCAAGCCCGATTATGAAAAGCTTTCCGAAAGTGCTATGAAAACAATAAAGGGAGCCGATTCGCGTGAGCGGTACGAGATAAACATCTCCCGGCGCGGCTTGTATGCTTTCAGAACCTTTCGGTATTCAACCGACATCGATACAAAACTCACTTTGTATAACTCCTCTTTGAGTACCGTCGCTTCCAATGACGATGTAAAAGAAGCCGACGGAAACCGATATTCCAGAATCGAAGCTCTACTTACCCCGGGAACATATTATCTTGACGTTGAAGAATACTACGGAAAACCGATCTACTGCACCGTTATGTATGAGCCGATCGAATACACCGCCCTCTCCTTCGGCAAAAGTGTTTCCGTGGCGAACGAGTATGAGGGATATTATAAGTTCACGGTCAAAACCGCCGGTACTTATGTAATTGCCACAAGCAAACAAGGTACAAGCTGCGATACGTATTTGCAGTTGTTTGACGGTGAGACTGCAAACGGCACGGAATCCTCCCTTCTTGCGGCAAACGACAATTCCGCCAACGCCTACGCCGTCATCGAAACGGATCTTTCTCCGGGCACTTATTATGTCCGTGCCGCCACATACGATTATTTAATCAATGCTTACGACAAAAAAGTAAACTGCAAACTTGCCGTAACAAGTACCGCCGATGACGTTACCGATGACACAACGCCGCAAATTGAGATAACCTATCCGTCAAACGGCGATGTTATCCGTGCCTACAACGGTGACAAAATAAAGATATCGGGCATTATGTCCAATGTCGGTACTGTAACCGTAACGGTAAACGGAACTTCCCTTTCCGGTGTGAAAACCTACGGCGGCCGTTTTGAATGCTACTACACGCCGACGGAAAACAAGACCTGTACGATTGCGGCAACCGGAAAATCTTTATACGGTTCACAAAGAGTAACCTCCCGTATATCCGCAACCATTCTCGTAAATGATGACGGCAACAGTTTTGAAACCGCCACAAGCATATCGCTCGGCACCGACAGAATAGCGGCGATCGATTACGAAAAAGACATCGATTGCTTCGTCGTTTCTCCAGGAAAAGACGGATGGTATTCGATCAGTACACAGGGTGAGACGGATACTGTGATTGCCGTGTATAACGCAAATTACAATCTTGTCGGGTATAATGACGACAACCTGAATGAAACCGCGGACATCAATGCGGATGTACCGTTATATATGTCGGCAAGAAATAATTATTATATAACGGTTTACGGAGCATGCGAAGATGATGTCGGTGAATATTTGCTGTGCACATGCAAGCTTGATGACGACAATACCGACAGCTGTGAATTGCAACTTTCGGCAACAGCACGAGGAAGTATCGATTATCCGGGTGACGAAGATATTTATACATTTACCCCTTTATCTTCGGGCAGCTACACATTCAAAACGCTCGGGAATGCGGATACCATCGGCATTGTTTATGACGAGAACGGAAATTATATGGCATTTAACGATGACTGCAGCGAAGAAAACCTGAATTGCGAAATAACGGTTGAATTGACAGCCGACAAGGAATACTATTTTGCGGTACAACACAGTTCGGTTTTCATGTACGGAACAGCATATCAAGTTGCGGTAGAAAGAAGTGAGGACTTATGATAAAAAATAAATTATTCAGAATTATTTCGCTTGTTTTAGTTGCTTCTATATTGCTCCCGGTATTCTCTTCAACCTGCTTGGCAGACGAAGCGAATGATTCAGGCATAAGACAAACAAACGCAAGCATTATACGCAAACTGCTTTCGGATATTGACCCGGACGGTTCCTATACGTTCAACTGCGAATATGACTCAGAAGGAAGAATTTCAAAAATTCTCTGCCGTTCGGAAGGCGTAGAGACTACCTATCGGTACGTTTACAGCGGCAGTTCATACGAGCGTGAAATTTCTGTTGAAAATATCGGTGAATTGTTCAGCAGCCAGACAACCACCGAATTAAGCGGAGATGATTTGAAACTGACAGATGCATCAACAAAGTCAAAAATTGAAAAAGCCAAGGCTCTTTGGAACGAAGCAAACAAAAATAACGATACACTTGCAAAAGAACGAGCAAACCTTGAAGCTAATATAGCACGTGCCGATTATTGTGTGCTTTATCCGAAAAGTGAGTTTGCCTATTTGTTCCTTGAAAAAGGTACTGCCGATACCAATACCGCATTTCGCAGAGAATTACAGCTTGACGATGAAGGACACGATGTGTTAGCATTACAGCGAGCATTAATGTACTATGGGTATATGGATGTTACGGATCTACCCGACGAAAACTATGGCAAATATGACTGCGTAACAAAAGATGCGGTTTTAAGTTTTCAAAAATCAAAATTTGCTGCTTTCATGGCAACAGGCAAAGCAGACACGACCACTGTTAAAACTTTGCTACTTGACAATTCTTCCAATAACAAATTTGATCGTTTCGTTAATCTCATCGGATTTGTGAGTATTAACCTTTTCAGAACACGCCATAACATGGTGCGAGATGCAGTCAGAGTACAGGTTGGTGCATTACCGTGTGAGCCGTATGTTGCCGGAGCCGGATTAAAAGGTAACGGCGGTTTTGTTGATGTTTTAAAAGTAGAAAAGCCATGCAGTTTAGCATGGGAAGTAAAGCACGACTCACCGCACAACAGAAAAATAGGAATCTTACAGTTGAACACATACATAAGAAGAAGCACTGACCCAATTAACACCAACCACCCTCTTCGAAAAGCCTATTGTCCCATGAAAGAGGGCACCGCCATACGCCCTTTTACCCTCCCATACTCACCATCAATTTCGCTTGATGTATACAGTGATCCTGTATATTCAGGAGTAATTTACTATATGGAAAGGAAAAATGAAAAAACAGAAACCGTACCTGAAGTCGTTCCGGTGCCGGAAGAAGAAAAAGAACGAAAAAGTGAATACATAAAAATCTCACCTCCTGAGCCGGAGGCGGTTCTTGAAGGTGTGGTGGTTGCAGGAATGATTGTTGGAACAGTTTATATTCTAAAAGGTATTATCGCAATTGCCGCTGCTGCGCCAACCGGAGGTACGAGTCTACTGCTGTTTGCCTTTTAAGAAAGGAGAAGCAACATGAAAAATGCAATAGAGTCCAGCGTATTTTTTTCAATTGCTACACAAACCGACTTAAAGGAAAATCACAATGTTACCATCAAAATAATGGACACTATTATGGATTACTTTAAGAAGGTTACCGACCAGGAATTTATGCTTTGCTATATGGATAAAAAGGGCTTCCGGAAAAACAATTTCAACGACAAGTATTACCAAAACCTTATCGAAAAAATCCAAAACAATGAAGTTTTCAGCTTTATCTCTATTTCAAAGCGAATGACAACAAAAGAGTTTTACGGTCCTACAGAAGGTCTCTATGAACCGAAACCGGAGTTCTGTTGCTCAATGGAAATCGGGAATCCAAATTCTTTACGGTTTGCAGGCAATACCTGCGACGTGATCAAATTGGGGGTTCCGGCAACATTTCTCACAGAAAAAAGCCGACAAAAGAGCCTTCTCGGTCTTATGAAAAAGCTGCAAAATACAATGAACGGATTTTGTTCCTTTATTACAATCGGAACTTTTGACAGCCAATATGCAGGCTGCTGTGCCGTTTTTGATTATCACTTTTATGAAACATATTCTTTCTTTTCTATACACTGGGATGAGTATGTTCGGGGTTATTTCTGGGGACAATGCCTGACGCCTGTCCAAGTGAATAAACTCGGAGGATTTGAGGCTATACAAAAGCAGGGTTTTGCCGTATGTGAAAAATGGGGAGACGGAGTTTACATTCAGAGTACCGAAAGAATTTTGGATTACACCATGGAAGACGCATTAAAAATGCGGGAATACCTGAAACCGTTGTTCCCACCCGAAAGCAAAAGACGGTTGCTCTCCTACACAACCAAAGAGAAACATTTTGCGGCTATGCCGAACTCCGTTTATTTTTATGCCGACGAGGATATGTTTGCAACCGAAGAGATTTTGGAAAAGCAACAAAAAATATTAAGCGGAGAAATATCGGAATGAACCATGTTCGGGATATGTTTTGCACCACAATAAACGATGAGGTCAATGCTTACGGCTTTCGTCATTATCGGAATATTTACTATAAAGCGGTAGACGGAGCGCTTTTGGGCTTTGGCATAAGCACAAAACTCACACATTACCGCGTTCTTTTCGGTTGTTATCCGCTGTGCGGCGCCATACCGCCGCGGCATGCGGAAAGCTTTGCCTGCTATGATATTGCCTGTATTCTTCCGCAATATCGAAATACCCCTTTGTATGTAATCCCGTGCGGTGCAGATGTAACCGAGAAAGAGCAAGCGGAAGCATGGGAAAATCGCGATACGGTTCGAGCCGATATTGCACGCCGCCTTGCCGATGAAACGCGCACGGTTCTTTTGCCGAAGCTTTCGAAAATCGACTCGACAAAAGCCGCTTTTGACTTTGAAACAGAGTGCCGCCTTGCGGCGGCACGGTATCGGGAACAGAAGCTTGCACACCTCGGCATCGACGAAACGCAAGCACCACCCGGATCTGCCCCCTTTCCCTTTACGGATTGTTTTTGGTATCTTCGGCTGCACGAATATTCAAAAGCCAAAACGTATCTTGAAAATGACCTTGCCCCGATACGGCGCGCCCTCGAACAGGACCCGACATACCGCACAATCTATGAAGCACAGGGCTTTGCGGAATATGAAAATCTTTGCGATATGCTTTCCGATGGGGATACGGACGGGATTGAAAAATATATATTAAGTCGGGAAAACCAAACCATGAAAAATTTCGGGCTGAAGAAACAGAAGCCTTCGATAGGCAAAGAGTAATTGTACCGAAATCCAACTATTTTCTGCAATTTCGTTATGTTGCATGGTAACCAAAGTAAGCACATAAAAATCTCACCTCAATGGTTGTCGGAGGACTTTGTATAATCGTTGCCGTATTCGCCGGACAATACTGGGCAGTACTCTTTGCAGTATAGGAGGATAAAATGTATTACCGAGACAGAATATTTTTTTCGGTAGCTACCAAGCTCGATTTAAGCGCGGACAAGCTTACCGCCGAAAAAGCTCTGCACCTTATTTTACTGTTTTGTAAAAAGAATGTCCCGAAAAAGCTCATGATAACCTATGACGATGAAAAGGGACACAAAAAGCCGGCTTTGACAGAAAAAAGCTTGGCTCGTTTCATGGAAGAATACCGCAAAAGCAAGATCGGTTTGTTGACCGTAACCGATTACATGTCAGCCGAAACCTATTATAACGATTATGATTTTGATCCCGAACAGATTGTTTTCGAATCCAACATTACCTTCGGTTCACCGTCTTATGCGTTCCCAAATTCCTGCGATACCGTTTCCGTTTCCATGAAGTATTCAGGAGATGAAACGTGCAAAGAATTGGTAAAACTGTTTCTTGACCTTCATACTCTGTTAAACGGCATCGGTTCATTTCTGACTCGCGGAACAGATGTGTTTCATGCTACCGGACTTTTTGATTTTCAGTACTACGGTGATAATCTTTCATTCTCCCGCTTTTGGGACGAACAGGTTCGCGGATATTTTTGGCTCACATTTTTGACCGACAAGCAAATTGAACTTCTCGGCGGCATAGAGAAGTTAGACAGTCACGGCTTTTACAAGCTCGAAAAGACCGACACGGGAGTTTTCATCCAATGTACCGAGAACATTCTCGACTATACCCTTGAAGACGCCCTAAAACTTCGGGAAGTACTTCTTCCTCTGTTTCCGCCGATAAAGAAGAGAACGTCAAAACTTTTCCCGCGTCTTGAAGACATCGGCGAACACCGATTGTATTTGTTTGATGTGAAAGATATGGTGTAATACGTACTATGTCAAATACCGGAGGAAAAATGGAGAATGTAAAAAACATTGTAAAAAGCATCATAGGAAATGATATGAAAAATTATGGCTTTAAAGCCTATTCCAATATGTATTACTGCCACATAGGCGGTGTTATCAAAGGCTTCAAGGTCTACTCAAACAATCTGCATTACACGATTCGTTTCGGGTGTTATCCTTTATGCAGCGGCATAAAACGTGACGGAGGGATTTTTGAAAACTACGAAATCGCCTATCTGCTTCCGCAATACCGTGACGTATTTTTATATGTCATACCGTGGGGTGCAACCATAACCGACAAAGACCAAGCAGACGCGTGGGAAAACCGGGATAAAATCTATCAGGATATTGCCCATCAACTGGTCAAGGAATTACGCACCGTCCTTCTGCCGAAACTCTTAAAAATAGATTCACCGCAGACAGCATTCGATTTTGAAACAAAATGTGCTATCGCTTCTATTCGTCACGGAAGAAACAACATCAGCGAAGAAGAGGCAAAAAAGAACATACCGCCGCACTACTATATGGATTGCTTTTGGCATCTTCAGATGCGTGACTTTCAAAAGGCTAAGACTTGCCTTGAAAATTGGCTTGATTCCATAAAAGCTTACTATGAACAAAACGATTCTTACGGCATGACCTACTATGATCAACAGTATTCGGAACAAAAAGCTCTTTGCGCTATGCTCTCACGCGGTTCTTCGGACGAAATTGAAAAGTATATTGCACAGCAGGAAGATATTACTTTGAAGAATTTTGGGCTGAAAAGATAGACTTCAATCAGAACGACAGAAAATAATTGTGCAACTCTTACCATTAGCCGGCATTACGTCATATAAATTTATTTATGATAAAGCAATAAAAAAGATTTTGGAATGTGTGAAAATAACGATGTCAAACAACAGTCTTCTCCTTCCACTGCATTTTGTTAACAAAATGATGATTGTAAAAAATTCAAGACACGATAAAATACATTCGCAGAGTGCGATAATAGTGTTATTTTGAAAGGTGAGAAAGATTCAATGTCTTTAGATAAAAAAGCGATTGAAACATTGTCCATAAATGCTGTAAAAAACAGCATTGTAACTTCAGAATTTCTTGATCAATTTATTGCTGATAATGATAAGGAACCATCGTGGGATGGGGCTGTTTACATCTATGGCGACAAATCAAAAAAGAAAAGCACTCTTAGGGGGCGTATGCCGGTTCAAGTAAAGGGCGTGGAGTGCGAGGATTTTTCAAAAGATGAAATCTCCTTTCAAATGTCAAAGGATGATTTGCGAAACTACCTTTATGACGGTGGGTGTATGCTTTTTGTTGTATATCTCGGAAATGTGGGAGCAGATAACAAAATATACTATGCAGAACTCACCCCCATCAAATTGCGCCAACTTCTTGAAGGAAAGAATAAAAGCAAAGCAATTCACCTTAAAACCTTTCCTATCGATGGAAATAAAAAGGCTACGATCTTCTTAAACTGCCTGCAAAACTGTAAAAAGCAGGCAAGTTTTACCGAGGGAAAACTTCTTTCTCTTGAAGAATTAGAAAAGCAAGGCGTTTTAGAAAATCTCGTTATTCCTTTTGAAGGAGTTGGTTTTGAGTCGCCTCAAAAGGCGATTTTAACAAATGAAATTTATGTGTATGCAAAAATTAAGGGTAGTACCATTCCGCAACCACTGAATTTAATACCACGTATATTAAACACCAAGCAAACTATTGCTGCACCTGTGATGGTTGGTGATAGACTTTTTTACACTGAATATAGTATTATAAATTGTGCGGAAAGCACCTCATTTTGCTTTGGAGAAAGCTTTACTATAACATTCACAAGTCCGAATGTTCCTTGTAATATCAAATACAAACAATCAAATAAAATCAGAGTTTTAGCCAAGGATCTTGACTTTATGATTTCTTACATGGAAAAAGGTGAGTTTAGAGTTAATGATACTGTTTTTCCATTTGACTACGACGGGGTTAAACTCATCGATTTTGATTTGAACATTGAAAAAGAGCATCTTGAATATGTAAAGCAGATAGTTAAAGTTTTGGATCTGTTAAAGTGCGAAGACGATATCATTATCAGCCAGTTAACCGACGAAGATTGGAGAAATATAAATCGATTAATTGAAGCCTTTATAGACAAGAAGCCTATCGCCGGTTTGAGGCATGACATCCCTCCGATATGTTGCATGAAAATCAGTAATCTCCGTTTCGTTCTATATTTTAAAAAGTGTACCCAAAATGGCGTTTACGAAATATATGATTTCTTCAAAAGCGAGTTTTCTGTTATTTGTGAGTATACAAGTGGAAATCGTTTGCCGGTATCTCAATTCTTCATTCTGCATGCAAATGATTTACTCACAGTTAGTAATATTGACTATGATGTGATACTGCCATCGTTTCAAGCAACTGAGTACCATTGCAATACATATATCTGTGCTAATGAATTTCTGCTTGATGCGCTTACAGCCTGCGATAAAGCAACCGGAGAACGAAAGAATAAACTCCTTAAACTCTGTGATGATTTTAGCAAATGGATTTTTTCTGCTCCAAACGAGGCGTTAGGGTATGAAATTCGACTTCTAAACAGACTTCAGATAGTGAAGAGACAGCGCAACCTTAATATTGACGAAATAAGTTTACTTTATGAATTGATTGAGCGCAAGGAAACTTCTGAAGAAACGCGTATAGGAGCATATCTGCTTTTGGATCAGCAACAACCTGCAAAAATTCACTTTGGAAAGCTAAATGATACTGGAAAAGATAATTTCAAAAAATGTCCTATATATCATTTTTGGAAAACTGAGAATGAGAATTGATATAGTTAGGCATTTGGGTACGTAATAATCAACCAAATTCATGAGACGTTAGCTATGCCAGATTTATAGCCAAAAACCTCCGTTACACTCACAACAAAGAAAGTGTAACGGAGGTCTTTTTATATAGTATTCCTAATTTCAATTATACCGCTTCGGCAAGCGAAAAGCTTTCCGGATAAGTAATCCTATAAATGGTATTAAGTGTTTCTATCTCAATGCCGGCTTTTGACTCATTTCGAACATCAACAACTTTTGATGTATAGTAAGAAGGTCCGCTGACACCGAAAATAACCGCTCTGTCTCCTTTTGTGACATTTTGTCCGAGAACACCTTTAAGTTCTATTATCTTTTTCATATTATATCCTTTCCTCAATAATTCGTGTAACGATACTGTCTTCTAACAGCTCGCTTGTTCTGTAGATAGTATCCGCAAACTTTTGAAGTGAAAAACCAAAACATTCGCCTTTATCAAGCAATATACCCGTAAGTTTTGCACCTGTGTCCGACTTAAACTCATCGAAAAGTTTAAGAAATTCATCTGACACATCGCATTTGCCGTCGGTTATAAACACTATGTCGGGCTTTTCAAGTTTTTCGCTTGCGGTAAGTGCAAATACCTCTCTTAATGGCTTCTCAAAATCTGTACCGCCGCCAAGAAGCGTTTCGGCGCAGTCAAGTACTTCCTGCGGATCGACCTTTTTATTCTTCGGGAAGTAGTCAACCTTTGTTGTACTCGAAAAATGCACCAAAGCAAAATTTGTGTTGTTCACATGGCATATTTCGTAAAGCACCATTGCCACAGCCATCCCGTAAGCATTGTTCTCACCGAAGGTTGAGCTTGATTCATCAAGGCAGACGATAATATCGCCGTTACCCTTGTATTCAGGCTCACGCTTGCGATACTGTTTCAGGCTCTTGTTCTGATACTTACGCATAAAAAGCGGTACCAGTTCGGGAGTCGAAAGCATAGCAAGTTCGGAGGTAAGTGCCTTGTTTACGTTGTTGCCGTATTCAATGTCGTATTTTTCGCCGTTGCCGTAGGAATAACTTGCAATTCTCTTTGACTTTAACATCTCTTTGTAGCGGCCGAGAAACTTTGCAACATACCTGAGCTTCGTAGATTTTGCAGTACGCCGTAGGATTTCCGTATTAACGGGATTCCTCTTCATCTCGGGATCACCGTCGCCCCATGCAAGAACAGCATTTTGAATATCATTTGCACGATCTAATGCTGCCTCAGTTGAGGACGCAATAACACGTTTGATATCAGCGCCGTTTCTGCTCATACTGTTTTGTATGAGCCCTGCGTACATCTGTGACTGTTTTTTCTTTGAAGATATACGGTTTGCCGTACTTACAATCTTACGTTCAAGGGAAGGCTTTTGCGATTCGGGGGCGTTTTCGTACTTGGAGAGAAGCTCGGAAAGCGTTTCGGATAAACCTCTTACATCCTGCTCCATTCTGTCCAGTGCGTCTACCTTGCCTTTACCTCCCGTAGCCTTTTGCATAAGACCGTCAAGGTTGGAAAGCAACTGTCCCGTAAATTCTTCGGTTGCACCGATAGCCGGCAACTCCTTGCCCTCGCATACACTCTTAACTGCCGCATAGTTTTCGTCAGCCATAAGCTCTGTAAGAATACCCTTGTTGAACTCCTTTGATAATGCAGTCATCCGGCTTTCGTCAGTGTATCTCGGACGAAGCCCATATACGGACTGAAACACATCATTTACAAGACTTCCAAAGGATTTGAGTTTCTTTGTGCCTTGTTCTTCGTAAGAAGCAAGCTCGGCTGCGTCACCGGATAAATCATCAAAGATTGCCTGTTCTATCCGTGTGGATTTAAGAACGCGGTCTGTCTTAGGAGTATCTGCAGTACCCGTGAGTGTTGATAGTCCCGATAGGATTTCTTCAATACTTCTGAATTGTTCCATATGTACCTCCGGGGAGTGCAAACGGAGAGATTATCTCCGCCTGCACGTCCTTTGTTTATTTAGAATGGAAGTGTGTCGTCGTCAAATTCGCCTATAGGCTCAAACTGACCGAAATTATCCTGAGTATTTCCAGCCGGGAAATTGTTCCCTCCGGAATACCCATTGCCGCCTGTATTCTGCTGATTTCCGTTTTCACTTTTCATAGTATCGGCAAAACCAACTTCGTCGGCGTTGATTCTGAAAGAAAAGACCTTTTGACCGTCTTTTTCGTAAGAATATGTTTCGATCCAGCCTGATACGTACACCTGCTTGCCTTTTGCGAAATACTTTTCCACAAATTCAGCAGTTCCGCGCCATGCAGTAACAGGAAGAAAATCCGCCGTAGGCGCATTCTCATTTTTACTCTTGAAGCGTCGGTCCACTGCGAGGGTAAAGGTTGCGCACTTCGTATTCTCGCTGAATGTTCTAATCTCCGGATCTCTTGTGAGTCTGCCGATTTCAATTACTTTATTAAGTCCCATAATCTGTTCCTTTCGTTATACATTTAATCTTTTTTGTTCGTGCAGAGGTATTGACGTAGCATGAACCGACTTTGCAGCCTCGACAAGCATTTGCTCAAGCTCATTTTCAGCGTCGGTTATTGCAGTATTTTCGGAATCGCCAAGGTCTGCGTTATGAAGGTTTGAGAGTTCAAGATAAATTCGGAAAAGTTCCTTTTGGAATACGACGTAAGGTTTTATCTTCTCACGCTCATCTGCCTGTTGACTCTCAAATTGAGAAAGCGTTTCCTCCATAACCGACTTACTCTCACTTGCCATAGTCAAAATACGTTCGATTTCAGCGCCTATGGGATTTTCACAAAGGTCTGTGAGTACTTTCTCAACCGCCGCAATTTCCTCCGGCTTGTTCCAAAAGTAGTTTTTAAGCACAAGCAGATCTTTGGAATTTACTTCCGTATTTCCGCCAAGATATGCCTTTGCCCGAACTATCGGAGTAAAACCGAAGTATTTACGGTCGGAAACGTGAATGCCGCATCTGCGAAGTTCACAGAGAACGTCGTCCATAAGCTCATTGATACTGTCGGGGACAGCAATGGCTTCAACCTCTTTCTGCATAGCCTCAAGCTCGGAAAGGTCGATTGTGGTAATACTACCGCCCACACTCTTTCCTTGCTTACCCGATAACACCTTTAAGCGATTATCCTTTTCCTGCACATACTGAGTAAGTACCTTTAATTCAAAACGGTCATACAGAGGCTTAAGTATTGCCTGTGCAGAGTCGTTGAAGTTTGGTATCTCATTTGATGCGGAAAAGAAAGAGATAACGGGAATGGGTACTGTCTGTCCTTCGTTTGTGTAGACCTTTTCATTTAAGGCTGTAAGAAGTGAGTTCAGTATTCCATCGCCCGACTTAAATATTTCATCGAGAAATACAATATGACTGTCGGGTATTTTTCCCTCTGTTATCATCTTTGGTGTGCCGCTTTTAAGGGTACAGATAATGTGCTTAAGCAGGTCTGTCTGCTTTGACAGCTCGTATGTGGCTTTCAGAGTATCGACGTTCTTATTACCACAGTATATTTCATACTGCTCAGAGAGCTTACGGTATAATTCCGCATAGCTTTCTTCTTTCATAAGCTCATCCTGTGGCATATTGCCGGGGATAAGGCTTGAAAGGTCAAGTCTACCGAAGATCTGTTCCTCATCCGTCTGCTTTGACATAAGGCGTTCAAACTGCTTTGCACCGATTATCCTTTTGCGAAAAAGGTTTATGGCATAACTCTTAGCCTGCCCGGTGTCGCCAAGTATGAAGAGATTTTTTCTTGAAAGAAGTGCAATGGCTATGCACTCCACAAGTTCATCACGCTCTGCGACGTCGCTTTTTACCTCATCAATTATCTGATTCATTTTTGCGTATAACATATTTTTCTCCCTCATACCATCGGAAATCTTGTGTAATGCTTCATAACTTTCCTTGCGAGAACAACATATTGTTTCCTTTGAAATGGAAGTTCGGAGACATGTTTTAACCATTCAAGGCAAAGTTTTGAAAACAGCTGTTGACAGGTCTTATGAACATAAAGCATACCGCTCAAAAACTTCTCATTGTTTTCAGATGTGCAAAGATAGCGTTCAAGAAGCGCTGCCGCTTGCTCATCGTCCCTGTAATCAAATTCAAAGTAACGGTTTACGCCCTTTGCTGAAACCCTTCGCTTATTAAGAGTTTCATTGCAGTACTCGTTTACCGCTTTTTTTGCAAATTGGTGCGATGCCAAATTTCTTCCGTCAACAGATGTGGTATTTGCAAGAGTTTTAAACCATTCAAGGCACAGCAAGGTAAAATCATGCTGTACATTTATGCTTTTTGAGAGCATACACTCATAGAATCGCTTTCCGGGAGTACAATATGAATTCACATAGGTTCCAATCGCTGATGATACGACGAGTCCATCGGAAACATCCTTCATAACGATTACCTGTTTTAACGTTTTTTCATCCCTCATAATATTTATCCTTTCTTTTCTTTAAGCGGCTTTTGCGGCAAGGCGTTTCTGTTTAGAAGACGCTTCCGCAGTTTTGCCACGTGCCTTTTTCTGCAGTTCCGCATATTTTAAAGCCTGTTTTTCAACAGCGCCGGCAGTAATGGGTGTAAGAAGATATTTATCATACTTGTTAAACACAAGCAGATATCCCCGCTTATCAAGACTTACGATCATGGTTCCGTCAACCGTTCTGAAGATATCTTTCAGCATAGCCGAAGGATAATAAAAACTGTATTCGGAATCACCGCTTATTCGTACTGCCCCGGCGGAGTATTTTGCGCAGCCGACATCGTTGACTGTGGACACCGTTGTTTGTTCTTCTCCGAAATCAAGTCTTACATAAGAGTTTTCAGCACCCATAGCCGAAATACCGCTTGCATGAAACACCTGCTCTTTGAAATCGCCGTATTCAAGCTTTGCCTCGTATACTGTCTTCAAAGAATCCAGTATACCTGCCGTATTCACATACTCGCCCGCCATTATTTTCATCGAAAAAAGCATTCCCTCTTTCATAAAGATAACAAAAGGACCTCGTTTTCCGACTTCAAGTTCTTCATCGCCGGCGGCAGAGGCAAGATAAGAAAGCGTTGCTTTGGGAACTGTGAAATCCATAGTACCGCCGCAGTCCTGTTCAAGATGAGCCGTTGCGATACACTTTGCGTCACAGCCGGTTGCCGTAATGCCTCCGGGGGTAATCTCGATATGAATACCGTTTAAGATGTTGGTTAACTCCTTATGTGCCGCGCCGTTTGTTTTGCCGTACAGCTTCTTTATTCCGGATACCTTCACAAGACTGTCCGGAAACGGAATATCGGGACGCGGAAAAAGCTTACCATCAAGCACATTCATGGTATAGGTACAGCTTTCACCGGTTATCCTTACGCTTCCGGGGTTCTCTGCTTCGAAAATCGTTTCATCTCCTGCAAGATGAGAGAGTATTCCCATAAGCATTTTTGCATCAAGTACAAAGAAACCGCCCGATTCGATACCGGCGGCAAGTTTTCGCTGTATTGCCGCTTCAAGGCAATTTGCCGTAAGATACAGATATCCGTCGTCCTCATTCGCTTCCACAAGAAACCCTTTGAGTTCGGGATTTGCACCGGATTTTGGTATCATTGCCGCCATCGTTTTAAAATGTTCCAGCATGATTTTTCTGTTTACCGTAAACCTCATTTGTAATATCCTTTCTGTTTTTATGCCACGTCGAACAAAGTACATTATGTGCCGGCCGGCAAATCTTCATTGCTTTTAAGCGTGAAACCCAACGCCGCCGTACTGCTTGTAGCCTGTTTTGCAAGAAGCACTGCCTTCCGGATTTTTTCGGAAACGGAAAGAATCTTGATTTCAGCGGCATTTTCAGCCGTAACCGATTCTGTTTCTTCCGTACCATTCTCTGTAAGAATGTAATTTTCCTCTTTTTCTTCGTGAACGGTTGCGTCTTTGATAATTGCCATTTTCTTGAACATTGCACCGACATCTTCAACCTCGTCACGTATGCCTTTTGTAAGCTCGCGTGCAAGCTGGGAAGTCATATCGGTACAATCACTCATAGCCGCAAGTCCTTCATCCGAGAAGTTCCCCTCAACAAGAGTTGCCGCGGCAAGCTTGGACGCCATAAGACGTATCGCCCTTGCCTGCATGACTCCCTTGTAGTAAAGAATATATACTTCGATTCGCGGAGCCGTCTGGTTTATACGCCACGAACGGCGGGAGGACTGACGAAAGGTGGACAGGTTATACCCTATGTTGTAGTAGATAAGTGTCGTGAAAGCGTTGAGGTCAAGTCCCGTTTCAACAAGACTCGGATTGGTGATAATCACATCAATTCCGGACTCAACCCTTTTTGCCACCCATTCTTCACGTTTTTCGGGGCTTACCTTTTGTTCAAGAAGTGCTACCTTGTAACCTTGTTCTTCAAGCATTTTTTTGAGTTTATCCTGTGTATCGATTTTTACCCAGCTTGTGTAGATAAGCACTCTTTCACCGTTTTCCACCTTGCGCTTTACAATACCGAGCGTTGCTATGTCCTTTTCGTGCTGTGCATTGAAGCTTGATAAGGACTTCGGAACAATTACCGCCTCATCACTTTTGGGATAATATATCGGTTCAGCATCATAGGGCTGATCCGGATATGTAGTGAGAAGACTTAAAAAACTGGACATAAGCTTTCTTGACGTACCGTCACGGCGGTTCATGCAGTTGCGATAAGAGTCCTCGATTCTCTTGTATTCTTCCTCAATCTCAGGTGCGAGATTAAGCTCTACCGGTATTTCCTCATAGTCCGGCAGGTTTTTACCCATATCATTAAGTGAGAGAAACACTGCACAGTCGATAAGGAACCGTGAATATACAAGAGGAGAAACGCCTGGCTTTTGCCGTTCCTGAAGCTTTCTGCGACGGCTTTTACTGTTGGCATTGAACTCGCCTTCTTCAATCTCGTAGGTCGCCTCTGTAACGCCGTATTCGTTGTTAAAAGCACCGGGGTTGCCGTAATCCTTGTTATCGATCTTCATAAGGTGAGGAACTATGCGGTAGAGCAGATAAAACAGTCCGTTTGAATAGCCGTTGATAAGGGTTGCGGTCATACCGATAACCTTTTCACTGCAGCCGACAAGTGTTTCCATTGCATCGCCCTGTCCGCTGTCGCCCTTGAACTGATGAAGCTCATCAAGGATCACTCCGTCAATACTTTTGAAACGCTCTGCGATGTAATCACTCATGGAGTATCGGTTATATGCGCCTTTTGCAATAAACACACGGTCGGGATTTGAAATTATCTCTTCCAGTTTCAGAAGCACCTTTTGATCTTTTGTCTTTTCAAGATGCCTGTGGGCAAAATGACGGTAAACGAATCCGTAACCTCCGATCTTGACCCAATCGTTGTGACGGATATCGTGGTCGTCGGGATTAAGCACACCCCAGAGCACGTGTCCGCACTCCTCACATTTGTGATTCAGCGTAGTTTCCTTTTTGAAGTAAAACTGATCGGCGTGTACCTTGTAATGAGTACCGTCGTCGTTTATCTCCATCATAATAGGTTTTCCGCAGTAGGGACAAATGTAGCATTTCTTTATTCTTGAATACACGACGATAGGTTTTCGCATATATCCGTCTCTCGCACGTTCCTTTGAGAGAACGATATACATTGTTTCCTTGCCGTTTTTGTATTCATCAAAGGCACGGTCTATATCAACGAGGTTATATACCACCTGAGCTTTTGTGTCCGGTAATGTTTCCTGTATCTCACGCACCCATTTCTTCGTTACGTGAGATGGGCAAAGAATGACATTGAGACACTTTTTACCTTTCTGATGAGCCGCAAGAGCCGCAGAACCTATTTTTGTTTTACCGCTGCCGCATTCCGCCACAACAAGACCGACTTTGGATCTGTCGAGTCTTCGTTTCAAAGCTTCGGCTACGGCAAGTTGAGCGGAATAAAGAGTATATCCCACGTTCTTTTTAAGATTCCCGTTAATCCGTTTGAGCTGATCGCAAATACTCTCCGCCACCGGATCAAACAAAGGATTAAAGGATTGCCTTATTCGGTTCGCAATGGTGATGCCGTACTTATTAAGGTACTGAGAAACAGTTGCAATGTTTTCAAAACCGCTGTTTTTCACAGCGCCGGGAATAGAGATCTTACCTTGTTTCAGCCCAAAGTTTACGACATCCTCCATTTCTTTTTCGTCGTTTCGGACTTCAAGCATATATGCGTCAAAGTGTACGCTTGCCGATAACACTTCAAGCGGAACGAGTATCTTCCTCTTAAAGCACTCCTCAAGAATGTAATCTTTGAATTCCGGGATTAAGGGAATAGCGGTTTTCTTATCCAGCTCCGCATAGAGAGAATCGGTATCACCCTCATCACAGAAGATATACATTTTTCTCTTTGCGTTCGGATTTTCCACCTCCATTTGCTCCTCATCTTCCATTTCGCCGTTTTCATCATCGAGTGCAAGCATCGTACCCTCGGCATAAATACCGTCGTGAGCAACGTTTCGTTTGTATGCATTGTGTTTGGCACACAACACGATTTTGTGATTTTCAACAACAGCTTCGACGCCTGCTCCTTTACGCAGCACGTCTGCCATCGCTCTTACCTGTTCCGGGTATCCGCCAAAGCGCATTGCCACAAGGTTTCGCTCCGAACCGCTTGCCTTATGATACACAAACGTATCGGCATAGCAGCTGAGTCTAAGTCCCTGTGATGTGTCGTTATACGTTATCGGGGATAGTTCGCACATTTCCCTCATAACGCAGATACCTCCTTCGTTTAAGTTTTGGTTCCAATTTTTGTTTTACCTCCTTCTGAAAATCTCTTTTTCGAAAAACTGTTTAAGCCCTCATATGAGCCTCCTTTCCCTACTCAAAGAAAAAAACACGTAAAGAAGCTTAAGACTTCACTTACGTGTTTTATATCCGAGTAAATTATTTTGTTTTCCGTAAAAATGACAAAAAGCAGGCAAAGAAACGCCCATACCTATCCCATAGTATGGAACATATCTTTACCCGCTCAACTGCTTACCGTTTTAACTGCTTACCATTTTTACAGTGCTATTTTAGCATAAAATTGAAAACTTGGAAAGAGGAGGCGCTGAAATAAGCGCTTTATTTTTTATCTTTCGAATGTGCCTCAATCTCATCTTTCCGCTTTACTGTTACGGCACACAAGGCTCTCCTACATTGCTTACCGATGAAAACCAAGCACCGCTACCGTTTCCAAATACAAAAACATCCCAACGTTTATCGTTCAAAATGCGTTTTTTCTACAATAGGCTTTAATGTAGTGAAACTTTGCCATATCATAAAATCACACGCTGCATATTCAACGTTTCCCACATCAAATACAATCTGCTGTGAAGCAACGCTTTCCAAATCACGCCAAAAAGTTCCGCAAAGCTTTCCGTTTTGATCATACAGTGCTATTATGGCAACCGCCGGTACGGCTTGGAAAGAATCATCGAAATATGCGTCTACGGATATTGTTTCTCCGTCTGCATGAATATCGGCAATATAACGATCACTTAACAAATAACCGTCTGTATAATTACCAATAATTTCATCGGTATTCCGGTCACACATATTGTTATTTGCGGGAACAATGGATATTGTTGCTGCCGATGCGTCTTTTAGGCGTGCCGTAACTGTAAACAACGTTCCGTTTTCTGTCATATCGGAATTTTGATACCATGTCACAACAAGAGGATTACCATTTTGGGCTCCGAGATTGGTACCGAAGTTGTCGCCCAGCAAATAGGTATTCGGAATGATATCAAGTATTTCAACTTTATCGCTATCATACGCTATTTCATATCGAAAACCGCTGATACCCGGATTATTCTGAATTTCAACAGGAATTTCTGCCGTCGCGCCATTTCTCGAAACAGCTGTACTAACCACTATATCCGCGCGATGGTTCTTTTCAGAATCCGAAAGGAGTTCCACTCCGTTCCAGCCTACCAGATACTGCGCCGTTTTTACAACATCTTTGATATCAACAACATCATCATTATTCACATCAGCCGCAATTAGCTGGCGTTTTGTAAAGGATTCCAAGAGGGTTATGTAACGTGCCATCAAAGTCAAATCATACACGTTTACTTCATCATCTTCAAAAACATCCCCGGGAAGCGGTTCTTTTATAAATACAGACGCGTTTTTGGTATACAAGGAAAGAAAATCGCCGTCTGTATTACAGATATCAGTCGGATTATACGTAAGCGTAACAGGAGTCGAGTCGCTTAACAGTGCCGTGTCGGAAACAGAAAAATCAACCGTGAACAATTCGCCGTTTACGTCTGTATCCTGTGCGGAATACCAAAGTACGTTAAATTGATCACCTGTTTGTTCGGACAAATTATCTTCAAAAGTGCCGCCGAAATCACGATTGGGATGAATTGCCGTCGGAAGCATTTTACTGCTGTCATAATGAATCGTAAATTTGTAAGCCGAAATTCCGGGATTCTTTGCGATATTGGCCTTTATCTGTACAGTATCTCCCGGCAAAGCTCTCGCATCATCCAGCACTACCGCAAAGCCCGATGCCGAAATAACGCTGACAACACACTCACAGTAAAATCCGTTTGCTGTCTCCGCACGAATGACAGCAACGCCCTCTCCGACTGCCGTGACAGTACCCGTTTGCGAAACAGAAGCAATGTCTTTATTTGAAGTTGTCCATTTTACGGACGTATCCGTTGCATTGTCCGGCAATACTGAAGCTGTAAGCTGTACAACCTCAGACTTTGTCATATTCAAGCGTGTTTTGTCAAGAGAAATTTCTGTCGGCAAAACAGCCGCCTGTTTGACTGTTACAAAACAATATGCCTCCTTATAACCGGATGAAACCGTGATTTTGACAGGGTTATATGTTACATTCTTTGCTGTAATCGTTCCGTCTGTTGAAACGGAAACATAGTAAGAGTCAGAAGACGAGTAATAACACGGTTCGGTCGAATCGAGCGGCAAAACGGCAGGGGTGATTTTATCCGTCGAACCGACATTCAGCGTAATGGCAGAACGGTCGAGCAAAATACTTTCGGTATGAACCTTTACGTATACGGTAAGGTTTGCAGTTTTTCCGTTGTCCGAAGTTGCCGTAATAACTGTGCTTCCGACTTTATGACCGGTTATGGTGCCGTCATCTGCCACCGTTGCTACCGTCTCATCACTGCTGGAGTACGCAATCACGCCGCTGTAATTCGAAGGTGAAATCTGCAGATTTCCCTTTTGCGGTTGGTTCTTGTAGATATTTATTGAGGAACCATACCAATACATATCAGTAATCGGGCTTCCGGTTACCGTAACGTTGCAGCTTGCCTGCACACCGCTTGTGACAGTAGTTACCGTGATAACTGCGCTTCCGATCTTATTTGCTTGAACCGTGCCGGATTCATTAACCGATGCCACTTCCGAATCACTGCTCGACCAGATAACAGACTCATTGGCGTCCTGCGGATTCAGAGTATAGGACAGCGTTTCATATTTGCCGCTTTCCAGAGAAAGTTCGGATTTATTCAACGAGATGCCGGAAACATCTTTGGTGATATGAACAAGGCAGTTGGCTCTCATGCCCTCGGCATTTTTTGCCGAAATCATAATATCGCCGGTGGCAATAGCTTTCACCGTACCGTCTGCAGCAACCGAAGCAATACTTGCGTTCTCGGACTCATAGGTAACGTTTTCCGGCGTTCCGTCGATATAAGCTTTAAGCGTTGCGGTTTCGCCCGGTTTCATGAGCAGAACACACTCGTTCAAATCAATGTGACGCGGCATGTTGCGCAAGGTCGGAAATCCGCTATTGATGTTTTCGTCGATGTACCAAACATTGTCAAAATCGAAATCACTGAATGTTTTAGCAGATTTGAATTCGGAATAGGTTAGAGAATGGTTTAGTTGTTGATTTGTTTCACTGAGTATGTACTTATTATCTTTCTTGGAAATACTATAAACAGAATAATCACTTTTTTCGTTTGTTTTGTTATAGGTCTCGGTTTTTACAGGCCCATACGACGAACTGTTTTCTATATAATATGAGCTATAAGTTAGGCCATATGCAAACGCAGTAGTACGGGCGGTATAGGTTGAATAACATAATACACGCCCCGAACTCATGCAGTTTTTAATTGTAGGGTGAGTACCACTAGTTTCTGATACAATCCCTGCAGCAGATTTAGCATACCATCCTTCTACTATAGCGTTTCCGAAATTCGAACAAAATGCTATAACGGAATCAGACGATGAACTATTACAAATTCCGCTAGCTTCTTTTTCCGAATAAATATTTCCATAATTGCAACAACGTATACAAGAAGCACCAGACATTTGGTCGTGTACTATTCCAGCAGCCCAGTTTTCACCGCGAATTGTTCCAAAATTATTGCAATCTGTGACAACCCCTCCAAAATTGCTAACGCAAATGCCTGCACCGATCATGGATGCATAATTATTACACAAACTAATTGTGCCGTTATTGTCATATGCAATTCCGCCATTACCACCGTCGCCATAATTTTTGCATTCGCTAACATTTTTATAGTTAAAGCCAACAATACCTCCGCTACAACCCTCGTCGATTTTGCCACGATTCTCACACATGGTTACATGACCATAATTCACAGCCGCAATTCCTGATAAATATGCGTTATAACCATTTCTATATTTTCCGGAAACACTTGCAGAATTTGTACAATGGCTTATTGATCCCTCATTATACCCTGCAATTCCAGCAACATAGCAATCTGTTATTTGTACTATTCCCGACGACGTTCCGTTCACGCTGCAGTTTTCAACACAACTACCCTCACCGACATATCCAACCAATCCGCCGACATAGCGGTAACCGCTTGCGCTCACGTTTTCGATATTCAGATTTTTAACCGTGCCGCCCTCAATACAGCCGATAAAACCGACAAACTTGTTGTTAGGCAATTCAAGATTCAGATTGCTTATCTTGTGTCCCTTGCCGTCAAGAGAACCTGTGAAAGAGCCCTCGCTTTCGTTGCCTATCGGTTCAAAATCAATTCCTTCCATATCGATATTGGCAACAAGCTCATAGTGCGCTGAGAGATCCTCATGCATTTTTATAAGGTCAGCCGCCGTTGCGATTTGATACGGGTCCGTTTCCGTTCCGTTGCCGGATGCAGCAAATACGCCAAACGGAATCATCGAAAGGATCATAACTACCGACAAAACAAATGCTGTTATCTTCTTCATTGTAACATTCCTCACTTTTTTGTAATCGTACCGCGTACACGGCTGTTTTGATTTTGATATTCTTCTGTATAGTACATTGTATTGCTGATAAGAACACCGCTTTTTGACGGATTACTTATCAATATTTTTCCAAACCAAGCTCCCGACGAAACGGAAACGGTTTGAATTACCTTTCCGGTTATTGAAAGCTTTCCGGAAAAATTAACACTGCCATTTGCAAACCAATCATTTCGTATTTCGATTTTTCCGGAACCGGTAAGTGCTGCCGAACCGAACGAGGTATCCCCTATAAAGGTAATTTTTCCGTCTACAGCAATATTGTTTATCGAAGAGAATATCGACAGCTTTTCAAAAACAAGTGAAGAAGTTTCATCTACTGTAACTTTTTTCGAGCCGGATCCGTTCATGAAGAAACCGCCCTTCACCACGAGCTTTGCACCATTTTTCAGAATTAAATCGCCGTTCTGAATGCTGACATCGTTTTCCGCTATTACCGTCGCACCGTCTAACACCAAACCTCCGTCCGCCGTCAGGACTTTGGTGAATGTTTTATCTTCCGTAATCTGCGATTGTCCGCTGATCCGAACATTTCCAATCGGGTCAACATTGCCCGTGACCGAATAATTCCGACTTGCCGAAAGAATATTGTTTAAGTGGAGTATGCTTGGCGCGGTCACTTTTATATCGGTTACGGAAATATTATTTCCGGCATATGTAGTGGGAGACAGAGCATACACCTCAAGCACATTCGGACCAACCGTACCGTTATTGTATAAATCCCCGTAAGTCACAAGCGTTCCTCCGCTTATACTACCAGTTATACTGCTATCGCCTTTTACTATAACTTCTGAAGCGTCATCCATGGTGACGGCACTTTGCGAAGAAGGAACCATCAATATTCCTTTTACGGAAAAATCGGAGTCGATTAAGTCAAGCTTTCCGCCGGAAAGCTCCGCATTTCCGTTTACTGCAACATTGCCGCCCTTTAATGAAAACGTACCGCTTTTTATATTAAGACCGTTAAGAGTTGAATCGGATTTCTGTGTTACATTTCCGATCAAATACAGCTTTCCCATTACCCGTTTCGGAAGCTCTCCGGTCATACTGTTTACAGTCACACTTCCGTTGAAACAATCATCGGTAAAAGAAGAATCACCGGTTAAAACAAGATTTTGACCGCCGTTAAGACGATATTCCGAGCTGACCGGGCCGTTAACGGTAACTGCTTGTTTTAAAGTAACGCCGCCATATGACGTATTATCATTTGTAAAGCTTAAAGCTGTGACAGGGCAATCGATCATCTGTGCCGCTTTTCCTGCAAGTAAAACATTTCCGAGCGATACAGTGCCGTTTCCCAATAAATCTCCGTGTAATTCAAACTTTTTATCGTTTGATTGCGTAAAGGTTCCGGACATTTGAATATCGCCCTGCAAGGTCAAATCTTCGTTTGCTTCAAAATTTCCGCTTTGTTTCATCCATTTATTACAAATTAAAGGAATTTGAAAAACAACTTGGTTTTTCGCTTCAGCGGTATCAACGGTCAATGTATAACCGTCATCGGAATACACCGTTCCGTTTGCCGTCAGCTTTTCAATCTCAAAAGAATCCGTAAGGTTTAATTTAGCATTATCGTTCATTATAATGGCGCCCTTGCGTGCACCGCGGATATAAACCGAGTTTTCCAAAAGATCGTCAGACGGACGTCTGAGAGCATATTCCTCTCCTTGCGGAATCACAATATCATACGGAACAGTTTTAACCTTATCTTTGCTTTTCGGGCTGAGCGTTCCAATATGTTCTTTGGTCGTATCGATAAAGTCTTGATACGGGTCATCCGGAAACAGATTTTTCAGCGAGGTATCAACATAAGTATCCGTAAACGTATCATTGAATTTTGCAATGGATTTACAGCTCTCAAGTGCCGCTTTCTTGGTACAAATAAGTGCGTCAAACAATGTCTTATAATCTTTCAAATCTTGTGATGTAAATTGCTTTTCAAACACGGCTGCTTTATTCTTCACACACATTACCATGTCATTTGCGTATTCGTTTGCAAATCCGGCAGCCAGATAATCATAATAATCCACCTTGAAGATGACATCAAACATCAATTTATTGCCCAATTTTACAACAGCAACTACGGCTGCCGGAACAGCTGCAACACTTCCGAAAACAGCACCTTTAATTACATCAGCCGCTTTACCCATGATTTTTGAGTAAATTTTATCTTTGATATATGTATCACCGAAATATGTGAGAAATCCGCCTTTCAGCTGATTTTGCAGACGGCTCAATCCTTTATACAAGGTACATTCTTTTGGAATGTTATTCATAATATCATCAATAATTTCCATCTGTGTTTCTTGTATTACGATGGAAAGAGTCCAGGCCTCTATAAAATCAAGCGCATCCGTAACCGTTCCCAACAATTCGGTTGCCTCACTTACCGACGTATATATTCTTGAGTTCAGCGACGGCAATTTCGGTTCAACCTGCGTACAGTATCTTTTCAGCATTTCCGTACTTTGCTCTGCAAAAGTCTTGTAAAGCTCCGGCTTATCAAGCTTGTTAAGCTTCGCCTCATGTTTTACAGCATATTCCTCAATCTTCTGAACAGTTCCATAGAATTTATTAAGATTTTTCAGAAATTTATTATCGGAAGACAGTGCATTGACACCGGAAGTATCCATGTCGCAAACCGCTTCCAAAAACGCCTGATTTGCCTTGTCAAGCTCGGCATTAAATTCAAAATTGCTGAGTCCGATTCTGTCCGAATAATACTTTATCGTTTCTTCGGGACTCAAGGCAATGTCTAAACCGTGTTCAATTGCCGACATCATGAACTCGTTTGTCTGTATGTACTCGGTGAAGACATTTGTGTAAACCGAGTAAGTACTCCTATCAAATCCGGAAAGCCAATAATTGGAACTGAGCGATTTCGGATATTCCCAGAAAATATCGGATGTGTATATTTTTTCGGAATCGTAAGGTATTAAAACCTTTTTCCATACGGCATACCAATTCGTATCTTTAAAATAAGAACGTTCGGCAATTTCCTGCACTGGTACTACACCACCCGCGTCATTTTGGGCGATTGACCAACCAAGAAATTCATACCCGTCTTTTGCAGGCGGAGTCGGTATAAGACTTGCTGTAATCCCTTCGCCTTTTATTGCCAAAAGACTTTGAAGTTTTACGCCGTCTGCATAAAAATATACATTAACGGTTTCAGTTATAACCGAAGCTGAAGCCACTGTTGGCGATATGACACCGAAAAGTATCACCAATGCCATAAAAACGCTTAGACATTTCTTCATAACTTATTCTCCTATGTTTTTTGTTCTTTCATTTTTAAGTATAAAAACAAGCAAGCATACACACTTAACAATGTCTACCAACACACAATATATATTCTGCCTGCTTATATTTTTCGGCACGCTTCTGCGCCTTTTCATCAACCGTATCAAGCCTTGACAAGTCGCTGTTATGCAAAAGATCGGCAATTTACCGCTCTCGCAACGGGATTTTCGGCAATTTTCCGAATATAGTCCATATACGGTACGCTCTTGTCGTGCGTCAAAAGTTTCAGCGCGTCGAGAATCGGCGTTATAAAACCAAGCTCCGAAAGACGCTCAAACGTCATGTCCGTATCTTCCACAACATCGTGTAAGAGTGCCGTACAGACCGTGACTTCATCCGTCATTTGCTCCGCCAAGTGAAACGGATGGAATATGTACGGTAGTCCTGCTTTGTCTTTCTGTTCCTTGTGTGCGTCAAAGGCAACTTGCATGGCAAGTTTGGTAAGAGTCGTGTAAATCATTGTTCTTCCCTGCTTTCCATTCATATCCGTTTTAATACCGATAAAAAATCATATTTCCTCAGGCAAATCGTCCTATTCCTGATTTTCGCTTGCCTCTTTTACTTTCCGCGCTATCTCCTCAAACAATATCGGAGTATAGTGTATCCGTTCGACGGAAACACAGAAATGCTGACGGCTGTAATCCCGAACGATCGGATTGTTGTGTACGTGTCCGAATAAATTGGCATATGGCATATTTCGGTTCACGTATAGCGCATCATGCGACAGAATCCAAAAGCCGCGAAACAACACCGACAGATCATAAACCTCTTTGAACCCGGCTTTTCTGTAATACTCGTTGGATTTAACGTCATGGTTGCCTTTTATCAGGTATTTTTCGCCGTTAAGCTTGGATAAAACCTCTTTTTCGCTGCCGTCCGCGCCGAAATCACCCAACACGTATACCATGTCCTCGCATGATACCGCGCCGTTCCAATTTTCAATCATGGCTTTATCCATTTCGGCAGCCGTTTTATACGGTCTGTTCTCGTACCGTCGGATATTGTCGTCTCCGAAATGCGTATCGGCTATAAAATGTGTGTGACTCATGCCGCTCTCCTTTCAGGTCTGCATTTGTGCAAGCGAGGAATTTTTGTAGCTGTCGTCGTCGGTGACTTCCTTTACGACCTTGATAAACTCGGGAAAGTCAACCTTTTCGTTCTCGTCGGCAAGCTCGATTTCCATGATCGCACGGTCGCTCCAGAACGGATACACGTCAATCTCAAAATAGCGGCTGCCGTATGTGAGACAGTAGCGGTTTTTTCGTATCTGCCTTTTCGACGTGTCGGCGTCCATAAGCAAGGTGAGGTATTCCTCTTTGGTGAGCCGCCGTTCGATTTCGACACGTTTCATGCCGCAGAGCTTGCGTTTCGTCGTGAGAAAATACACATAATGCCCGTTCTCACCACGCTGGCGCACACGCACTTCGTCGCCGTTGTCGCTGTGCAGATAGGTCTGAATGATCTCGACTCTGCGGCAGGCAGGGTTTGCTTCAAGGAGCTTTACGTCGGGATATTCGATGAGGAATTTACGCTCAATCTCAAACGGTTCGGGTTCGCCGAGGAACGATGAAATCTCCGCAATAAGGCGGTTTATCTTGCCCTCAAAGTCGGTGGAATTGTCAATCACACGAAAATGCGGATGTCCCGTCCACGCCGAAATGAGACGGTCGTCGGCTTGCGTCGCTTCTTCTGCGGTCTCGGTTCTTGCGCCGTTGTTGGCGGTGGTGTAAAAGTCCACTGCACCCTTTGCGGCGGTCACGAGATGAAAAACGGCGTCGTATTCGTCGCGAAGCTCGGTCTCACTGCGTCCGAGAAGCCGCAGCACGTTCGCAAACTCCGCCTCGGTCATATACGCTTTGTTGTCCATGGCGCCCCTGTCGCAAACGACAAGCACTTTATCTTTGCCGAAGAGTTTTTCCGCACCCTCGGCAAAAATCCTTTCCTTTTCAAGCTGAAGCTTCATCTGGCAGAGCTGATAGTCAAGGTTGCTCTCAAGCGTCCACGGCGCAATACCGCCGGTTATCAGCTCGGTCGCCGTTTCGGGGATAAACACCACGGCATAGCCAAGGTCGGTAAACGCCGTCTGTATGCGGCTGAGTGCCGTCGTTTTCCCTGCGCACGGACCGCCCGTGATGACGATCTTCGTTATGCGCTTTTCGCTTTCAACATTATTCGGGAGCTTGTGTGTACCTGTTCTGAAGTCTTTGTCTTCCATTGTCTTTACCTCGCAGTGATATTGTGCCGCATCTTTTTTCTTTTTACAAAACACACGTAGCGAACAAGAGCAAAGTTTTTTTATTTACTCTTATTTTGAATAAAAAAAGCTTTTACCTCTTTCAGCAATGACTTTTTTTGAAATTCTTTAGTATTGTTGTGACTTTCATATTCATTGCATAGATCTTCCATCTCTTTCCACTTGCTATTGTTTATTTCATCCGGACTATTCAATTCCAAGCCTATTTGTGTAAAAGACGATTTACTGTGAATATGAAAATAAATTCTTGCAAAGATCTTCGAATCCCCGTTGTTCAATTGCTCTTTTGAAAACACAACAGTAAAGAATATTACAAACAATAGGTATAATACAAGTAACACTCCGTAGACAATTTTCATTGGCAGACAATCTTCGCTCAACACTATAACCGTCATTTTAATAAAACTGTATCCAATTACCACTAATGAAGAAACAGCGTATTGAGCAAAGGACAATGTATTGGTCATAAAATACTTGTAGTTGCGTAAGTGATGATACTTTTTGTTCCACAAAAACAGCTCTTCTTCTATATTTACGTTTATCTCATCTTCTATACCCGACAAATATCCTCTTAGAAAAGCAGATGTCTTATTATTAAACGTAACGACAAACAAAGCAAAAATCATTACAAGCGGTACAAATATAATCCCTTCGCTTTTTTCAGGATCATGCGATATTACGGTAATTATCCATGAAATTACGGTTCCCATTAGAAATTCGCTGAAATTACGTTGTTCAACTTCAACAACCATTTGCTGTACTTGTTTCCACAATTCCACCTTAGCGTTGAACGCAGTATCGGCGGATATAGCTTGATTTGCGCTAAGCATTGTTTTCCCTCTCTGAATCATCATTCTTCTCAATTATTGAACACGAGTTTGTTTTTTACTTCTGCAGCAAATTGAATCCTTGATAACAAAAAGCAGGTAAAGAAAATGTCCGCACTATCCCGTAGGACAGAACACATCTTTACCTGCTTAACTGCTTACTGTTTTTCCTGTGCTATATTAGCCTAAATACGGAAATTCGGAAACGGTTGGAAAGTTATCAATATGTCGGAATTGTCATAACAGTGTCAAACGAAAGCGAATTGTTATCCGACCAATTTCGGACACTGATTGCAACAGATGTTTGCGTTGCAGTTACCGGCACAGTAATCCAAGCAGAATTTACTGTCTCTGAATGATAACCGGACCACGAGGTAGAATTCTTAATACGAACAGTTCCTGTTGAAACGCCACCAATATTGGCACTGAAATAAAGGTTATAACCGTACCACCAGCCTTTTTCAAGTATTTCGTTCCATTCTATACATATTTGTATGCTGTTCGCTGTGCGGTTCTGATACTTTGCATTTGCAATGAAATGCAACACGGGCTTAGAATTTTCAGTCCACATTGTTCTTGCCCCAATTTGCTGAGAATAAGATACACCTGCCGGGGTATAATAGAATGTTATCGTCTTTGCCCACGTTGCATCCCATGCCACACTTTGAGCCGAAGGCGTAATATAACCGGCAATAGTGGCAGGGTATACGGTATTGATTGTATCATAAGCATAGGTTACCGTAGTACCTCCGAGATTTGTTCCGTTGGAAGAAACGTAAACAACGTTGTACGTATAATTATTGGCATAAGCCGACGCATAAATACTACCGGAGTTGATATTGCCTGTAACCGTAATGCTTTCCGCGCCCTTACCGCTCAAAGAATAACCAGTATTGGCAACATACGAAACGCTTAACGTGTCGCCGTAATAAACAGTCTCACCGTTTCCGAGCACACCGGTATAAGCACCGACGTACGGTGAAGAGGTTCTTCTTACGGTAATGGAAACAGCTGTAGGAACCGACCAGCTTACAGTGTACGCATTGGTGAGCCATCTTGCATACAATGTATGGTTCGAAGCCGTATATACAACGGAACCGTTGCTGATTTGACTACCGGTTGCATTGTACCAACCATTAAAGGTAAAGCCGGTTCTTGAAGGCGTCGGAAGATCACCGTAATATCCTTCATATGTTACGGTTTTGGACGAAGTAGATGTCCATCCGCCGCAAGCGTCAAATGTTACGGTATAATTGTTCGGAGTCCAATGCGCATAAACAGTAATATCCGAACCGATATTTACCGTATCCGAAGCGGAAATTCTTGCTCCTCCGGATACTTCGGTGTACCAACCGTTAAAAGTATAACCGGTTCTTGAAGGTGTCGGAAGATCGCCGTAAACATCGCCGTTCAGAACCGCTTTGGAGTTCGACGAGACCGTTCCGCCGTTTGCATTAAAGTATACGACGTAAGAATACGGAGCCCACTTTGCATAGAGAGTCAGATCCTCGGACGGCATGATAGGCTTTGCATCCACGCCGTTCCAGAATACGTTCGTGTAAGACGAATCGGTATACCAGCCGTCAAACTTATATCCCGAACGCTGAATCGTAATATCGTTAAACAAGGCGGAATCTTCTTCATACTTTGCAGAAGTAATACTCATACCGTCGACATTTCGGATAACCGTTCCGCCGTCGGGCACATACGTTACGGTAAATGTTCTTTCCGAAACGCGGATCTGTTTTTCGATCTTGGTATCGGGAACAAATTTTCCGCCGATATTGTGCCCGATCTCAACGTGCAAAGTCACGGTTGCGCCGAGCGTTGCGTCGGATTTAATAACATAGGTATGATTTTCGCCCTCTGTGAGAACGTTGTCCAGAATACCGGGCGTACCGTCTTGCAGCGCAGTCGAGTACGAATAATTGATAGCATCAAATACTGGCATAACCGGCTCATCAAAGTTTTCATACTCTGCCGCAACACATTCTGCATTATAAGTAAATTCCGATTCACGGACAAGGTAATCCTCGGCGTTGGTTGAATCGACCCGAATGTTTTCATTCAGCTTAGCGCGAAGAATGTGTGTATTGATCGTGTATTCGCGGCTTACTTCTTCCTGATCGGGATATACCTTGATGGTAGCAGTAAGAGTGAGTGTTTCATCGTCAATATCCGTATAATCGGTTACGACAATACGCCCGTCTTCAACTGTATAATTGTCTTGGTTGCTGATTTCCCAAAGAATATCAAAACCGTTTACGGATTCGGGAAGCACGGGGTTATTTTTACTGATCTTGTGATCCGCCGCAACGGTCAAGTCACAACCGTATTCATCGAGCGCACTCAAGATAAGGCTTCCCTCGATGCTTGAACGGGGTACAAATTTGGAATCGCTGCTATAAAGATAGCAGGTAACACCCTTGTTATAAAGACTGTAAAGTTCCAAAAGATTTCGCTTTTGGAAAATCGCATCGTTTACCGTGCCGACCGCATAAAATGTTTCAAGTTCCGGAAGTTCGGAAACCTCGGCAATGTCGGCTTGGACGCCGGAAAGATTCAGATTTTTCAGGCTCTTATAACGCGAAAGATTAAACCAGCCGTCGAAATCCTCATTTTCTCCCACAAGATTTGTGATGCCGCTGTTTGACAAGTCAAGATATTCAAGACTTGCCATATCCGGCAATTTATCCATTGCGCCGACATTCACTCCGCCGAGCGAAAGCTCTTTTAAGGAATTATCGTCGAAAGAATCATAAGCGTCCGCAAACTCACATTCGCTGTCGGTATCCAAATACAGATATGTAAGTGTCCCTCTGCTTCTCGGCGAGAGGTGATTGCGGAAATCAAAGTCTGAAAATTCATTATCGGCAAGGTCTACATAAATCAGCCCTCTGAACTTATACAGCCATGAGGCGTCATCGATACCGCAGTTTTCCATGGACAGATAACGAAGCCCTGTCATAAGGGTAAACAGGCTGTTTGCATCCACTTTTTCCAACAAATTATCCGCATACAGCACTTTGAGATTCGTCATCTCATAAAGTGCGTCGAAGCCGGCGGGAATGCCGCCTTTATACGAGACCTCATCAATCGTAACGTTCTGTCCGCAACGAGTAAAGAAGGCCTCCATACCTTCGTTACCGTATCCGAAACCGCTGTTGCTGATGTCAAGATACTGAAGATTGCTCTTGAGTGCCAAAAGCTTCTCGATATTATCCGTATAGGATTCGACGGTAAGAACCCCGTCGGTAAGCGTGAAGGATTCCGGATAATAGGACGGAACATTGCAATTCGCAATATCCAGACGAACAAGATTCGGCATGAAATCAAGGAAAGCAAGCGTTCTTAAATCCTTGCCCGAAAGAGTGAGCGATTGCATTTGCGTAAGTCCGCTCAAGTATTTACAGAGAGAAGATTCATACACACCGCTGTTGCCGGAAAGGAGCAGACGTTTCAATCCCGTAAGCTCTCGGATGAAGCTGAAGGATTCGATCTCATTGTTTTCGGCATAAAGCTCAACCAGCGTTTCTCCCTTATCAGCCAAGAATGAAAGGGTTTGGAGGTTGTTGTTGTTAACATTCAATACCGTAAGCTTATTCAATGCGTCAAGTGCGGACAAATCTTCAATACGGTTATCGTTCAGATAAAGAATTTCAAGATTGGTAAGATATTTGAGATACGAAATGTTAACCTCTTTTGCACCTGAATAAATATTGCACAGATTATTATGACTGAGATAAAGGCTCTGCAGATTAGTGAGATACCGCAGATCGCGGATATCTTCAATATTGTTTCCGTGCAGATGAAGTTCGAGAAGCGTACGAATATCCTTAAAGCAGGAAACCGACGTAATGTCATTATTGCCGAGCGACAAATACTTCAGTGCCATGAAATTGCTGAACGCCGCAAAATCATCGTTGTTCAAATGGTTATTATCCAAAATGAGGAAACGAAGCATCGGTGCGCGGTTCTTGATCACCTTAGTCGTGATTTCTTCCGAAACCTTTCCTTCGCTGTCATAAATCTTTGTTACCTCATCTGTAACTTCGCAAAGAGCTGAAATGTCGGTAAGCTGATTGTCGTTGAGATAAAGCTCCTGCATTTGACCGTAACGATTATTTTTGGAAAGAACCGAATCAAGACTGGTCAAGTTGTTATACGAAAGATCCAACATTTTAAGATTGATCATCTTGTCCAGTACCGGTTCTCCGCCCACCGTCATGGATTCAATGCCGCAGTGGTTGGCAATCAGCGCCTCAAGCTTTGTGAGAGAAGCAATTTGATTGAGGCTTTCCTCGTTGACTTTCAGTCCCGAAATGTTCAATACGCGAAGATTTGAACAGTAAGTCAACGCCGAAAGATCCTTGATGTCGGGATACTTACTTAAATCAAGATATACAAATTTGATGTCTTTCAGTGTTTCGGTCGTAAGATTGCCGTTAATGCCGAGTTGACTCTTGATGGCATCATACAGGTCGGGGTCAATATTCTGCCCCGGGAAGAGCGTCGAATTACTGGTCGAAACGCTCACGGTATACGGAATCTTAAACGAAGAACTCTTGCCGTCAATGGTATATCGAACTTCCACGGTTATGGGCAGCGGCGTGCCATCGACAACGTCCTTGATCTGAATGATATTACTGTTGATTTCAGCAACCGATTTATTTCCGGATTCCCATGAAATAACGGTATTATACTTATCATCGTTATCCCACAATGAATAATTATCCGTAACGGTATTGTTCGTATTGGCGGCAATCTGCGTAATAATATAGTTGCGAATCTCCTGTGCCGTGATAGGAGACAATGAAATGTCGTCCAAATGAATCTCGCCATTTCCTTCAAGAGGCGTACCGTTAAAGGTGGCAACGGCAATTAACGAAACTTTCTGTAAATCGTTTGCGCGCGAAAGCTGTACCACTCTTTCTTTGGTTCCGTCGGCATTCTGCTGATACCATTCAAGACGAACCTCGAATTTGCTTGCTGAGCTTATGTTCTCATCGGTCACTTTTGACGGGAGAGTCATATTGTAATCGACATTTGAACCGATCAGATTCTTTAAGTATTCTTCGATTTCGGCTTTTGTGGGGCAAAGAAATTCACCCTCTACCGTGTAATCAAATACGATATAATCCTGCGCTTCAATCAGCCCGTCACAGTACGAAATGATTGTTGCAGTCAAAGTAACGGTCGTATCGTATTGGGGTTTATTGAAAATACCGGTGGTGGCATTCAATATCGAGCTGTTGGAAGAGCTCCAGTAAATATCTGCCGTAAATCCGTCCTGATAAGTAAGTCTGTTTACAAGATTCAGATTACCGGTCAACGCCGTTTCGGAATAATATACGTTTGAAAGGCGCTCTTTGTAGAAAGTAACGGCAGCGGACGCATCTTTTTTATAAACGGCATAAACCGTAAGATTATCAGTCAGATTTTGGAAGTCCGCGCCCTCGGCTTCATCTGCCTTTAACGACCAGACGCCGCCGTAATAACCTGTATATTCGGGAAGAACCGGGATTGCGACAAGATTTTCGCCGTAAACAACGGATTTTACCCAACGAAGATTTCCGTCCTTATCAATAAACCGAATATTGACGCGGTTTCCGAGCAGCAATGATTTGTTTGCCAGATATTGCTGGATTCTTACGGCGTCCTTTAACGTAACTTCTTTGTCGTAATAAGCATCTGAAAGAGCCAGCTGATAAGCTGAAAAAGTTCTTATCTCAGCAAGATACTGACGAAGATATGTAACGTCTGCAATCGAAACATTACCGCTGAGGTTTGTATCACCGGAATTATATATCTTCAGCTGTGAAAATACGGTCTCAATAGGAAGGGCGTACAGATCGCCGTCGATGGCGGTATGTGCCTCCTTCTGAACTTTTTCGTCAAGCCAAAGAAAATCATATGAACCCGGACCATCGTTACCGTTTACATGAAAAGTAAAAGTAACAAATTCTGTCTTTTTTGTAAGATTTTCGCTTGTTCTTGTATAGCTTACGTGTACGGCGCTTTCAAGCGGCGTAATTTCGACATCTCCGACCAGATTTTCCGCTTCGTCGGCACTGACAAGTGTTACAAGCTCGCTGTCGTAATTCAACTGAAATTCAAAGTCGATGACCCCTGAATTTTCATCGAGATAAAGCGTCGTTTGCACCGTATTGTCCGGCATTGCCTCAAATTCTGTCGCTTTGAATACAGCGGGTGCGTATTCTTGCGCATTCACCGTCATAAAAGCGGCAAACACAAAGCAAAGCACAACGGACATAAGCAAAAAGGATTTTTTAGCTGTTTTCAATGCATTCGCCTCCTTTAATTATCGGGATAAAGCTTATTCTTATATGCTTCGATAAGCTTTTCTTCCGTGAAAAATTGACTCCAGAATTCGTCCCATGTTACAGGCTCTCCCGTGCCCCAATGCTCATAGTAGGCAACGTTATTCTGCAGCCATGCGCGGCAGGTGCCCTGGATGGTGTTGATAGTGCAGTAATTGCTGTCGCCGAAAATCCATTCGCCGTCTATCAGGTACTCAACCTGATAATACATCGGCATTTTAACGGTATACTTAACAATTTTCCACTGCAACGGCGCGCCGCTTGCGTTGAAATAACCGGCGTCGTAAGTTTTGGTGATGGTGGTGCTGTTATCGGTCGAAAGCGAAACAGAAGAATTGCTGGCATAGCCAGTTGCTTGGGATGTTCGGTCGGCAATTCTGTTTGTGATGGTAGTAGTCTGCGGACCGGTTGTCACCGTGGTGGTATTATTGCTTACTGTATATCCGGTTCTCGTCCCACCATCCTGACCGCTTTTGTCACCATCAACAGTTGTTGTATTTGTGATTGAACCAGATTTCCAACTTTGTGAAGCTTTAACCTCGCCACTAAGAAATGTATCATGCCCAATTTTTATTGTCTCATCCAGCCCCCACGATTTTGTATTATCATCCGCTATTGTTACCGTTTTGCTTGTATTGTATGAATCTGTCTGATTATTAACTTTGGTTGTTACAGTTGATTCCCCTGTGGTTGTTTCGGTAGTATCTTCGTACCCCAAATGAGTTGTAGTTACCGTATCTGTACTCTTTCCCGAAGTATCCGTCAAAGAGTTTCCGGTAGTGTAACTGACCTGCATAGAATTGTTACTGGACCAGTCCGTAATGGAATCATCGACCTCCATGATTAGCGATGAAGAATAATCATACGGATCGTAAAAGGCGACCCTCGCAGTATCGCTGACATAGTAATACGCAACCGGCTCCTCCGAATAGTACACATACTCGTACCACTGTTTTTCCTTTGCCACCGAGCTTGCCGCCGAGGTCAGCATCGGCGGTTCGACAACTTCACCGGTAATCGCAGTGATATCCACATTGTTGTGAACACTCTGCGTTTCCGGCTTCTTTGCCGATGCGTCGCTTCCTGCCGATACGGCAGCCGACGTGCTTACTGCCAGGATTGACAGCGCAAGCGAAACCGCAATAACGGCAGAAAAGTGTTTTTTCTTTTCTTGCAATTTCTTTTCCTCCTAACGCAATATAAAAATATTTGTTTCATAAGCAACGCTGTCGGTATACTCGGTTACACCGTCAGCATTTCTTTTATGAATCTCTTTTGCTGCGAAAACCAGCTTGGAAGCATACATACCGTCGGCTGTTTTTTCAAAGCAGATATTCGCAATTTCGGTTTTTTCGTTCAAAGACGAACCGTCATAAGTAAGGGTCAAAACTCCCGACTCCGGTTCATCGGCAACAGAAAGCGCCTCCGAAAAGGTACGGCACTCTTTGGTGCGCAAAAGTGTGTTGTCATACCGAACCGTCAACACAAAATCACAGCAATCAACCTTTCCGTCCAGCATGACCTTCACATCCACGTTTTCCCCACTCCGTACATATACCGCATCGGCATAGAAAACATTGGCATTATCACTGATATCCTCCGTTACGGGGCAGACTGTTTCATCGGAAAGAACGGAAAATAGCGCATGATCCCATCGTTTCAATACTTTTCCGTCGCTTGAATAATCCGGGGGCAAAACCGATTCACCCTCTTTTACAGATTGGGTTTCCAGCGTGTTCCCCTCCTCATCACAAAAGCGCACCGTATAAGAAGGAATGTTTTCCGATTCTTTTTCGTCTCCATTTTCTGTCAGTTGCTCTTCACCGCTCCCGTCAGGCGGAGGTTTATTTTGTATTCTATCGGCTTTGGGATAAAGCAATATCCATGCGCTTACAGCAAATCCGATAAGGAGAATTACAGCGGAAATGCCGTATTCTTTTTTTCTGTTCAACGGCTTTTTACACCCCCATTCAGTCCGGCTGTACCGTTCCGAACGGCATACGGGCAATCCAAAATGTCGTCGCCATCTACTTTTACCACATCTTTTACCTCAATTGACACAGTGCTTTCACAAGGTTCCTCCGTCAAAACTTCAAAGGTAAAAAAACACAGTTCAAACGGCTCGGTAACATTTTTGATTTTCAGATAATTCAATTTTATGGCGCCGTCATCGGTTTTCTCGTTTATAAGCACATCGGCATCATCGCTTCCAAGCTTTGTGAGCCTTAGCTTTGTGTGGTCAAAGAGAATTTTAAGATCGACGGCGCACAGATCCACCTCGCCCTCCATAGAAAGCGTTCCGGTGATCTCTTCACCCTTTTTACCGTCCGAAAGTGAAACGGTCAGAATGTTCTCCTTGCCGTTTTCGACCGCACGGTCATTATCCGCACTTTTTACGAATTGTTCATTTTCTTTGTCCGAACCGCCTTGTTCCTTTTCTGCATTGCCGATCGGTGCCTCGGGCGTATGATCTTCCGATTCCGTTTCGCTATGGACAGTATCGTGTTCTCCGATATCCTCGTTCGTACTTTCGGCATTTTGATCTTTTTCCGAACAGCCAAAAACGTTCATAAGCAAAAAAACAGTCAAAAGAGCGACGCATACTTTAACTTTAGTCTTCATTTATGCGTACAACTCCCTCTGTCGTCGTGTAATCAGCATCAATCAAATTTCCGAAAATTACGGTATCGGCACTCACTACATCAATCGTCTGCAATTTCACGACCGTCGCAGACTTTGCCTGTTCTTTAATTCGGAAAACTGCCTTCAAGACCGTGCCGCCGCGCGTTTTATTTTTGGACGAGCTGTAATTGAAACGAATACTCCCGCTGTCGGCAATATGATTTGCCATAACATCAAAGGAAAACTCTGTGTCTGTGCTCACAAACTCAAGAATGTCCTTATCATACACAAGACGCATATCGAAGCCGCACAATGCAACGGTTCCGCGTAAATCGACCGACATCGTAACAAGATCCCCGGCTTTTCCGTTTTCTCCCGTCACAACAAAGACATTTGCAGCTGTTTCCTCAACATATTCCGCCGTAACAACCGTATCCTGACAAACCGACGTGTAATTTCCGTTCCATCCCTTAAATATCAATCCGCTCTTGATCGGAGTTTCGGGTAAAACGGCGCTTTCACCCCATTTTACAAGCTGTTCGGAGAGAACCGTTCCGTCTTCGTCCTGAAAGAGGACCGAAAACTTCTCCTCGGTTCCTGCATTTTTGCACAATGGTTCCAAACTCACTTTATCCAACAAAAGCACTTTGACACAATCGAACTCTTCCGAAAAAGTCTCTTCAACATTTCGTTCTTTTTCTGTCAAAACATATACCCGCATACGACAGTCGACCATTTTTCCGTTTTTATAGGCAACTGCCGCCGCATAAACCTCTCTCTCTGCATTTCCGCCGAATATCGTGTAGGACACCATCTTGTTGTTGCAGGATTCCAGTCTCAATCCAAACGTTTCGGAATCACTTGCACCGACGGTTTGCACCGTAAAAGCAGTGAGAAACAACACGATACCGAGCAAAAGCAATATTTTTCCGATGACAAATATCGGCTTTGTTTTCAATGTCTGTCCACCTGCCTTTGTTTACTTTATTTGATATTTCACGTCATTGTAATCGTATTTTGTCGGATAAACTTCAAAATCATGCCCGGAGTCGGTCGCTATCACCTCGTTTGCATTAAGCGAAAAAACACCGCTATTTCCCGGTGAAGCAATCACTTCAAAAGTTGCCGTTAAAATTTTCTTTTCTTCGGTCAGATTACGAACACCTGCATAATTAAAGGAAAGTTGTCCCGCGCTTTCATCGTGAGCGGCATATACCTGCAAATCACAGTCGGTATTGTATTCAATCAATTTGCAAAGATTCGAGTCATATACAAGGTTCATATCAAATCCGCAAAGTTCAACTTTTCCTGTAAGGGTTATTGATACGCAGATTATTTTGCCGTTTTGCTCGGTTTGCGCTTCAACAAGGAAAAAGTTCTCATTTCTTTCTTCTTCGGTCAATGTCTCTATTACAGCATGTCCGATTTTTTCGGAAGGTTTTGAAACAGAGCCGCCACCTGCGACCACGGTAACTTTTCCCGACCCTTTGTCCACGGGTGCGTCTTTGCCATCGCTGCCCAAAACATTTTCATAGGTCTCCGAAGAAAACACTTCTTTCTTGATTAAATTGTCGGAAACCGACACCGATGTATTTTTGTATTGCGAACGCAACGCATTGTAACAAATCATCACCATGTCTCCGCGAGTGAAAGTTTCAATCTCATCATCAGAAAGAAGCCCTACCTTTTGCGCCAACTTCTCAGGCTGATCCCACGCAAAATCTCCTTTACTGTCGTCATAATTCAAAACACGGAGCATAAATGTTAAAAATTGTGCACCGGTAACAGGATTATTTGAATCAAACAAGGTATCGCTGATTCCCTTTGTAATACCTTTTGAGTAAGCATATGCAACATAAGGCTTTGCCCAATCGGAAACATCCGAAAACGGATGGCTGTAGTCACCGTACAACGCCGCCTGTTCATCTCCGAGAAAACGAACTACCATAGTAACCGCTTCAGCACGCGTAAGCCCCTTGTCAAGTTCGTATCCCTTGTCAGTGCCTTTAAATAAACCAAGTTCGTTCAGCATATCTGCAGCTTTGTTCCTATCGGGCATTTCTGCAAAAGACGGCATACTCGATAACAGAATTGCCAACACACTAACTGTAAGTATAAAAAGTAAAAATGATTTTTTCAATTTGACTTAGTCCTTTCTACTGTAGTTTTTATTATCCTGCGCAAATACATATTGAGAGCAGCAAGTAAGAATCAAAAATATAAAACAGGCAATGCCTATCTTTCTGCACACACTCATAAAGCACACCACATCCTTTTTCAACATAATATCCATTATGTTGTGTTGAAGACAGCGGTAAAGATAATTCCGCTCTAAGGCAAAGAACCAACGACGTAAAATTCATATACGCAAAGCCCAAAAGACCAATGCAAAAATTCGTTTTTTTACATTGGTCTACTCGACGTGCTGTTTTTATAATTGATATCGTAAAAACTTTGTATATATTTTTTTAAATCATTGACATTCTAGGAAATAATTGATATAATACTGTATAAATAATGGCATTTTTATGACCATTTGCGTATTCAGACGAGATCAACACAACATAATGGATATTATGTGTCAACACCTCAGCAGTCCCAATCTTTCGATCTGCTTCCTATGCACATCGCCGATCTCCATCGTGTAGATCCTCGTGGTATTGACGGAAGAATGTCCGAGAATGTCAGCAAGACGAACTATGTCCTTCTGCAACGAATAATATGTCCTCGCAAAAAGATGACGGAGGTTGTGCGGGAAGACCTTATCTTTCGACACTCCTGCAACCTCACAGAGTTTTTTCATATCCGCCCAAATATTCGATCTGTCAAGCGGTTTGCCGTTTTTCGAAATGAAAACAGCGCCGCTTTTTATTTTGCGCTCACGAATATAATCCGTGAGAATTCTGCAGAGTTTTTTCGGCAGGAATACCTGACGAAATTTTCCTTTACAACGAATTTCCGCAACGCCGCTTGATACAGCCGCCACCGTAATAAATTTCAGTTCCGACACGCGTATACCGGTCGAGCAAATGGTTTGCATTAACAAGTAAAGCCGTTCATTCTTTTTTGACCTTGCTGCATCCAGAAGTTTGTCGTATTCTTCTTTGGTCAGTTCTTTATCCTTTGAAGCAAATACTTGCTTTTGAATTTTCAAAGACTTCACACGGCAGTCGCACCACTCATTATAGGTGAAAAAAGAATTTATCGACGAAAGCATGGAATTAACACTGGCCGGTTTATAGTTTTCGGTCAGGAAATTCTTATATGCAAGCACTACGGTTTTATTCACCGCTTGACCGCACAGCCAAGCAAGGAATGCCGATATATCGCGTATATACTTTTCAAGCGTCGCTTCACTTTTTTCCTCATTAACGAGATGGTTCTTAAATTTTTCGATAAGTTCTTGCGTAATGTGTTTCATTGTTTTGACAACTCCTTTGATCCGTTTGCACGGGAAAACTCGTGTGAACATTTTATCACACTTACATTTCGAAATATTGCTTTTGAGTTGTCAATGATTCGATAACATGTGCAAAGTTTTACTTTTTCTGTTTTTATGTCTCGGTCAGCCTGAACTGTTCATAACAATGCTCACTCCTTACCTACCTTTACCAAAAGGTACACAAATTGATAAAGTCCGCAAAATTATTCTTTTGTAAATTTTGAAATGGTTTTATTGACAAAGGAAGCGTTATTTGGTATAATAATCAAGCAAAATCAGGGGTTTTCGCCCCTATAAGTAAAAAAATAACGCTATCAAAATGTGTACCTTTTGATAGCGTTTTTATTGTGTTCTGAATTCCCGAAGCCGTCTGTAAAAGGTGGCTATACTCATATCGCTGAGCCGTGCCGCATCTTGCGCTGAGATCTGTCCGCTTTCCCATCTGCCAACGATATGTGCGAAATCATCGGGCGGTACTTTCACAGGACGTCCAAACACAACGCCACGAAGCTTTGCGGCTTTTATGCCTTCCTCTTGACGTTTCTTTATGTTTTCACGCTCGCTTTCGGCAACGAACGAAAGCACCTGAAGAACAAGGTCGGCAATAAACGTTCCCATTAAATCCTTGTATACCCTTGTGTCAAGCAACGGCATATCTATAACCGCCACGTCAACCTCCATCTCCTTGGTGATGATCCGCCACTGGTTTTGTATTTCTTTGTAATTTCTGCCGAGTCTGTCTATGGCTTTAACATAAAGCAAATCGCCCTTTTTCAACCGTTTCATAAGTTTTAAATACTCCGGTCTGTTAAAGTCTTTTCCGGATTGTTTATCAATGAAAATGTTTTCTGGTTTTATCCCCAGTTTCTTCATTTCAAGAAGCTGTCTTGCCTCGTTTTGGTCTATCGCCGAAACTCTTACATATCCGTATCGTTCCAATCTCCCACCTCCAATGTTATAAATAATATCACTTCCCGATTTCGTATTCTTTAACAAGCCACGGGAAATTTCGGGCGACAATTTTACTTGCCGCCCATTATTTATCTTCGGATCATCTTACGCAGGATTTTGCCGTACACAAGCTTTTTTTCGGTATTGTATTTGTTTATTACAATCTCCGCACTGTCACCGATTTTAAAATCTCCGTCATACTGCATTGTCTCATAAGAACAAAGAACATCCGTTACACCGTCGTATAACCGGCAAAACACTCCGCCGCCGTATTTGCCGACGATTTTGGCAATACGGGTGCACCCCAGCGGATGCCGTGTTTCAATGCCGTCAAACGGATGCGGCATCGTGCGCTTAACCGAAAGCTTCATAACGCCTTCGTCCTTGTTAAACTCGGTTATTACCGCCTTGCGCTCATCGCCGGGATGAATCACTTCTCGCAAATCGGTAACGGCACTGTAACCGATTTCACGCTGCGGTATCATAACATCATAACCGTTGAAGGTCACGGTACATACGCCTCTGCCGACAGAAATAACTTTGGCGTCAACAATCTGTCCCTCCTTGTATTGCCGCCTTGAATTTGCCCGTCTTATCTGTTCAAGCGCAAGCTTTCGCGAAGCGATGGCAAAGCCCTCCGCACGGTCAATATGCGTAATTACGTAATCTATATCCGCTCCGCACATGGAGTGAAGTATGTGATATCCCGTATCAAGCTTTTCTATAAAAACCTCCGTTTCGGGAATAATTACTTTTACGCGGTACTTAATTATGATAAGGCAGCGAACCGTCGTCGGCACAGCCTTTTTCTTTCCCTCCGGGACAAGGTCAAATTTGTGCAGATCAACACCTGCCACTTCACCCGAAATCAGTGAGCGTCCGCGATAGGAAGCGTAAATTGCCTGCCATTCGTCACGTTCTGCTTCGGTCAGTTTTTTATCAAGCTTTGTTAAGTCCAATTCGTTGAAATCCATTTTAAATCCTCCTGTAAGTTGTTTTGATTTTGTGAGTACCGAAATGTATGGTCCGCACGGTACTTTTCAGTTTTATTACCGTTTGTCCTTTTTGTAGAACGCAACTCCGTTTTTGGTTATAAGGGCATACCTGTAATTGCAGTTTGGTTTTATCCGCTGCATCTGTTCCTTGATTTCAAGAAGAAATATAACCACCTCGCATTTTTCATCGTCAAATTTGTCGCTTGCATATTCCGTTATCATCCGCTCCTTTCCTTGCTGCACGGGAATAACCGATATCTCGCGGTCATGTTCGAGAGTACTGACAAAGAAACGCATGGATATAGGATCGCGCCCTCTACGATGCCACACGACCTGCGGTAAAAACAAAAGCATAATGTCGAAACTGCGTATCATATCATAGTCCGGCTCACCTCCTTTGCGAAGAAGAATATATTGCGTTCCGTAGGCTGTCATTTTATAATCCCCGTAACGGCACATTTGCTTTGCGTAATCGTCTATCCCCTGTAGTTTTGCGCCAAACTTGTTGTTGATCGCTTTCAGAAGCTGGCTTAAAAGCAAAGAGTCATACTCGTCAAGAAGTTCTTCCATGTATTTCTGGTAAGCATTCAGATACATTTTTTCACTCCTCCCGGTCGCGGCGCAACGAATTCAGATAAGGGTCTACGTGAAGGAGTGTACAGTCCTCGGTAATGCAGTTGAATATGGTGCTCATCACATATGCCGTCATGTTTTTGATCGGCTTTTCATTTTTGTGAAGTTTTGACAGAGCCGATTGCAATGTAACGGCGTCGATCTCATACATACGGCTGCGAACCTTTTCACGCGGAAGCACGGCATTTCCGATTCTGAGACTTTCCGAATAAAACAATCGTTCAAGTGCATCGTACAGAATTTTGCGTTCCTCTTGGTCAAAAGTATCAAGCTGACAGTTTTCAAGAATATCGTCAAGACTGTATATACCGTCCGCCTGTCCGTCCGTATAATACGGATTACCTCTTGCTCCGTAACGGACAGACTGACTTTTATCCGTCTGATTTTTGTAGTTCTTTGTATTATAAGTCTTATTAGAGTGCGGATCCGGCAGTTCTGAAACTTCCGTTTCGGCAGTTCTTGATGCGCTGTTTTGGCACATCTTGACCTCCGATATCGGCACATCCGGAATATATACACCTCCGGTCGTCGTAAGTAATGTTTCGGGTTCCTCCTTTGAAAGCTGTGCTTCAAGACATAACGAATCGGCAGTTCTTAAATTTTCGTGTTTTACATATTTCTTTGCACCATCCGCATTCAGTTCGGGTTTTACAATATAGATCCTGTTCGGCATGCCTCTGCCGCACCGTTTCTCTGTGATAAGATTTCCTTTCGCCAATTCTTTGAATGCGGCAATGGCTTTTTTGTATGTAATTCCAAGGTCGTCTGCGACTTCTTCACGGGTATATATGAGATATACCTCATCCTTCTCATTTATCCATGCGTTAAGTTTCGATAAAGAAAGCCTGTCATAGAGTAAAGCGTAGGTCAGCTTTGCATCGGACGACAGGCTTTTATATTTCGGATCGGCAAACAGCAATTTTGGTATTTTCAGAAATTCGCAGCTTATTATATCATTTATTTTGTATACGTTCATGGTAAGCAGCTCCTTTTATCAGTCTAATATTTCCTCCGGCGTAGTCGGGGTAATTTGCCCCGACATAAAATCCTCTGTTTCATCTGGAACAAAAACCGTTGCGTCGGTTTTGATCTCAAGCTTCGGTTCTTCCTGCAGAACGGTTTTTAAAACTTTTTCTTTCTCTTGGACAACCGCCGCCGTACCTTCTTCCGGCGGATTTTCTGTTTCCGGCTCTTCTTTTTCCGCCTCAGCCTCGTATTTTCTCCACTGGGGAATATAATCGGCAACACGTGAATATCGGAGCCTTTTGTAATCGGACAATTCATCGGGAATGATTTTGAGTCCTTTTAACGGTTTTTGTCCCCGGATAAGCACAAGGCACTCTTTGTTATCCATTTGAAGTATTTCCTCGGGGTACATAAGCGGGCGCGTGTTATTGGATTTGGTCTGACGATAGCCCGTAACTTCTCTTGTGATAGGCGAAAACAGCGGCGTCTGCGGCGCCATACTGTTCGTAAGCTGAATCGTAACAGATCCACATCTTTTGGAGATGTATTCGGAAGTCATCATATCATTGCATCCGAGCACGAGCTGAGTATCGCAGTTGCCGACAATTTCCTCCCATTCTTTTATGGGATATCGGTCGGAAAGCTGTGCTATGGACTGTACGATTATCTGACAGTTGATACCGTAACCGCGTACAACGGAGATGGTTTTCTTAAAGTCCAGAAGCTTGCCGACGTTGCAAAACTCATCCATTACGAAATTCACTTCAACAGGCAGCCGTCCTCTTTCATCACCGTGTTTTCTCGCATAGTCGGACAATTTCTTGAAAAGCATTGAGAAAAACAGCGAGGAAAGAAATTCGTATGCCGTATCGGTCGCCGAGATAATGCAGAAATAAGCGCACGGTTGTTTGCCCGGAAGTTCAAGGTCTATTTCGTGGTACTTCGTAATTTTATCCACAAGCTTATTCTGAAACACATTCATGCGCGAACCAAGACCGATAAACACGTTACCCCAAAGGTTGCTCGCCGCCTGCTTAAAAATACCGTAAGGCCCTCTTGCCGGATGGTCAAGCGGAAGGCGCTGAAATTTTGCGTCGAGGCTCTTGGCACTTTCACTTGAAAGTATTTTATATATCGTTCCGAGCGACCGTTCATGTATGGGAAGAAGCTCGTTCGTGACGGGATCTCTCATGCTCTGAACATATAGGATAAGCGCAATGAGCAGGTTTTGTTCCGCTTTGTCCCAGAAGTCCGCTTTTTGTCCGTCCTCAGAGGTATTACGGATAATGGTTTCGGCAACCGACTGTACCATATCAACGTCGCCTTCGGTTTCTCCGATACAGTTCCAACCGTCGGAATTCTCCATATCCAGAAGATTAAAGGCTCTGACGGTATAGCCGCAGTCTTTCAGAAATTCGGAGTATTGCTCGAACAGTTCCGCTTTGGGATCGACTATTATCATACTTTGTTTACTCTTGCCGGCTTCGAGAAGCTGTGCCATTTTAAGCATCAGAGGCTTTACAAAACCTCTTGATTTTCCCGAACCGGTTGCACCGTAGGCTATGATATGCTTATTCAATCCCGAATCCGAACGGAGTCCCAGATACTCGGCAAATTCATCGCTGAAGCCGCTGTCTTTTGTTTTGCAAAGGATTGTACAGGGAAGTTCATCGGCTGTGCCGGATTCAAGTATTTTTACACGTTCCTTTTTCGTCATCCAGCCGGAGGTGCCGTGGCTTCCCTCATTTGAAACAAAAAAGTTCCGTTCGTCTTTTGTGATCTTTACGCCTGTAATCAAATGTAGCCATTTCCCCGAAATAAGTGCGTACATAATAAACAGAAAGAATATAACGCCGACTCCCTGCGGTGTGAAAACAGCCGCAAGGCATTTCACGGGATTGAGAGTAAAGATATTTTCGTCCGTGCCGTTTAAAAAGTTTGAAAGTGCCGTTCTGAAAGACCGGATTACGATTCCGTAAAGATAAGTAAAAGCAAGCACGCCGAAAAAATAAAACCAAAAGTGTTCTTTAATCTTTCGGCATATCCCAAGTATCTTCGGAAACCTCGACATCATTTTTGCTGATTTTTCCGTCGCTCGCATCTATCATCACTCCCTCCTTGCTTATGTACGGAGAAATCCCGGAATACTTAATATTTACTTCGGGAAAAACACGCCGCACGCTCTCTTCTTCCACGGCATACACCACGGATTTTATAATGCCGTATTTTTTTAACAGCATAAACATGGTTCTTTTCTGAAACGGAAAACAATAGATACGCGGAACAAGTTTTGCGTCGTACTTTTTAACCTGCTTCAATGCCCTTACAATTCTTTTTACATTAAAGTCAAAGGCTAAAACGCAAGGCTGATCGTCTATCATTCCGTCGCAATCGCTTAAATGCAGAGCGGCTTCTTCTTTGAGCGGAACGCTGCCTAACATCTGTGAAAAGCGTCCCATGTCTCTCCAAAACTTTATTACACCCATCTGCAATGCCCCATGATTGTTCAACGGCATGAGCAAATAATCGTTTCCCAGTTCCTCCAAAGCGTCATAAAAACATCTTTGTCCGTTGTTGGGAGGTGTGCCTTGAAGCGGCAAATTTATATATGCCCACAATTCCTCCAAGGATTTTCCCGTAAGAATAAGCTTTATCCCTCTGACACCGCTTAATGAATCGGCAAGCGCCGTATATGTGTTTCTTTCAAATGCCGGTTGTATCTTTTCATTTCCGTCTGCCAAAAAGTACGGAACATACACCGTATTGAAAATTTTGAGAACACCTAAAAAGCGCGCTCCTGCCAAAACCTTTTTGTTATTGTCCGAACGCATCATAAGGGAACTGATATAGCCTGTATCTTTGCCGTTTAATGTCCGCAGATCCTTTCCCCAGATGTCTATTCCTGCAAGATAAAGAACAATATTCCACAAAGCAGCAAACAGCTTTCGTTTGTACGGACTTCTCTTTATATTCGTCCGTGCATCTTCCGGAAATGTATATCCCATTTCTGAAAGGACTTGTCTCCCGTTGTATGTGAGCTTATATCCCGAACCGTCACTTTGAAGTTTTATCAATCCGTGCTTCCTCAAAGTGTTTATAACCTTAACGTCAAATATTTCAAGATTAAACCTTCTGCGTAATCTTATAGGCAGATATCTGCAAAGTCCGCAAAGACGTAAAACCTCGAAATCACGCATATCAAAAATCACTTTTTCTCCTCCCTCCGCAGTACTCTGCAGCAAAATACAATTTTTCTTTTGCAAAGCATTCCGCAAGTGCCCAAAAACATGGATTTACAGCCGGCAAGGCGGAGGAGAAAAGCATTTCAAATTTTTCTTTTTCCCGAAAAATATATTTCGTAGTTTTCTCCTCCTCTAAACCATATCTTTTTCCAGCAAATCCATGAAAAAAGCGCCGTCCTCCGGCGGCAAAACATATATATCGCACTTTGGTTCATCCGACATTTTCGCGAACAGTCCGATACTCAAAACGAACTGATTATCGTCCCCGATAACTCTGCCTTTAAGTGCGTTGGGAATCATCTTCCAGCCTTTATTGTCGTTGTCAAGAGCATGATGGTTTTCGCTGTTGCAATGCTCAACGATCCCCAAGAACGCTGTTTCAAAGTACGGGAGTTCGCCCTCGTAGGAATGCATCAGACGACGTATGGTATCGCCTATATAACCGCTTGTTTTGTATTTGCAATTCGGCAAAAGCGTATTAAGCGTAATGTGCAGCCAACCGCCGTGCGTGACTTCAATATCGCCGACAATTTTATTCACTGCTTTATCCGGTATACCGTAATCACTAACGGCGTCCGTCTGCCGATACCCGTCCAAAAATATTCGGGAGCGAACGCACAGCGTTTCAACCTCACACATATATCCGTCTATTTCGCGTTCGATAACGGCAGAGGATCTGCTTTCGGAGGATATCATCTGCGAAAGATGAAACTGTATTTTTGCTGCCTCCGCTTCAAGCCTTAATAGTTTCTCTTTGAATTGCTGCATCAAATTTTCCTCCGTTTTTCAAGGTCAGAACGTTTGGTAGTAATGAGGTCATACATCATCGGCGACGCCTTGATCTCAATACACACCTTGTTTTTATTGGCGCAAAGGAGTGCTTCACCTCTGCCATTACGGATGATCTGCATGGTTTCTTCGTCCGAAAGGGAGAGATATTTCTGTGCCGTAAACGCTTCGTCCTCCTCAAGGTGCAGAAGAATTTTGAAGCTCGAAAGGTTAAGTATATCTTTGCCGTATCTTCCGGTATCCGCAGAAAAACTACTTGACAAATCCTGTGTTGCCTGAATCGCCGCACCGCCAAAGCCTCGGATAAGCCGAAATATTTCCTGTACATAGTTTGCCGCAAGCTTGCTTGCACCGGCTCCGATAAGCGTCCACAGCTCGTCAAGGAATATTACTTTTTTCTGAATACGGCTTTCTTTTGCTTTATCCCACACAAATTCAAGCGCCATAAACATACCGATGGGCTTTAAGGCATCTGTCATCTCGGTCATATCAAGCACGATGTATTTGTTTGAAAGGTCAACGTTTGTTTCTTTGCCGAAAGAAGCAAGCGAACCGGTCGCAAACTTCTCAATCATAAGGGAAAGCCGTTTTGTTTCTTCTTTTGAACATAGTTCCGCATACAAGTCTTTGAGTGTCGGCATTCTCTTGAAACTGCCGTCCTCATTGTAAAGCGAGGCATTGTCAAAGGTAATACCGAAAGTCTCATATGTACGGATAACGGCACTGTCAAGAAGATTCAGTTCATCCTGTGTAATGTCGTTCTTTATGAGCGTAAAGAAGATCATAAGACTTTGGAGCTTTTCGGCAAGTATGGAGTCGTTGCGGGTATCCTCCCTTATCTCATAATCGGTTGAAAGGCTGGTTTTCCGTATCTCCATAATGTTGATGCAATCCTTTGAAGAAGGCGCTATCTTAATGTATTTTCCACCTATTGCCTCACAAGCGTCCATATATTCATGCCCTTTCACGGGAGCTATGATAAATACCTGCGTACCCTGCATACGGAAACGCAGCGCCATTGTTTGCAAAAGAAATGTTTTGCCCGCACCGGTGGTACCGTAAATACAGCCGTTGGCATTGGCATATTTATCGCTGTCAAAAATATCAAGAATCGCAACAGACCGATTGTACTTATTCAGTCCTAAAAAAATACCGCCTTCGTCATATATTTCAAAAGACGAAAACGGAAAGGAAGCCGCAAGCGAATCGGTGAGCACATTTCGCCGGGCTTTGCGTTCTATATCCGAATCCACAGACAGTACGGGAAGAGACGACAGAAAGCATTGTTCGTGCTTGTAGTCGGCACGCTTGCATACCATGCTCATTGAACTGCAAAGCGTCATAACATCTGCTACACGTTGTTCAAGCTCTTCCACATCGTAAGCGGTGATTTCGATTACAGTGGTCATATAATAGAAGTCCTGACCGCCTCGGTTCATACCGTCTTTCAGAAAAAATCCCGAAGAAATCGCATCGTCAAGTTCTTCGTAATCCTGCCTTGTATCATCGACCTCACGCATTTTACTGCGGTTCAGCATTGTTTTCTGTGAAATACGGGAAAGGATCTTATCTCTCGGCATGCGTCGGAAAGTGAAGCTTATACCGATATTATCTCCGGCTTCAACAAGCGGCGATAACCATGCCGCCTCGTTTCTCGTGCGGTATCCGTAGCCTGCCACATAGAGATACGAGTGATAAATACCGTCCACCACAATGTAATCGCGGCTGCCGTTATCAACCGATGACGGTGCAATAACGTCAAGTACGGAAGTCTGCCCTGTCCACAGTTCGGTGATTTCTTCTTTCGGCTCTCTCTTAAAAATGCACTTGATAAAATCCGTTACGGATTGCTTCTTGCCTTGTGATGTCTTTTTATTTTGCAGATTACCGGATTTTGCGGCTTTGGATTCGCTTTTTGGAGTATAGGTTTCTTCGTGAACTTCTTTTTCGCTTTCATATGTATCCTCCTCTGAGGGATTTCTGTACTCTTTACTCATAGCTCTCACCTCCGTATTGCGTATGAACTTCGTCAAACATACCGTCCGCGAAATTGCCGGGTCTTACATATTTTGAACTCTGCTTATTGATAAAACTGTAAAGCAGATCGATTAACTGTCCGTTGTCGTTTATGTCGATAACAGACAGTTCGCATTGGGAAAGATACCGTTGTGCTTTGTAGGCTTCATCGGACAGTATTCTTTGAATATCCGTAAATCTCATATTTTGCTGTGTGAAATTCTTATTGGCATATTCAAAGATCATGAAAAACCTCTTTTTGATTGCAACGTTTTCCGACAGACCTTTTACAAAGTCCATTTCATCCCGAATCATCGACTCTGTCTGCTCATCCGACTCATTTTCCGCATAATGTTCGTGACGTTTCAGGTAATCGTCAATATCGGCTCTCTCGGTAACTACCCGTATCTGCATATTGTCGGGCGCTATCTTTAAGTATGAGGCAAAATAGTAAATGATATTTTCCTGCTCAATACTGCTTTTCAGATAAAAGTTTACGGGAAGCACCTCCGCAATCTTTATATATCTGCCGTCCTTCAAAAGCACAAGACCGCCTGTTACCGTTTCAATGGGCAGCCACTTTTGCGTACTGCCCTCGTAATACTTTCCGAAGGACTTTTCTTCTTTCTTTGAAAACGGATTTATCATTTGACCTCACCCCGATACTCAATTATTCTTCTGCTTTTAAACCACTGCCACCAATTCTTAACGAACAGCGACAGCGGATCGTCGTTGATTCCTATAAGTGCGAAACCTCCGATGGGAATAACGAATACGGCAGAAACGATAATCTTTCCTGTAAGTCCCAATGGAAGGAGCATAAACACGAGATAAATAACAGGCAGAGATATTATCCCTGCCTCAATTACGTTCCGCACGCCGAATATGCCCATCAGTTTGCCGCCTTCTTCAAAATTTGCGGGAATATAGAATTCGTTCATTTTATACCTCTCCTTTCGTCCTCATTGCCGGCGGCAACAAATAGACACATCGTTACGGCACCGAATGTGCCGCCAAGAATAAAGCTTATAATACATCCTAACACGGTTTTACCTCCTTTCATTCTTCAGTATCGTAACAGGACAAGCTCCAAAACGGTCCGCCCGAACCCGCGTTTTTTACTTCACCGAGAATAACGGAAACATCCCACTTTTTTGTGCTTCTGTCGTAACTTGCCGGATCGGCAACAAGAATTTTGCCGTCATCCGTGACGCCCCGAAGCACAATGAAATGTCCCGAACTTGTAAAATGCCCGGCGCCCATAATGGCGATGATCATTTTACCGTCTTTTAGATGTCGTTTCAGTTCCTTTGCGCTTGATTTGCCAAGTTTTTCGACCGTAAGTCCAAAGTGTTCCGCGGCATTGGGAATAAGGGATATATAACTTCCGCTGCCTTCACAGACATATCCGTTATCATACGACCACTTTGCAACCTCTGTGGGATCTGTTTCTTCTCCCGTTAGATTTGTAATTGCTATTGCAAGAGCCGTCGGACCGCATCCGGCAACACCGATAGTATCTGTTTTACCGTATTTTTCATTCGCCCATCTTTCGTCAAGCTGATTGAAATATGTAAGTCCGTCAAGAGTTACACCTTCGTAATTCTGAAGCCTGTCCGGATCAATATAGCCGCTGTCGGACGTGAGTTTTTGCCCCGTAAAGGTATTGTACATAAGATTTGCCCAGTTCTTCTGCTCATCGGTAAAGCCCATTTCGTCCATTATTTCATCCGAAGTCTTGTTGTAAACTTCACCCGTTTCATCATCAACGGAAAAGCTTATTTCGATCATATCGCGGACGTCGCTTTCGTTTATGGATTCTATTTGCTGTAATTTCTGAACTGCCTGTATGCAAATAAGTCTTGTAATATCGGGATCTACGCCGTCTTCCTGTTCTGCAAGCACCTCGTAATAATAACTTTCCATTTCGGAGGCATGCTCATTTCGGAAGATGAGATCGTCAAATTCCGAAAGACTCCAATTTACAAGAAGTCCGGGAAGAGAGAAAATAATGATTATGGGAATAAGCAAAAGGAAAAGCAATGCGCCGATAACCGTAAGCACCTTTTTCCAAGGTATAACCTCAATAGCGCCGACAATAGCCTGCGCATAATTCTGTGAAGCGATACCCGTGGCAATCTTAACGATTCCGCCTACGACCTGCGCTCCGCGGGCTGCCTTCTGCGTTCCGCTTTTTTGCAGTTCTGCCATTATCTCTTTCTCCTCTCTTGTATTCTTGTGTGCGCTTTAAGATTTCTGTGTCCTTGGCGTAATAATTCTTCTTACCCTTGCGGTTTGCTGCAGCGGGATCGTATCTTCCGAATTTGTATTCGTGATCGACTCTTCTTTCGATGGTACTCATACTGGTATTTGCAACGTACTGCGAATTACCGCCGTAGTCCGAATATGACATACCGGAGTTGTTAATAACCGTGCCGCCGTTTGACACGTTTCCGCCTTGGGAGGTTGCTGTATTGTTTGAAGCACCGCCATTCACTATGACCCCCGTATTGCCGCCCGAAACATTATTTGCAGATATATTTCTGCCTGCAATAACTGTACTTTTTCTATCAGTTCTTCCGTTTTCGGTGGAAACACTAGAAGTATGTACATTGAAATCATTGTCTGCGGAGGAATTACCGCCGACATTGTTGTTTACGCTTCTGTTGTCCGCGCCTCTGAGGTTTCCCGACGTTCTGCTCATGCTCTGTGTTTGAGACATAACCGGAACTGTAATACCCTTTGCGCCTGTTTTGCCGGCAGAAGTATTTACATTGACACCGCCTCCGGCACCACCGTTATTATTGACAACAGACCGATCGGCGCGCGCCGTTGATGATACGGAAAGAGTGGGAGCATTTGTCTTTGCACCCGAAGTACTCCTTGACAGCGGAGGTCGGGATGGATTCTGTGTTCTTTGCTGACTTGCGGAATAACCGTCTCTTTCGATATTGCTTGTTGAATTGTTGTGTGTTTCCGAACTGCTCCTGTCTGTTGTGCGAGAAGTATTCGGTTTTGCACCCGGCATTGGCGCTGTATTTCTTGCTGCGTTCTGCACCTGTGTCTTGCTTACCGTTACATTACCGCCTTTGTTTGCCGGTGTAGTTCTGTCCAAAGGATTGGGAGCAATATTTCTGCCGGAAGTTTCACGGCTTGAAGTATCGGTTTTCGAATTGTCTCGGGTATTCGTATCGGAGCCGTTATTATTCGTGTATCTGCTGTTATTTGTTACACCGCTCGCTTGTTTACCTGCAATGCTGCCGGGTTGTGCGCTCATTTTTACCGTTCTGCTTTGGTTATTTACAGATATATTTATGTTAGCGTTACCGGAAGAAGCATTACCGCCGTTATTCGGAGACGGGGGATTATTGCGCGGACTGCCTCCCGGACCGCCGCCGTGATTATGATTACTGTTACCGCCAGAACGGTTACTGCCGCCGGAACTGCCTTTCATACTGCCAACATTTTTACCGACAAGTGAAGCGATACTTCTTACAACGACCATTGTCATTCCTCCGGGGAATCTCACACCGACGCTGCTGTTTGTCTGTGCCGGATTAAGACCGATTTTCGCTATGTGTGCGTCGATCTTTCGGGCGACTCTTGTAAGCGCCATCACAAACACAAGCCATATGATAATATTGGAGGCGTGCATATTGAGCATAGCGTTCATTATGAGCTTTAAAAAGATGATATTCATAATGAGCATAAGGTTCATAGAGCCGTACATTCTGCACCAGCCCTTGAATATATCGTTTGTGTTCTTACTACCGCCCATAGCAAAAGCGAGAGGTGCCATAAATGTGAGAACACAGGCTATGACATATCTCTCGCCGATATCAAAGAACAGCTTTATTAGCTGAATGATGAGAATAATACTTACGATTATCGCTATAAGCCAGCTTACACCGCCTGCAGCCGAGAACATCAAGCTTGTCGGCGGAGAAAAAGCAAAGCTTCTCGGGATATTAAGGTATGCAACAACCGTTCCTGTCATCTTGGTACACATTTCACATATCTGTGGGGAAGCAAGTAGAAGAAAGCTGAAAGCAAAAGTACGCATAAAAAGAAGCTTCGGATCTTCGCCCTCAAAGCCTGCTCCCGACATAATGCTTTTCAGAAGTTGGAAGACAAGATTTCCAAGCAAAAGTGCCCATCCGAGAGCAAGAATGATTTCGGAAATGTCATTTACGATAGGAGCTGCCTTTCGGAAATAGTCCATATCCATCGTCATAACGTCGATAATATCGCCGAACACATAGTCTGCCATATCTTCGATAAGACCGTATATCCACTCGATCAGCCCCTTCATAATGGGTTCAAGCATAAGACAGCACCCCCTTTACTTTGTTATTCTGCATTTCATTTTTACGGCTTAATAGTTGCAAGTCCGTCGAGAAGCGGTCTTACATAAGCAAGGAATGCACCAATGCCGTTGATAATAGCCCAAGCAATCCAGATACGCTTGAGCCAGTCAACACTCTGGTCTACCTTTTGCTGATTGTTTGAAAGCTTCATACCCACAACACATACAGTAGTCATAAGAGCCGCAAGCACGGTACTTATTCCTGCAATATGATTGTAGACGTCAACGATAATTCTGTCGGCAACTACCCACATATCATCTACGGCAAATACATTTATCGCAAACAGCGGTACAAGTGCTACGATGAACGGCAGTGTCTGACAGCAAAACTTCATTATTTTGTTTTTCATATAAAGCATCGCATCCTTTCTTAAAATGGTTGTGGGCTGCCTTTATGACAGCCCACGGGATAAAATAATTGCTATTAAAATAAATTCGTTTTCACGATGGGTTTCCCATTGTGAAAACACCTTCAAAACGAGCTACGCGAGTTCTCGTGCGGAGGGGAGATGGAAAATCTTTGATTTTTCATCGGGGATAGGCACGAGCTCCCACTTGGAAAACGAAGTTTTTCAAGTGATATCAGTAGCCGGTTTTCGGCATTTCGATATAGGTATAGCTGTAAACCTTTGTAACGAAACGGGAGATTGTGGTTATCCACTGACCGTTGTATACACCACCTACATCTGCAGTATTTACAAAGCTGGAGCCGTTTGCAAGTCCCTTAACGGAGCGTGCATACAAGTAAGGAGTTTCAACCTGTGCAAAGCCTGCTCTGACACTTCCAAATACATACATAATTTCTGTTATGTACTCGTTATCCGCAAGACCGAGAGCGATGTTTGATACATCAATTACATAGTTCTTGCTTGTAGAGAGGTTGTCATTGATGGTACGGTATTCGCCGTTAGAAAGGTTGGTAAGATACACTATCTTGTAGGACAGGTTCTGATTGAATGTACCTGTCACTATCTTTTCGGCACGGATAGCAGAAGGAAGTGTATCACGGAAGTAGAAGCTGTCAAGAGATACGCTTGAGGTGTTTGCAATATTCTTGAAGCTGTAAACAATGGGGTTATTGGGCATTACTTCGTTGTAGCCGTATTTAGTTACTGATACACCAACTGATACCGACTTATTAAGTACCTCAAATGTCATTATCTGACCGTTAAACTCAAGGTGTGCTGTCATAAGAGTTTCGTTGGGTGTGTAGTAAGTGGGAGCAACTGTCTCACGCATTGTATAAAGACCGAGAGGAAGAGGCTTTGATGCAGCTCTGCCGTTCTTGTCTGTCTTAATGGTGTCAACGATGTTTCCTGCCTTGTCGTAGATTTCAAAGACAGCACCTTCAAGAAGCGAGCCCGCGGGAAGTCCGTTTATGGGATTGTCATCAGCAGATTTCTTTGCCACCTGAATCTGTGCCTGAATGGGAGTGTTGTACCAAGTGATAGATGAGGTATGACCGTATTCAACGTAGAAGGTCTTAACCTCGTTATCAAGTACATAGCCGTTAGGTACTGCAATCTCACGGATGTAATACTTACCGTCTTCAAACTCGTTGTTATCGGTATATACATATCCGTTCTGATCGGAAACGTACTGTGCAAGAGGTCTGCCGTAGCGGTCGGAGATAAGGAATGTTACGCCGCTGATACCTTTACCTGTTGTGGAATCCACCTTATGAATGAGGAAGGAGGAGTTCTTTCTGTTTGTAATGGTAACACGGGTAATTTCACCGTCTGTTACTTCAACATCGTGGGGTTCTGCATCAAGAATGTAATCGTCAGCAGCCTTTGTTTCGGTAACAGTGTACCAGCCGTTGGGAAGGTCATCAATATTGATAACACCGCTTGCGTTGGTGGTATATGTACCGATTCTCTTGCCGTTCATATACTCAACTTCAAACTTAACACCCTTGATAGGCTGTCTTGTTTCTTCGTCAAGCTTTGTAATTCTGATACCGCCGAGAGCTTCATTAAGGAAGGTAAGCTCGTGAGTCTGTCCTGACTTAACCTTAACTGTCTGAGGAGCGCCGTCAAGTGTGTATCCCTCGGGAGCAGTAACTTCTGTTACAACATAGGTGTCGGGAGCAAGACCTGTAAGGTGGATGATACCGTTTCTGTTTGTGGTGTATCTGCCGTTTGCATTGCCTACAACTGTTCCTTCGCTGTTTGTAACCTTGAATACAGCACCGTAAAGTGGTTCGCCTGTAGCCTTGTCAAGCTTTGTGATGATAAGCCCGCCTTCGGGAGAGTTGTAGAATGTGAGGTTGTGAATTTTGCCTGATACCACATTTATTGTCTGAGGTTCACCGCTGATAGCATAACCTGCAGGTGCTTCAACTTCGGTAATAACATAAGTTCCGGGAGTAAGTCCGTTTACTTTGATATTGCCGTAAATATCTGTAGTGTATCTGCCGTTAGATGTTCCTACAACTGCACCTGTGCTGTCGGTGATTTCAAATACCGCTCCGTAAAGAGGTTCTTGGGTCTCTTTATCAAGCTTTGTAATGATAAGTCCGCTGCTTGGCTTGTTGTAGAAGGTAAGAGTCTGTGTGTTATCTGCATCAATCTTTACAGTCTTTGAAACAGTGTCAATTACATATCCATCGGGAGCCTTTGTTTCGGTAACAACTACCGTTGTGCCTGCTTCGATGTTTGTAATGTGGATCTGTCCCAATTCGTCTGTTGTGTAGATGCCGTTTGATGATACCGCACCGCCGTCTGTTGCAATAAATTTGCCGTCAGATGTGGTTACAGTAAACTCTGCACCTGCAAGGGGCTGTTTTGTAATACTGTCAAGCTTACGGATGATAAGTCCGCCGTCCTTTTCGTTTTCAACTGTGACAGTGATTACGTCCTGTTCCTTGCCTGTGATATATACGGTTTCGGGAGCATCGCTGATAATGTAACCGTCGGGAGCCTTTGTTTCCTCGATTACATATGTACCTGCTTCAAGTCGTGTGATAACGATTGTACCGTTAGCTGAAGTGGTATATTCACCTATAACAGTACCGCCGCTGCCGCTTGTTCCCGAAAGGTATCTTACTTGGAATTTTGCACCCTGAAGAACTTTTCCTGTATCGGCGTCAACCTTCTTGATAACAAGTCCGGAAAGGGGTACGTTTTCAAAGGTGATTTCCTTATCTTCGCCGCCCTTGATGTAGATTTCCTGTGCCTCGTTAGAAAGCACATACCCATCGGGAGCAGCAGTTTCGGTTATCTTGTACCAACCGTCATTAAGATTGTACATCTTAAACTGTCCGTTATCATCGGTGGTAAATGTGCCGAGATGGTTTACTTCACCTGTAAAGGTGTTGTTTGAAGCATAAACAACGCTGAACTTTGCATTTTTAAGGGGATCCTTTGTAATGCTGTCAATCTTGTTTACTGTAAGCGATGGCTTCTGGTAGTTCTCGAATCTCACAACTGACGTTCTGTTGGGAACAAGAGTTACAAGCTTGGGTTCGGAGTCAAGCAAATAGTCATTGGGAACACTCTTTTCTATAACCTCGTAAATACCGGGGTTAAGATGAGAAAGAAGTGCTTCTCCGTTTTCATCGGTAACTACCGTGTTTTCGGTACTGCCGTCTGCAAGGCGAACAAGGAAGCCTACGCCTGCGATGGGTTTACCTGTTTCGGCATCGGTCTTTACGATCTTAAGGCTGGGCTTTTCTTCGTTGAGAACAACTACCTGAGATTCCTTGCCTGCGAAAAGCTCTACGTGGTATTCCGTTTCATTAAGGACATAGTTTGCAGGCGCTTTTATTTCCTTAACGGAGTAAACTCCGGGTTCAAGATTGTCAATTACGATATTTCCGTCCATGTCGGTAATTCTGTCAAGATAGTTTGAACCGTCTTCAATTTTTGCGATACTGAAGGTCGCTCCGGAGAGATATTTGTCACCCCACTTATCGTATTTTATTACTCTTATCGACGGCTTCTTTGTATCGGTGAATACAAACGTCACATAGTCGTTGCCTTCGATCTTGACCGTGCGCTCTGCATCGTCGATGAGATATCCGTCGGGTGCTTTGACTTCGGTAACGGTGTAGGTTCCTTCATCAAGCCTGTCAAGCTTGATTTCACCGTTTTGGTCTGTGGCGTATTCCTTTTCAAAAGTACCGCCGACCTGCCTGAATTTGAATACAGCATTCAAAAGCGGTTTCATTGTCTGTGAATCGAGTTTCACAAGACGCATATACGGCTTTTGATCGTTCAGAAATACAAGAACCGCGCTGTCAAGACTATCCTCTTTAATTTCTATGGATTGCGGTGTAGAGTTTACGATATGGTCATCGTCTGTGGCAATTTCCTTTATGGTGTATATGCCCAGTTGAAGGTCGAACAGTTCAATGATACCGTTCTCGTCTGTCGTGTATGTGCCGATGAGAGTGGTGTCAAGATACACTTCAAAAGAAGTGCCTGCCATAAATTCTCCGGTCAGGCTGTCATACTTTTTTACTGTCAGGCTCGGCTTTCTTGAATTTTCGATTGTCAGCTCACTTGTCTTTCCGGCAGATGCGGTCAGGTGATAATGTTCTCCGTTTAACTGATAGCCTTTCGGTGCCGTAATTTCCTGAACGGTATATACACCTTCATCAATTTCAGAAAGTGTGATTTCACCGTTTTTATCAGTAGTTTTCTCCCATACATCGTTACCCGAAAGATTTACAATACGAACTACAGCACCCTCAAGTTTTTCGCCTGTGTGCTTATCAATCTTTGTTAACTTGATGCTCGGTTTTACCGTGTTTGTAAAGACAAAGGTTGCGGATTCGTTACCTTTTACTTCAACAATTCTTGAAGAGTTATCTGCAATATATCCGTCAGGTGCCTTTGTTTCCTTTACAACGTATGTTCCGACTTCAAGCTCGCTCAAGGAAATTTCGCCGTTTCTGTCTGTTGTAAATTCCTTTGTGAAGCTGCCGTCGGTTTTCTTAACTTCAAAGACTGCATCGGAAAGGGGTTCAAGAGTTGTACTGTCAAGCTTTACAAGTCTTATATACGGCTTCTGATCATTGAGGAAAACAAGCATTGCGGTATCACCGCTGTTTTCGTCAATCTCTATCTGCTGGGGAGTAGAGTTTACGGTATGCTCATTATCAACCGATATTTCCTTTACAAGATATGTGCCTGTTTTAAGGTCACGGAGATTGATTTCACCGTTTATGTTTGTAGTGTAAGTACCAACAAGTCTTGCATCACGGTACACTTCAAATACAGCACCCGAAAGAGGCTCGTTTGTCTTACTGTCAAGCTTTATGATTGTAAGGCTTGGCTTTATGGTGTTTTCAACAGTAAGTGTGCTGTCTTTACCCTCGAAAAGCTCTACGTGATAAAGAGTATCATTAAGCTGATATCCTTCGGGAGCAGAGATTTCCTGTACTGTGTAGATACCAACGTCAAGACCGTCAATTTCAATAACACCGTTTCTGTCGGTAACTCTGTCATAGTAGCGTGTGCTGTCGCCAACCTTTGCAATACGGAATGCAGCACCGTAAAGGGTATCGCCGTTATCCGAGTCAACCTTGGTTATTTTAAGTGACGGTTTTCTGTAGTTCTTAAACACAAGCTGAACGTTTCCGTCTTCAGTTGCTTCAAAGACCTTTACTTCGTCATTCTTAACATAACCTTCGGGAGCTGATATTTCGGAAACCGAATATACACCGGGATTAAGGTCAGAAAGAATAATTTCACCGTCTCTGTCTGTTGTAAGCTCGTTAAGGTAAGTAACATTCACACCTTCAATCTTAAAGGTTGCTCCATAGAGCTCGTCACCTGTGTCAGCATCTATTTTCTTTATGCTGATGCCGGGCTTTGTGGGATTGAAGAATGTAAGTGTTGCAGTCTTTCCGGGTTCAAGCTCAATAGACTGAGGTGAATCCTGAAGCACATATCCGCTTGCAGTTCTTGTTTCCTTAACCGTATATGTGCCGGGTTCAAGGTTTGTAAGCTCAACAAGTCCGTCAGCATCGGTTGTATAGTTGCCGATAAGCTTTGTGTCCTTATATACTGCAAATCTTGTGTTCTTTATGGGCTTTAAGGTCTGTGTGTCAAGCTTCTCAATTATGAGAGTAGGCTTCTTTGAGTTTGTAAGTACAAGAATAGGATCGTTTTCCACTGCGGGGTCGTAAGGGTTGATATATATTCCGTGTCTTTCTGTATCAAGAATATATCCAGCAGGTGCAGCAACCTCTTCGACCTCATAGTAGCCTTCGGAAAGATCAGACACATAGGCATAACCTGCGGAATTGGTTGTTACCGTTGTTACAAGTCTGCCGTCTCTGTATACCTTAAATGATACATCTTCAAGAGGTATATTTGTGTCCTTATCTTTCTTAATGAGTACAAATGAAGGAGTTCTCACGTTTTCAAAGGTGAGAGTAATATCGCTCTTGCCGTCCCATTTAAAAGTCTGTACATCATTACTCTTTTCGTATCCTACGGGTGCTTTAAGCTCATACGCCTTATATGTACCGTAAGGAAGTGCATCGCCCTGAAGCTCAATACATCCGTTATGACCTGTGTAAAGGTCGGTCTTGTAACTGCCGTCTGTCTGCTCGATTCTGAAAGAAGCACCGAGAAGCGGATTTCCGTTCTGTGCATCCACTTTTCTAATGCGTAAAGTTCTTTCGCTGAGGTTCTTAACGCTGACAGTAGTTGTAGTGCCTTCAAGAACGTTGACTGTAACATCTTCAGCCTTTATATATCCTGCGGGAGCCTGTGTTTCGGAAAGTGTATAGGAAATTGTAGGATCAAGATATTCCCATACAATCTGACCTGTGCTGTCACTTGTTCCTTCGTATGTTTTGCCGTTAGAACCTGTCAGTTTGAATATTGCACCCTGCAGGGGATTGCCCATACCGTCAACCTTGTTTACAACAAGTCTTCCGTAGGGAGAGGTAACGGTATCCCATTTCATTGTACCAGTGCAGGACATAGGAGCATACATCGGGTCTGCAATAATGAAGCTCTGCTCAGTGTCTGTCTGGTTATTGGCAAAGTATATGTTGAACTGTGTAATTGTTGCGTTTGCCTGGAATGTAATATTTCCGCTTTTAGGTGTATTTCTCACTGGAATACATACCTTGAAATCACCGGCATATTCCATTCCGTTTTCATTCATGTTTGTTACTTCGTTTTCAGGAGTGGGAACTGTCCAATAAGTCTTACCTGAAGCAGTCCAGGATACCAGCTGTTCGTTATCAAGATTTGTAACTATTGTGCCTGTGGGAGCATTTGCAAGGTGAAGATTTATGGAGTAGTTATTCTTGTAGGTTGAGGTTGCGGAAGAAGCAACAAAGGTGCGTGTGTAGTATTCAACACCGCCGATTGTTTCCTTTTCAATGCCGTACATACCGTTTTGCTCGGCACCGATAAGACCGTTTGCATCTTCAATATTAAGAACGTTGCCTGCTTCGGTTCTTCCAAGTCTTATATGCATACCTGCATTTAAGGGCTTAGTCCAGAATGATGCATTATAAAGGATAATTTTAAGTGCTTCATATGCTCTTATTGCGGAAGGATCATCGGTAGGAACAAGAAGTGTATCACGTCCGCTGTCCCATTGAGTTCCTTCGATTCTGAGCTGTCCGAGAGTAGTCCATACCGCCGCCTGTGTTGCTGCAACGTACTCTTCACGGGTAAGGTTAGCGATAAGGGGATTATCTGCCTTGTTAATGGAGATAAAGTCCTCAAGGCTTCTCTGGGGATAACCGTTGGCAAATGCACCGATCGTCTGAGGAGTTGTGGTGTATTTACCCGTAATGGTTATCTTCTTTGTTTCAGAGGGCTTTGCAAGTCCCCAGTTGATACAGTATGCAGGTCCTTGTATACCTGTATCACTTGTATATGTCCACGACTGTCCCTGAAGCTTTGTGCCGCCAACAGTTTCGAGGATATAGTGGGTTTCGTTTAGCTTAATTGTTACTGTCTGTGCTTTTCCGTCACTTAAAGTTTCTGCACTTACGGGCATTATGGGTATGACGGAGAGGAGAGTAATAAGGGCAAGCAACAGAGCGATTATCTGCTTGCCTGAACTTTTTGCTGTAGACATTTTTATGTCCTCCTGTTCTTAAAATACAAAAAGCAGACCGTTTTCTTCAGTCTGCTTAAAGTTGATATTAGGTTATTCTGCCGTACTTCCGGGTACGAGCAGTTCTTTGGCAAATTCCGTTTTTTCTTTGGTTGTGTCGATTCTTGGGTAACTGTTTGTAAAGAGCGATTCATCGGTTCGTGCTACATCATAATAGCTTACGTCGATTATCTGCCATCTGCCGTCAATGTAGACCTCATTCCAAGCGTGTGTTGCATCCTTAATCGCTACACATGGAATGTCGGCTCTCTGGCAGAGATAGATAAAAGCATTCGCATAAGTTCCGCAGATGCCGTTGACGGGAGTGGATGATGTGAAAACATCATTTATTCCTGCTACATTTTCATCCTTGTAAACTATGCGGTCGGCTATGTATGTTGCTATCGCCTTGACCTTTTCCTTTCCGGAAAAGGTTGCTATACTTCCGATAAACTCATCCGTTGCCTTATTCGCACTTTCATACTTAGGATTAACCTGTACCTTTAAGATACGGTAACCGGGGTACTCATACAGATTCTTTACAGTGGGTTCTGCGCCGAAGCTGTAGGTGTAATATCCCGAAAGAAGATTTGCTACCGATTTCATTGCGGTATCGGTCTTGCCGGGGGTAGTGAAAGTGAACTCTGTATCTACATAGTGAGCATAGCTGTATGTGGGGTTATATCCGTCAGCATTGTTGCCGTCTATTATTGACTTTGTATCTGCTATCGTCTGCCTCATAGTGTTGTATGCCTCTTTGGTGTAGATGCTATCAAACACGGTTTGATTGGCATATGATGAAAAATCCTCTTTTGAAGACGATGTGCCGTCTATGAATATGTCAGGAATTACAACAGGTGTATCTTCGGGAGTGTTTTGTGGAATATCCTCGGTTTCTTCTTTCTTCGGAATCTCCATATAAACGCTGTTAGTTTCCTCAATATATTCGATATCAGCGCCAAACAAGGCGGCTGCATCACGAAGCTTTATGTAGTTGTTACCGCCGATATTGTAGGCGAAAAGCTCCGTTTGTTCTCCATTTAAGAAGAATATTTGTGATGTTATTTGTGCAAGAACGCCGGAATTTGCCATTACTGCCGTTCCGCTGAAAAATACCGCACCGCAGAGTAAACCTAACAAGAAATATGTGTACTTCCTCATTTTGATTTCTCCTTTAGTTTGGTTTTGAATATGTTTGACGCTGATAGTTTCTTAATCTACCTGTTCAGCCTTAACGCACCATCTGTAATAGTCCGACTGGTTTTTGACGCAGGTGATAAGGGTGATGATGTTGTCACTTGTGTTCTGAAGGTCTGAGGCATCATCCACTGAGATCTTCTCAATGCTGTACACCTCATACTTTCGTGTACCAAGCTTTGTTGTGAGCTTTATTGTCGCACCAAGGTCAAGCTCGTGAATATCTGAGAAGTACGCTCCCGTTCCTCTGTTGTGAGAAGCAAGGCACACGTTGCCGTCCCAGATGGAAGTTTCCTTGAAGTGTCCTACACCTTTGGAAAGCACCGAATTTGTCGTACCCTCATAAACCTTTACAGAAAGGTCGATGTCGGGAATAGACAACTTTGCGATATATCCGCCTGTGTAGTACATATCATCGTCAACTTCCGTGAATGCATCGTAGGTGTAGTAGTCCTCGTAAATATCCGTATCAATGTTACCCGGGATAATCGTCACGCCATTACCGTTTGTTACGGATGAGTTCGGAACTGTACTTGTAACCGTCACCATAGGCTGACCTGTAATACCGCTAACCGATACGGGAGCCTGCGGTGTTTCTGCGTAGTATGATGCAAGATTTGGAGTAATCGGTTCGCCGCTTCCTCTGAGGTTACTTGTATGACTTCCGAAAGCGGGAGGGATAAGGGCACTGTTCTTACTTATATCAACCGCTGTTCGGTTGATATTGTTACCAACTGTTACAACATCAACCGATGTCGGTGTTCCAAACAGTGCTTGTGTTGGCGGTGCTACCGTGTAATCCGCAGCAAATGCGGGGATTGCAAGCACGCACACAAGTCCGAGAGAGAGAAATAAAACTATCTTTTTCATCTTAGTATCCCTTTCTCTTTTTACGGATAAGTCTGTAAATAGCGTAACCGCCTGCACCAAGTGCTGCCGCACCTGCAACTGAACCTGCTACTATACCTGCGGTCTTTGCTTTCTTTTCTGCAAAAGTATCCTTTTTGTCATTTGTTTTGTCTATGTCAATCATAGGCTCGTTTGTCTCCTTGTTTTCCTTAAATACCGCTGTATATGTAACGGTATCGTTTATGACTTTCGTAACTGTTCCTTTGTAATCGGCACTTGCGGTATATCCGTTTACATAGGTCTTTGTTTCTGTTCCCGTGTAGATCGCATTCGCAGTGTATCTTATTGCAACGTCTGTACCGCTTATGGTTTCGTCTGCTGCCGTTACCCATTCGATATTGGCAAGAGTAAGAGTTGTACCGTCCTTGTCAATGGTTTTGGGGACAAGAGAAGTATCCGCCGACGCAAGATTTGGATAACTTCTTTCTTCGGTTACCGTAAACTTACGACTAGAATATCCTGCGGGAGTAAGTTCAAGTGTTGAGTGGTCGAAGGTAAGTGTGCCAGCATATCCGTCCTCGGTCGTCACCTCAACGGTCGGAGAGAAAAGTGCAACCACGGTTTCCGCATCATTGGTGGATGTGTGGTAGTTCACATTCTCCGAATACTCCTTGGCATCTTTCTCGGAATTGTCTTTGACTTTTATTTCTTCAAAGATATACTCCACATCATTTTCCGTAAAGGCTTCTTGGGGAATAAGGGTTTCGTCACCGTCTTTCGGAAGAACATAAACCTTTTCCACGGTTTTACAGTCCCCCGAAGTACCCATAATGACCTCTTGCGGTACAAGGACATCGTTTGCGGCGAAAGCGCTAAATGTGATAAGGCTGACAGCCAACAGCGCAGCTGCCGGCATTTTAAGTAATTTCATTTTGTAAAGCTCCTTTCTGTTTTTGTTCTTTTATTCTTTGAAAACTACATTTAAAACATTATTATTCCCCCTCCTTTACGGAGAAAAAGTTCCCGATGCGGTCCGCAATAACCGTATCGTTTCTGCCGCATATATTTATTCTTGAACGAAAATCCTGTGAATCGCGCGGGGCTTTATCAAGTAATATTACATAACTGTCGTCTATTTCCCGGCTCCAAAACTTATCGTTCAGAAAATACTTGATTTTTCCTATGTGCCAGCTGTCGGAAAAGCACATACATATTTTCAAATCACACTCTCTGAAAAGCTTCATTTTTTCTTCGTCGTAACAATCGTTGTACGACAGGAATTTTCCTTTGGAAGAGATGTTAAAGGGTGCTCCGAAGTCATATATTACGGCTTTGCTTGTCTTTTTGATTCTTGCCACATCAATATCCGAATGGACAATGTAGGTAACGCCTTTTGTTTTGGCAAACCGAAGATTTCCCGTCCCGGAAAAGTCGATGGCTTTTACATTCCCGTTCTGAGTAACGGCAATAAGGCTTGCCGTGCTTACAACCGCGTTAGTAACGCCGCAACCGTGAGTGAGTCCGACAATGCCTATCGAGACGCATTTCTTTTCGGGCATTTTTTCTTTTACTCTTTCGTCCGGTTCATCGTATACATTCACTTCGTAGTCGTATATGTATCCTTTTTTGATAACGTCCGCAAAGTAATCTTCATCCAGTTTCGAGCCTTCATAGATGATATCGGATATTCCATACACATTTTTATATTCGGATATCTGATCTTCTATATACTGATTGCGGTATCCGGGGAAAACAATAACAATGCGAATATTCGGTTCTGTCTGACGGATCCGCCGGAAAAGCTTTTTTCTGTCCGCACCCAAAAGCAATGTGTCCGCTATAACAAGCACATCCACGTTAGTATTAAGCGTGTCAAATCGGTCGAGAAAATCATCTGCGTTTTCAAAGTTTTCGTCCACAATTCGGATATTGTTTCTTGCAAAGACTATTGCAAGATCTTCGCCACACTTTATCTTACCGAGCCACATTACCGTATTAATCACACATTATCAGCTCCTTTCTGTATTTTTCCGATACAATGCCGTTTTCATCGGTAATACTTTCTAAAATTTTGAGTGCGGTTTCGAGCGCTTTTTCCGTATCTTTTCGGTCGTGCTTGTAAAAAGCATGCAGAAAGATGATTTCACCGTTTTTTTCATAAAAGATGATTCTCACCATTCTTTCCGCCGCCTTAACTCTGAGTTCGTACATCAATCGGTATTTCCCCATTGAAAAGTGCTTGACATAGGGTTCTGCAAAGCTGTTTCCTTCATCCGTTATGTAGCTTAGCTGAAACAGAAACTTGGTTTTAAGTTTTCCGTTTAAACTGTCAACAAACTTCTGAACGGGACAGGTGCTGTCCTTTTGATATGCATATAATTTCCTCATTTGTTTCCTTCTTTCAAAAAATCCCTGTAATGCGCCAATGCTTTGAGGATATATTCCTCAGTTTCTTTTGGAGAAATGATGCTTCGGGGAATATACTTTCTCAAAGATTCCGCTTTGAAGGTAATCTTTTCTTCCTGATTCGGCTTCCGCTCACGCATGATTTCGAGAATTTTATCAGCGTTCAGTTTTCCTTCTTTTGAAAACTGTTTCATTTTAAGTGCCTGTGCGAGTGAAGGCGTTGCTTCCTCACACTTGATAGTATCAAGAAGAAGCTCCTGTTCTTCCCGTGAAAGATACGAAAGCTCCACTGCGGGACGAAAAGCAATTTTATCTTCGTCAACCATATCAAGCAACTCTTTTATTAGTTCAGTGAGACGTATGTATCTCCTTACCTGCTCACGACTGTCATTGTGAATCTTTCCAAGCTCGTCTCCAGTTCTTAACTTTGCCACCATTGGTGTCGAAGACATATCGGTACGTTTTCCCTGTCGTTTTAAGGCGTCCATTCTCATCTTGTACGAAAAGGCAAGCTCGCTCGGAAGAAGCTTTGTGCGCTGAAAGTTTGATTCGACCATCATGACAACAGCCTCATCATAGCTAATGTTACGGATCTCAGCTTTCAGAGTTTTGATCCCTGCAAGTTCACAGGCTTTCTTACGCCTGTGTCCGGCAACAAGCTCATATCTGCCGTCCGCCTTTTTTCGAACTATGGCAGGGACGATAATCCCGTTTTCCTCAATGCTCTTCACTAATTTGTACATATCCTCATCAACACGGACTTTAAACGGATGATTTGGTGCATCGTCGATTTCCGAGAGAGGTATATCCATTATCTTTGGGCGTTTTGATTCGCTACGGCTTGACTCACTTGAAAACAGCTCGTTATAGCCTGTAAGACCTAAATCCACTCTGTTATTTTTCAATTGAAACTACCTCCTTTGAAAACGCTTCGTATGTCATTGCTGCCTTACAGTTCCTGTCATAAGCAAATATGCTTTTTCCTTCGATACTGCTTTCGGGTATTCTTACAGAGTGCGGAATTTCCGTATCAAACACCCGAATACCGCCGCCAACCGACTCACGCAAGGAAGCACTTATATTCTTAGCGTTGTTTGTTCGTCCGTTAACCATGGTAAGGAGTATGCCGTCAATCGAAAGCGCGGGATTGATTTGTCTTTTGACCTTTGCAATAGATCTGAGAAGAAGATTCAATCCTTTTGTAGACAAGAAGTTGGGTTGTGACGGAATAATGATGCTGTCTGCAGCTGCAAGTGCATTGATCGTCATAAGCCCAAGAGAAGGCATACAGTCGATAAGGATATAGTCGTAAGACTTTTTGAAATGCTTTATGCAGTTTTTTAAGATCAGTTCGCGGCTCATGACATTGAAAAGACTGATTTCAATGCCGGACAATTCAATGTTTGACGGAATAAGGTCGATACCTTCTTCATGATGAAAGAGAATGTTTTCCTTATCAAGCGTCTCGTCCTCTATGACGCTCTGCATCAAAGTGGAAAGAGAAGCCTCTAATTCGTCGGGATTCCGAATTCCAAGACTGACAGAAAGGCTTCCTTGCGGATCCGCGTCTATTACAAGCACTTTCTTTCCGAGCTTTGAAAGCCCTACTCCGAGATTTACCGTTGTGGTGCTCTTTGCGACGCCGCCTTTTTGGTTGGTGATTGCAATTACTTTTGCTTCACTCATAATTTGCTCCTCCTAAATTAATTGGATAGGACACGGTTTTCAGAAACAGAGAGATAAAATATGATTTTGAAGTGATTTACTCTTGCAACAACCGTGTCAATATTTGGGTTAACAGTCATTCGGCAGAGCCACGAAAATGCGCAGGCGAACGATAGGAAATAAACCGTAAAAAATGTATAACGTTATACGCCGTAAACGCAAAAAAAGACTTGAAAACATAGTGTTTTCAAGTCTTCTCGTGGCTCCCCCTGCTGGGCTCGAACCAGCGACATCGTGATTAACAGTCACGCGCTCTACCAACTGAGCTAAGGAGGAATATTTCGGAAAATCAGCTTAAAAATTAAATTCCTCATCAGCCGCTAATTTTCCGGTTTAATTGCTAACAGTCGGACTACCAACTGAGCTAAGGAGGAATAAACAGAAGAAAGGATGATAAAATCATCCTTTGGTGTTAGCATTGCCCTATCTTACCAAGCCGTCGCCAGCTAAGTATTGTCGGCACAGGTGATCTTAACTACCGTGTTCG
>CAKSOW010000005.1 GCA_934479825.1 uncultured Eubacteriales bacterium
TTCTCCTTTTGAATCTTTTTACAATTTGCTCTTGCACTTGACTTGAAAATTCAAGTCTGCAAAAAGAACGATTTTCCATTACTTTTCGCCTCTGCGAAAAGTAACCAAAAGCAGACGGGGCTTCGCCCTGCGACCTCGGTTCAAAACCCGCGCGGTGGGATTTTTGATAAAGTTTGAAACATTCAGCGTATTAAAAACGTTTGCGCAAATTTGTTAGTGCCGCAAAACGCACGGCCATGTTTTGAACCGTTGCGAAAGGGCAGTTGTAGCGCTAACGCAGAATTGGGCTTTTGCGAAAATTGAAGTTGCGGTGGGGGCTTGCCGCCGCAAGTGATCGGCTAAAAGAGAAACTGCACGTTATCTTTGTTGCGGTGGAAATAGAAGACCAGTGTGGGCAAATAGAAAGTTTGGAGTAGAGCTTGGCTTGCTTGTGTGCAGAAAAACGAAATTTTTACTTACTCAAAACTTTTCATTCTCTCAAAGATAGCTTTCCATCGATTAAAATCAAATTCCCACCAAACCAACCCATTTCATAAAACACATAACCTACTGTCCACCCAAATCGGAGCATGCCTTTTCAAAAACACCTACAAATCCTTACGCAGAAAAGTTACCCTTTCGCACCGGTTCAAAATACTCCGAGCTATATGGCACAAGACAGCGATTTTTCTCAAAGATTTTCTGATAGGCACATAGCTTGTGGTTTAGCAAAAATTTCCGCTGCTCGGAATTTTGAACCGCTCCCTGGGAGTCCAGAGGGCAGAGCCCTCGGCGTGTTTTTGGTTACTTTTTGCACGCCGCAAAAAGTAACAGAAAAACGTCCCCCTTTTAGTTACTTTTTCGTACAAGCGAAAAAGTATCACCCAAAACCGTCCCTTATATGCTTTTCGCAAAACGAAAAGCACCCCTAATCGTCCCTTAGGGAAATTTTCCGAAAAAAGAAAACTTCCCTAAGAGCCTCTTGCCAGGCTTTTACGGAAAAGCAAAAACATGCGGCGGTTTGATAGATCAAACCGCCGCTTATAAAATCAAATTTCTTTTGTCTTGCTTTTCTTTTAAGAAAAGCAAACCCGATACGCCTGTCAGACTGCATCCAACGCCCCTGTATCATCCGGCACATAGCGAAGCTCAATATCCGCCCCGACTCGCTGTAACTTCCCGACAATGTCCTCATATCCGCGCTGAATATGGTGAATGTGGTCAATTTCCGTTACGCCGTGCGCCATAAGACCGGCGATGATGAAAGCCGCTCCGGCACGAAGATCGCATGCCGAAATCGGCGCACCGTGCAAGTGCGACACACCGGTAAAGACCGCATACTGCGAATCGCTCTTGATCTTTGCTCCCATGCGGATCAGTTCATCCACATATTTGAACCGGTTATCCCAAACACCCTCACGAATGCTGGATTCCCCTTTTGCTATACACATTAAAACGCCCATCTGCGGATTCATATCAGTCGGAAAACCGGGATAAGGCGCTGTTTTGACATAAGTGCCCTTTAAGGAACATCCGAACGCCGACACACGCACTGCGTCATCGAATTCTTCGACGTTGACACCCATTTCAAGCAGTTTTGCCGTCACGGTATCCAAATGCTTCGGAATAACGTTTGTGACCGTTAAGTCTCCGCCGGTGGCCGCCGCCGCAATCATATACGTTCCGGCCTCTATCATATCCGGAATGATGTCGTAATGCACGCCGTGGAGCTTTTCCACGCCGCGGATCTTGATAACCTCCGTACCGGCGCCGGAAATATCCGCGCCGCAGGAGTTAAGGAAGTTTGCAAGGTCCACCACATGCGGCTCACGTGCCGCATTATCAATTACCGTCGTGCCTTTTGCCTTACAGGCGGCAAGCATGATATTGATGGTCGCACCAACCGAAACCACATCCAGATACACCGAATCGCCGTACAGATAACCGTCCTCGGTGGTAATATCGACGTATCCGCCGCGCGAAACGGATTCTACATTGGCGCCAAGCGCCTTGAAACCCTTGATATGCTGGTCGATCGGGCGGATGCCGATATCACAGCCGCCGGGATAGGCGGCCTTGGCTTTGCCGAAACGGCCAAGCTCCGCGCCGAGAATGTAATAAGAAGCACGGAATTTTTTTACAAGGTCATACGGAGCCGAACAAGGATTGATATGTGTTGTGTCAATTTCGTAGGTAGTTTTATCCATACGGCGGATCTTTGCGCCGATGGCTGTTAATATTTCAAAAGCGTCTGCTATATCGCTGATCATCGGAATATTGCCAAGCGTACATTTATCTTCGGCCAAAATTGTGCCGAACACGATGGCAACTGCGGCGTTTTTCATGCCGCTTACCTCGATTGTGCCATGTAATGGTTTATTGCCGGTAATGACAATTTTCTCCATTAAAAGCCATTCCTTTCAAAACAAGTGTGAAAAAGAATTCTTATCTATATGCGCCAAAACGCGCAAAACCGTCCGCAGGCTTTTCCCTGCGGAAAATACTGTCTTTTACAAATAGATTCTTTCAATATACCGGATTTACGCTTATTCGTTTACGTAATCCTACAACCTATGTTATTATAGCACAGTTTTCACGAAAAAAACAGCGAAATCTGTCAAAATTAACCTTTTATTCACATGTTTATTTTTTTACATCATCAACATATAGTATCTGTGAATGCTTATCCTTATCAAGATATACGATTTTCCAGACCGGAATCAGATAATGCGTGCCGCTCCCGGTGTAACGGTGCGTATAAACAATCTGCTCGGAAACGATGCCTGTAACAGAGGCAAGATCAAGAGACATGAGCGCGTTGACACCATCAACAAGCGTTCCGCTGTAAGAGCGCGAAAGCGACGCAAAAATCCGGTTTCCGCAGGCATATGTCACGCCTTCATCGGTTAAGTAAAGATTGGCAAACATGTCGCCAATCGGATAGTCGGCATAGACATTCTGCGAAAGGCTGACATAGACGCCGCCCTCCACATTCATAACGCCGCAAAGCGTATAAGAATTCCGCGTGTTTTTTGTGGCGTTCAGAGCGTCCATGAAGGTATCGACCGTTTTTTTCTGCGTTTCGGTCAGCATCGGTTCTTCGCTGGTAAAAGCATCTGCCGAAAGAGCAAGCGAGTCGCGGCGGAAATCGGTTTTAGCATACTCAAAGCGGAACGAGTCGCTGTACACGCGAAAACCGGCCGCGGCCTCTGCGCTCTTTCCGATGGTATAGGACACGCCGTCCGGCGTTTCAACAAAGCTGACCGGCGAGCCGGAAAAGAATGTATCGGAAAGCTTGGAGGCCACGCCGAACGCAAGCGCCGGATTCTCGGTCTGAAAGGTATAGATGGCGTTATCCGGAATTTTTCGGCTGATAACAGCCGGTTCGACCGCCACGTTCCGGGCACGGATATAGGAAACAGCGCTGTCAATCATTTCACCGGAAAGGTATAACAGATTGCCGCGCGTATACAGGCACAGAACAAGCAAGAACACATCGACCACCAAAAAGGCGGCGGCAAGAAAGGTACAGACTTTTTTCAATTCCATGACTCATTCCCTGCCTTTCCGGCGACCCACACCAATTTTACCTGATTGGTGTCCGGGTCGTTTTCAAACATTGCGTGGTACGCATAACCGTTTGTTCCGTCAAACAGCGGCAAAGTTAAACGCTGCGGCAAAACCGGCTTGGTCAGACTTCCTCCGTCACAGAAAAGCGTTACGACCGAAAGCTTTTTTATGCAGTCGTTCTGAATGGTAACCGTCACGTCCGCGGCATTTTCCGTCAACATGACGCCATTATAGAAATATTTCAACCGAAAGACCGATGAACCGTCGGCGTCTCTTGTTATTCCGACAAGAGACGGAGCCGCGTCGCCGCCAACCAGAATGCGGTCAAGTGCGCCAAGCAAGTATTTCACGCATAGGATCTGGTCATTGAATGTATACGATTTTCCGTCAGCCGGATAATACCCGAGAAAATCGGACAGCGGAATTCCGTCTGTTCCCGACGAGAACGTAAAACGGTTGTCGGAAAGCGAAACGGTGAGTTCCCGTTCGCCGTCCACAAAGCTTGACACGGTATTGCCGCCCGAACGGATATTTTTGACGGTATTGATATTGAACCCAAGCGTTTTCAACAGATTTTTTGTCTTTTCCTCGCCCGGATCGTAGTTGTAAAAAGTACCGGAGGGCAGAACCACCACAGAGTCCACGTCAAAGGAAGTGGTGAAAACGGCGCTTTCGGGAAGTCCGTCCGCAAAGGAAAAACCGGCATACCCTCTCACGCCATTATATGCTGAAAGGCGATCGACGGTGTACGCTATTTTTTCTTTGGGATACAGAAATACGGCGTTATAATCGTCATCCAAGCACACCGCATACGTTTCGTCGTTTTCGTCCGGCAAAAGGAAAATGTAGCGGACAAAGAAGTTTTCTTCCAGCACAGGGAATCCCCCGGCACGAACGGAGGGCACAAGAGAAGCGGCCGGAAGTTCTCCGAAAAGCGAACAGAACAGATATCGTTCGGATTTGCACAGATCGGCGGCAAAAGCAAGCTTGTCCGCGTCGCTGCGGATCTCAGTACGCCTGACTTCGCCGGACAACAGGGCCTCAAACGCTGATTCTAATTCTTTTTGCAGATTTTTGCGCGAAGTGGTATCAAAGGTAGCCGCCGTCATGGCCCCATCCCCTGTTTTAAAGCCGATAAAAGAAGGCGAAAGCAGATTATTAGCGCCGCTTTGCAGGTTGTTGCCGCTGCCGGTAAGAATCCAACGGTCGCTTGCCGGAATTTCCGGCAGGGCCGACGCGCCGCCGTTAATACTTAAATTCAAATAGATGCCGCTTAAAACAAGCATTGCCAAAAACAATACGGCATTGACGGCAATCAGTGCGCCCAACATCGTATCTCTTTTCGGAGCTGCTGTTTCGCCTATCATCTTACGCGGCGTTTCGGTGTGTTTCTTCATGCTTTTGCCTCCCCTCACTTATGTTGTATACCGGTACACAATCGCATCGCGGTCGCGGTCATAAAAGTATACCGGTATACCTTATTTATTTTCGGCGTCTTCTGCCTTTTCCGGATCTACCGAATCCGGATCAACTTCGGCGCTTGCTTCGTGCGGCGTTTCGATTTCTTTCAACAGTTCGGAAATGCGCGCGCCATGTTCCGCGCCGGTATCTTTGATAAAGCTAAGTTCCGGCGTATTACGCAGGGAAAGCCGGTTGGCAAGTTCACGCCGGATATAGCCGATAGCCGAATACAAGCCGGTTTTGACCTCTTTATCGTTACCGCTCAAATTGCTGTAATAGACTTTGCAATATTTGAGGTCAGGCGTTGTTTCGGTTTTGGTTACGCTGACAAAGCCGCCCGAAACACGGGGGTCTTTGACATTCTGCAAGATATACATGAGTTCTCTTGCGATATCTTCATTGACGCGATTGGTATGGTAATGCGGTCTTTTTTGCATAGACACAAAATTCCTTTCCACGGACGGGCATTTTACCAAGAAAACGCCCATATATGCCGCTCGGCAGAAAGCTTATAAAAAACCTCTGCCGATCGACTGTTTCAAAGCGTTTGACGCTTCTCTTATAATTCTCTCTTGACTTCTTCCATAATATACGCTTCGAGGATATCTTCTTCTTTGATATCGTTGAAACGTTCCAAGGCGATACCGCACTCATAGCCTTGGGCAACTTCCTTGGCATCGTCCTTAAAGCGTTTGAGAGAGCTGATCTTATCTTCAAAAATCACAACGCCGTCACGGACAACACGGATCTGCGAATTACGCGTGATCTTGCCGTCCTGGACATAAGAACCGGCAACAAAGCCGATACCCGGCACGTGAATGGTCTTTCTGACCTGCGCATGGCCGAGAACCACTTCTTTATATTCAGGCGCAAGCATACCGTTAATAGCGGCAGTGATTTCTTCAATGCACTCATAAATGACGCGATAGGTACGGATATCGACATTCTGGCGTTCCGCTGAATCCAACGCGCCCTTATCGGGACGGACATTGAAGCCGACGATGATGGCATTGGACGCGGAGGCGAGCATAACGTCACTTTCGGTAATGCCGCCGACCGCCGAGTGGATCACCTTGACTTTGACTTCCTCGTTGGAAAGCTTTTCAAGGGAAGCTTTGACAGCCTCTGCCGAACCCTGTACGTCCGCTTTGACGATGATGGCAAGTTCCTTGACGCCCTCGCTCAATTGATCGAACAGCGTATCGAGCGAAACTTTGGCATTCGCCTTGAATTCTTCTTCCTTGGCGTCGTTCTTGCGCTTATCGACAAGCTCTTTCGCCATCCGTTCGTTAGCGACCACGCGGAATTCTTCACCCGCCTCAGGCGCTTCGGAAAGACCGGTGATTTCAACCGGCGTAGAGGGACCTGCTTCTTTTACCGTCTTGCCGGTGTAATCGCACATAGCGCGGACTCTGCCGAGAGCCGTTCCGGCAATCACCATATCGCCGCGGTGCAGAGTACCTGCCTGAACGAGGACGGTTGCAACCGGGCCGCGGCCTTTATCCAGTTTGGCTTCGATAACAACGCCTTTGGCAGCGCACTTGTAGTTGGCTTTGAGCTCTTTCATATCGGCAACAAGAAGCACCATTTCCAGGAGTTCTTCAATACCCTGATGTTTTAATGCGGAAACCGGCACGCAGATGGTATCGCCGCCCCATTCTTCGGGAACGAGGTCGTAATTAGTCAGGTTCTGCTTGACAGCCTCGACATTGGCGCCGGGCTTATCGATCTTATTGATTGCGACAATAATGGAGACACCGGCAGCCTTGGCATGGTTAATGGCCTCGACTGTCTGCGGCATGATACCGTCGTCGGCGGCAACCACAAGAATGGCAATATCAGTTGCCATAGCGCCTCTTGCGCGCATAGCGGTAAAGGCTTCGTGGCCGGGGGTATCAAGGAACGTGATATCGCGGTCGTTGATATGCACCTTATACGCACCGATGTGCTGGGTAATACCGCCGGCTTCTCCTGCGGTGACATTCGTATGCTTGATAGCGTCCAAAAGCGACGTCTTACCGTGGTCAACGTGACCCATGACCACAACGACCGGGCTTCTGGGTTCAAGGTTTTCCTCGGATTTGGCTTCTTCTTCGGCAAACAGTTTTTCCTCAATGGAAACGACCACTTCGTGTTCTGCCGCGATGCCGAGTTCATCGGCAAGCAGATAGGCGGTATCGAAATCGACCACTTTGTTCGCGCCGACCTGATCCATGCCAAGTCCCATACCGAGGAGCTTTTTAATGACTTCGCCGGTCGTGATCTTCAACTTTGCAGCAAGATCGCTGATCATGATCGTATCGGGCAGGGTAATCGGACCGGTGAACTTTTTGACCGGTTCGGCAGGGGTCGTGACCGCTCCGCGGCGTTTGCCTTTTTTGCCTTTTCCGCCCGGTGCGGAATACATCACATCGCGCGCTGCGGCTTCGTTTCTTGCGATACGTCCGCCAACGCCTTTCTGAATGCCGCCGACATTTTTCTTCTTGGCCGGTTTTGCACCCTTTTCGCCGTCTCCGTCTACCATTTCGGCAAGGTTATCCAGTTTTTCATCGTATTTGGAAAGGTCAACTTCGCTGGTGCGGATATCGACCACGCGAACAACGCCGTCGCTGTCTGCCACGGGAGACGCGCCCTCTTTGCGTTCGCCGGCATAGCGGCTCTTGATGCGGCCGTCTTTGTCAAAGACCGGTTTTAAGCTCGGCTGACGGACGGATTGGGAATCCTCGTCACGGTCGCGCATACCCTGACCGGCAGACGGTTTCTGGAAACGCGGTTTGGAGGGCTTTTGTGCGGCCGGCGCCGGTTCGCTGACAAAGCCGTCCTTGGTAAATTTGACGTTGCTGTATTTGTCAAAGCGCTCGTTCTTGTCATAGCGCGGATACTGTTCCATCTTTTCGGGACGGATTCCCTCCTGCTTCAAGAGCTGTGCGCCCTCACGCTGAATCTTATTGATCTGACGTTCGATCTGCTTGTCGGTCATCTGACCGCCGGCATTCTGTCCGTAAGGCGGACGCGAACCATTCTGTCCATACGGTTTTCTCTGACCGTCAAACGGGCGTTTTTCAAACGGACGGTTTGAGGAGCCGTTCGGTGCGCCATTACCGTTCGGGCCGCGGCGGTCGCCGAACTGACCGGGACGGTTATAGCCATTTTGGCCGTTCTGCCCATTCTGTCCGCCTTGACCGTTCTGTCCATACGAGGACGGACGGTCACCGTTACGGCGGAAGTTGCCGTCGCGGTTGTCGCGATAAGCCGGACGCTGGTCGTTCGGACGGGAATCGCGGTGTTCGGGACGGGAAACGTTGGCACGGTCATTAGACGCGGTCTGTGTCGGCGCGTCAACCGGTTTCGCTTCCGGCTTTACTTCCGGTTTTGTCACTTCCGGCTTGGTTTCCTTGACCTCCGGCTTTACTTCCGCTTTCGGCTCGGCCTTGGCCGTTTTTTCGTCCTTTTCGGCTGTTTCCGGTTTTGCCGCCTTTTCTTCGTGTACTTCGGCGGTCTTCTTTTCCGGCTGTGCCTTTTCCGGCGTTTCCGCTTTGACGGTCGGTTTGGAAGAGGCAAGGTAAGCGGCGATATCCGCGACCTCGCTCTTATTGATATAGTGATTGAGCACCAAATTGATTTCCGTGTTTTCCATTACGGAGGAAGAGCTTTTTCCGTCAAAGCCCTTATCTTTAAGAAGCTCCACGATCTCCTTTGTCTTTTTATCGAGATCCTTCGCCATGTTGTTTACTTTATACTTCTGTGTTGCTGCCATATAAATCAAGCACCTCCGTGTTGGTTGTGTGTATTTTTATACCGGTTTTTTCTACGATCTTCACAAAGCCCTTATCCGTCAGCAAAACAGCCGCCGTATCGGATTTTTTACCGGCTACATGCGAAAGCTCCGCTTTGGTAAGCTCTGTCAAGACATACGGGATATGATGAAATTCGGCTGTTCCGACTAACCGTTTACGGGTATTTTCCGATATGTCGCACGCCGTGATCAACAGTTCTCCCTTATCGGCACGCATCCTTTCAACGCTGAGCGTTGTTCCGACAAGTGCGGCTCTTGCCTTTACGGCAAGTCCCACGGCACCTAAGATCCTCGCTGACACATCGTTTCCTGCTTGTGTTCCTGTCACGGTTCCACCTCCGTGGCCGCCTCTTCTGCGGTAAGCTCCGCAAGACGCCGACCAAGCGATGCGTACACTTCTTCCGGAATAGCGGTTTCAAGGCTTTTTTCAAAGCGTTTCGCCTTTTTTGCCTTTTCTAAGCAGGCAAGGCTCGGGCAAATATAAACGCCTCTGCCGGACAGTTTGCCCTTATCGTCAATGCAAATCTCCCCCTCGGGAGTGCGAACGACGCGAAGAAGCTCCTTTTTCGGTTTTTTTTCTCCGCACCCCATACATTTTCGTTCAGGGACTTTTTTTGTTTTTTGTGGCATGAACTAACGGCGGCCAATTCCGCCAAACCTCCTGTAAAAATACACCTATGCTTTTTATGTTTCGGATAAAACCGTTTTACGCCGTGCCTTTATTAAGCTTCGGTCTTTTCGGTATCGTCCTTTTTCTCATCGGACGCTTCATCCGTTTTTTCTTTTTCATCGGTTTCCATGGCAGATTTCAATGCCTGCGCAAGATTTTCACCGAACGAACCCGACGCTTGGGTTCTGCCCTCGATGATATCGTTGAAAGCGGCGGCGCGGGCAGCCGTCACGCTCTTGATGTCAATCTTGTTGTAGCCGGTCAGGCGGGCGGCAAGACGGGCATTCTGTCCTTCCTTGCCGATAGCAAGCGAGAGTTGGTCGTCTTCCACTAACACATTGCACGAGCGGTCGCCGGTTTCGGTAACCGAAACGACGGTAGCCGGAGCAAGAGCGGCGCGGATGAATTCTTCGGGAACTTCGCTGTATTTGATGATGTCGATTTTTTCGCCGCCAAGTTCATGGGTAATGCTGTTTTTGCGGATTCCCTTTGCGCCGATGCAGGCGCCGATCGGATCGACATTCGGGTCGCGCGAATAAACGGCGATTTTTGTCCGAGAGCCGGCTTCGCGCGCAATCGACTTGATAATGACCGTGCCGTCCTGGATTTCCGGAACTTCAAGCTCAAACAGACGCTTGACAAGGCCGGGGTGCTTTCTGGAAAGTACAATAGCCGGACCTTTGGTTTCGCGCTTGACGATGGTAACATAAACCTTGATCTTTTGTCCCTCGATATAGTGCTCACCGGGAATCTGTTCGTTTTTGAAGAGGGTCACTTCGTTTTTGCCAAGTTCCAATACCGCATTTCCGGTAACCGGGTCGATACGCGAAACGATAGCTGTGACGATCTCCTCTTTCTTGTTCTCATATTCACGCACCATGCGGTCGCGTTCCGCCTCGCGGATACCCTGGATGATAACCTGTTTGGCGGTCTGTGCGGAAATACGTCCGAAATTCTTCGGTTTGATTTCAACTTCGACGATATCGCCGATGTTGTAGGTCTTTTTGATCTTCCGCGCTTCTTCAAGCGAAATTTCGGTCTTGTCGTTGAAGCGGTGTTTACGGCGGATAATGGCAGGCTTTGCGCCGCTGTCGTCATCGTCGAACACGTCGCCGTAGGGCGTGGTGTCGTCGATTTCGATCAAACGGTCGGTACGTTCATCAAAATCATCGAAGTTGTATTCCGCCGTCAAGGGGATGTCCTCTTCCAGATCGGGGTCTACGACGGTTAACTGTTTGAACACTCTTACGTTCTGCTTGACCGGGTCAAGCTCGATGCGTACATTGGAATAGCCGTTATCTCTTTTAAAGCCGCTCAAAAGTGCCGCTTCCACTTTTTCCAGCATGTATTCCTTCGGGATTCCCTTTTCTTTTTCCAGCATATCCAACGCTTTAAAGAATTCTGCGTTCATTGCCTTTCATTCCTCCAACTATCTATCGTCATTTGTTTTTTACTGATTCTGTTAAAATTCGCACACCGTGCGGATGCTTGCAATTTCTTTGCGTGCAAGCTTTATCGGATTTTCGCCGCATACAACGGTAATACTGTCGTTTTCTTCATCAAACGCCGAAAGGATGCCGTGAAGCGTTTTGGTTCCGTCAAGGGCTTTGAAAAGCTTGACGGTCACTTCGGAATTCAGAAACGCCTTGATGTGCTCCGGCGTTTTAAGTTCGCGTTCCAGTCCCGGCGACGAGATTTCGAGATAATAGCTTCCCTCGATCGGGTCAGCCGCGTCGATAATCGGCTCAACCGCGTCGTTTACCATTTCGCAGTCGGTCAAGGAAACGCCCTCCGGCCGGTCAATGTAAATAATCAGATTGTGATCCGGTCCTTCTTTGACAAACTCCACATCCCAAAGCGATACGCCGCATTCTTCGACAGCGTCTTTCACAAGCTCTGCCACACGGGCGGCAATCCCGCTTTTCTTTTTTTCAGCCATAATGATCCTTTCGTTTCCGACAGTGTAACCGTGTTATGGGTTATGTCTTTCAACAGTAAGGAGCGGTTTTGTCAACCGCTCCTTACATCCGTATTTTTCGTGTAATAGTATAACACATCTTTTTGGAAAAATCAATAGTTTTTTCACAAAAAACCGATGAAATCCAAATATCGGTATTTTACACAAAAAATCCGTCGCTTTTTCCGTTAATCCAAAATATAAACCCAAACATTCCGGCGGCCGAACTGAATGCATTCGTTGTACGACATAAAGGCAAGATCGACGATATCGCCTTTAATGGCTCCGCCCGTGTCCTCCGCAACGCCGACGCCGTATTCAAGCGCATCGCAGGTGATATACATCTTCGTATGCAGCGGAATGACGTTCGGGTCAACCGCAACAATGCCCTTGGCAAGCGTTGCGCCGGTTGCCGTGGTCATCGTGGTAAGCCCCGGCATATAGGTATAAGCCGTCGCTTCCATGAGTTTACGGTAGTTGTAGGTGTAGACGGTGCCGTCCGACGCTGTCACCGCGCCGCCGACGCCGTATTCTGCCGTGCCGTTTACGGCAGGCACGATCACATCCTCTGCAATGATCTCGCGTTCGACGGCAATTCCGTCCACGCATTTTTCGATGTACGTGACGTTTTTGATTCCGTTCACGCCCTCGGTCAAGACGCGCATCTCCCCTTTCGGGATCGTATCGACATCCGTCAGATCATAGTCATACGCAAGCGGTTCCTCAACGGTATACTGCTTATATTCGACCGTTGAAACATCGATCATCATGTTGTCGTATAAAATCGTGTCGACCGGTACGTTCAAGGAATCGATCTCGGTTAAGGTTACTCCGGCATAAGCCAGAAAATCCGTGCATTCCACGGGGAAATAGGTGTAGTCGTATTCGTTGCCGTTCATTACGAGCGTGACATCTACGGGACCATCCGTCAATTCCGTTAAAAACGATTGGGTTTCGGCGGTATTTTCAGAAGCAATACCGTAGATTTCGGAAAAAGCGTACGTCGGGACGGCAAGGACGACAGCAATCACAAAAACAAGCAGAAATAGAACGGTCTGTTTTCGCGCTGTCGTTAACTTTTCATTCACAACCATACTGTGCTCCTTTTCGGAAATTTGGCAAAAAAGCGACCTCCGCAATTTTGCAATCGTGTATATTAGCACACTTCACACGATTTGTCAAGCCTTTTTTGGGAATTTTGTCGATTTTCCGCCGATTTTCAGGAAATTTTCAGATATTTTTCCTGTTTTTACCAGTATATGCCCAAAATCCGAAAATTATTCACACGCATAAAAAATGCATAATTCAGTTTACATAAAAGCTGGCGTTTAAAAAGAGTTTACATTTCGACAAGTCTGCCAAAGGCGTTTTTCAAGGCAGAATTTTTTGATAAATCTGCACAAATACAGATGCTAAAAATTGTAAATTATACCGAATTTTTACTTAGGTTTTCGTTTAAGAAATTCCGTTTTTGACAAAGGCGGCAAAGAGAATCTGAATCAACAGAATAAGCGGAATTCCGGCCATGAATTTTACGTGTTTTGTCTTGTGACGGATAAGAAGCATGGTGAGAAACATAGCGGCCGAACCGCCAAACGCCGCAGTGCACAAAAGGGCGTTTTCCGAAATCCGCCACTTTCCTTTGCGCGCGGCATACTTGTCGTATACGGTCAAAAGAATTGCCAAAAGTGAAACAGCCGCCAGATAATAAGAAAAAATCTTCATTATATTATATATGGTACCTCCTGTTTTTTCCGTTAATTTCATATACCGGTATATTGTTTTTTAGCGTTCTTTTTTTAAAAACAGACGTCTGAACCGGCTCTGTTTTCTTTTATGTGAGCACTGTCAGACGTCTGTTTTAATACTTTTCTTCCTTATATATTATATAAGCAGAATTCAAGCCTTTTTCTCGTCGTGTTTCTCTGCTTTTGCGGATGCCTTTTTAGTCTTTCTCGCTTTTTTTCTTTTACGGACAACAAGAAGTATCACCGCAAGAATTACCAGAATTCCTGCCGCCAAAAGCAAGTTCCACAAGGCGTAATTATGCGTTTCGATCAAGGCAAACGACACAGTCTCTCCTTGTGCGTCAAACACAAGATAACTGCCGTCTTCCGACGAATCGGCCTTCTCCCACTTTGTGCCGTCAAAGAGGTACACGGCGGTCTTTTTGAAGGTCTCCGGCTTTTTAATGCGTACCCGATAGCCGTCCAAGCCGCACGATGTACCGGAAATGGTAAAGCTGTAAGCAAGGGGCTGTGATTTTGTTTCGGGAAGTCCGGCAAGACTGCCGTCAAAGGCTGTAATTTCAGCAAGAGCCGTCGTATTGAAACTGCCGTCCAAAAGGACATCCGGCATGGACTCGTCGCCGGTCGCCTGCAAGGCTGTGACAAACGGGTTATACTCTGCCTCAATGATCCGGCCATAGGTAAGCGCTCCGCCGGCATACTGCCATTTTCCCTCATAGCCGTCCTTGGACGGAACTGCCGGAATACGGTCAGCCGGAATCGGCTCGCCGTAATTGTAGTTAATGCGTGCAACAACCGTATCCTCGGCCTTGAAAACAGCGGTTTCGGTTGCAAAATCCGCCGGAAGTCCGGTTTCGGCACGGAGTTGGTCATAGGTCATCGGCTCGGCCTTTCCGGCGTAGCTTACGCCGTCCCAGCCGGCAATTTCGCGGCTGACAAATCGATTGGAGAGCACATCTCCGTCTGCATCTCCTACAATTGCCCCGACAAACTGTTCTCCCTCGTCCACGGCAGGAACGCTGATGCAGTTTTTCACGTCATGTCCCATACCGGCAATGCCGCCGACATACCGTCTGCCGGACAGCGTAGCCTTGGCTTTACAGCCAAAAACCGACGTATAGCTGATGCCGACAATGCCGCCGACATAATCGCCGCCCGTACTGGTGACTGTGCCATAGCCGACGCAGCCGATAACCATGCCGATATCCATGCGTCCGACAATGCTGCCGGCTGCATTTTTCTTGGCTGTAATCTCGCCGCGGTTCTCGCAGTCGCGTAACACCGTTCTTGTGCGGAACACAAAGTCGGTCGAGCGGTTTCCGATTTTCTGCAAATCGTCCTCGGGGTCAAAATCGCGCTCAATGGCCATAGATCCGGCAATACCGCCGATGTTGACATCGCCCTCTACCGTGCCGTAATTATAGCAATTCGCCACTTTTCCGGTGGCATTGGAGCTCTCGGTGTCGTTTTCGGAAATATCTTCATACACGTCGTCCACCGTTTTATCGGCGGTTGCGTCGTCGTTGGCTTTACGGAAAAGTGAAATGATATCGCTGAACTTATTGTTGATTCCTTTCAGGTCGGAAACCATGGTATCGGAGGAGCCGGTAACAAGGTTATTGAGGGAAGAAAGGATATCCTGCATTTCGGTTACGCTTTGGTTCAATGAATCGGAAGTACTGGAAACTTTATCGCCAATCTTGGAAAATTCAATGTCCGGCATAGCGGTAAGCTGATCTGCCGTATTTTTCAAGCGTTCGCTTGCTTTGGCGAACCAATCGAACGCGTTTTGGAATTCTTTTGTCACGCTTTGCATGGATTCTGCTGCGTCGCTGATCGCACCGCCGGCGTCTTTCAGGTCACTGCTTAATGCAATCATACTGTCAAGCGCCGCATTGATGTCGTCCGAGGTGTTCGCCAGTGTATCAAAGGCGCGCGACATAGTTGTGAGAGAGGTGCGGAGCATTTTGGGGTCAAGCTCGCCCGTAATCACGCTCACACTGTCAAGAATGAGCGTCAGCGCGTCGTTTGCCTTACTGACGTTTTGCGCAATATTCTTAAATTCCTTTTTAAACGCCTTGAAGTCGGAAGTAATGGAATCAATATCCAGATTTAACGCTTCTTCGGCAGTCAGACCACTTAAATCGGGAATCTCGATGAGATCCGCGATCTTGGAAATCGAAGTATCGATTTTATCCAGCGCTTTGGAAAGCGCTTTGAGTGCGTCGGTGATATCATCGAGCGCGTCAGACGTTTTATCGGCATCGCCAAGAGCCGCATTAAGAGCCTGCATCGCGTCAGACAGGTCTTTTAAGGCGCTTTCAGCTTCGGTCGATACGGTTTTTATGCTGTTTAATGCATCTTCCAGATTCTGGGAATCGGTTAAGATACGAACGGCTTCTTCGGAATTGACAAGCGCGTCGTCCAAATAATCACAGGCGCGCGAAAGTTTATCAAGCGCAACCTGCAAATCAGTCACGGCCGGGGAAACATTGTCGATCACAAGCGAGACGCGCGAAATGGCGTCGTTGATGGAATCGATACTTTCATCGCCCCAATCGCTGACCGTATCGATCAGTTCTTTGGTGCTGTCCTTGGCGCCGGTCAGGCTGTCGTTCAAGGAATCTAAATGCTTCGATATATCGCCGGGCAAATCGGTGTTGTGATCAAGCATATCCCCAAGCAGTCCTTGTAGATTATCGAATTCATCGAAAATGTCGTTCAAAATGCTCTGGTTATAAGTGAGCGCCACATACGGCTCTGCCTGACCGACAATCCCGGCCACTTCTTTTCTGCCGTAGATCTTGCCGTAGTTACTGCATTCGCTCATGAAACCCGACTGACGTCCGGCAATGCCGCCGACGTTATAGCCGGTATGCGGATAGCCGACCGTGCCGCGGTTGCTGCACGAACGGATAATGCCCGAAGAATAGCCGGCGATACCGCCGGTATCGGTACAGGTAAGGTTAGTTTCGGCATCGGTGATCTTCCGGATATCAAAATCGCTCACATCAAGCGTGACTTCCACTTCAACGGTATTGACGCGCGCGTGGTTGGCACTGCCGGTGATACTGCCGGTATTCTTGCCGCAAATACCGCCGGTGCGGTATTCGCCGGTGATACTGCCCCATGAGGTACAGTCCACGATCTGACCGGTCTCGCCGTTAAGGCCTGCGATTCCGCCGACATCACTCTTTCCTTCAATCGTGCCGTTGAACCGACAGCCGACAATTGTTCCTTTATTATCGGCGACGATTCCGCCGACGGTCGCTTTTGTCCCCTGCGGTCGGATAACGCCGCGCACAGTCAAATTCTTGACCGTCGCACCCTTTGCCACATAGCGGAAAAAGCCGCGTGTCGAACCGCCGGCCGTTATGGACACGCCGTCCACAACATGGCCGCCGCCGTCAAACTCTCCGGCAAAATACGGGATTCCGGAAAATTCATCATAATCCATGCGGATATCATTCGTTAAGAACACTTTGAGTCCGGTCGAATAGCTGTCAAGGGAGCAATTTTGGGCAAACGCGATAAGCTCTTCGGCTGAGCCGATGAGAAGCGCCCCCTCGGGGTAAACGACTTGAACCGGCGCGTCACTTACAGTTTCCGCCGCCTGTGCATCCGCCGCTCCGGTATTCGGAGCACCGTAGACCGGAAGAGAGCCGAGCGTTAAAAGGACCGACAGCGAAAGCGCAGTCGTTTTTCCGGCAACATGCTGAAAGTTTTTGAAGAGATCGGTTTTATTAAGCGTTTTCATGCGTATCTTCCTCCTTTCCGGTCTGTTCTTTGTTTTCGGGAGATTCGATCTGACCGGGCGTTTGAGGGGATTCCGGCAGACTGTTTTCTTCACGGATATTACCGGCCTCGACGATGGCATTCACGTTACCGCGGATAACACCGGTGATATTGGCGTCCACAAAGCCGGAAACACGGCCGCGGACTCGGCCGCTGACAAACACCGTGCCGGAAGTGCTCTTGGTAACTTCGGGCAGCGGAATCGAGAATTTTGTTTTTTCAATGATAATATCGCCGAGAAGCAGTATCTGCGGCAATGCTCCCATAACAAGAAACATGGAAATCAGCGTTCCGCGTCCGAGATTGGAACCGATGCCGGCGATAACGGGGTTGGTCGAAAGCTGTGCAATCAGGATGCCGGCGGAAGCAAGAATCGTACCGGAAGTAACGATGGTCGGGAAAGCAAGGTTAAGCGCTTCGACAATGGCTTTCCGCGGCGGCATGGAATTTTTCAGTTCCATATAGCGGCTGGAAATAACGATAGCATAGTCGATATTGGCGCCCATCTGAATGGAGCTTACGATTAAGTAACCAAGGAAGTAAATCGGGCTTGACGTAATGGTCGGGAAGGAGAAGTTGATCCAGATACTGCCTTGGATGACGGCGATTAAAAGAAGCGGCAGACCGACCGACTGGAAGGTGAACAACAGGACGATAATGACAAACACAGCAGAAAGAACGCTGATCATGATATTATCCGTCACAAAGGAGGCCGACAGGTCATAGTCGTTTTCCGCGTCGCCGGCCAGAACGACCTTATCCGCGTCATAATACTTTTCCGCAATGCCGTGAATGGTCTTTAAGAACGCAAAGGTCTCGTCGCCCTCTTCCGGCAATGTCAGGTAGATAAGCATTCGCGTGTATTCGTCGCTCTGCAGCTGTGCTTTGGCGTCGAGCAGCTTGTCATACAGCTCATCGAGGTCGCTGTCCAATTCATCGTCATCTAACGTTATATAGCCTTGATCTTTCTTTTCGCAGATAAAGAGGAACATATCGATTAACGGCACGCTGTATGAGTCGAAGCCGCTCGCAAGTTTTCCGTAATTTTCGTCGTCCAACGCATAGGCGGCATAAACGGCGCACACCAATTCATAATCGATATCGGTCATTTCGGAAAATTCACGCGGTGTGAGTTTATCGGTGAGAAGATAGCCGTCCATAGCCTCTTGGTTGGCAAGGCCAACAGTATGGTCTACCTCGTCATAGCGTTCCAGTTCTTTGAGGATATTTCCCTCGGCTTCATAATCGCCGGACGGAACGATAAGCGCCAGCAGATTCTGTTTGCCGAACGTATCCTCGATTTTTTCCTCAGCCAGTTGCGTTTCGTTTTTGCGGGAGGTATCGACAAGCGTAAAGCCGTACACATACGGACAATTATTGGAAAGGAAGAAACCGCCCACAATCACTAATACAAATACCGGCGGCACAATATAGCGCGTCGCAACGACGACCTTGCCCCATTTATCAATCTTCGGAACAAAGCTCTTATGCGCCGATTTTTCAATCAGTCCGGAGAATAATACCAACAAGCCCGGCATTAACGTAAATACCGAAATCAGGCTGAGCAAAATCGCCTTGACAAGCACAATACCCATATCAAAGCCCAGGCGGAACTGCATGAACATCATGGCGACAAGGCCGGAAATGGTCGTAAGACTGCTGGAAGATATTTCGGGAATGGCTTTGCTGAGCGCGGCGATGGCCGCCTCACGGGTCGGTTTGGTAGCGCGTTCTTCGGTGAAACGGTGCAAAAGGATGATCGCATAGTCAATGGCAAGCGCAAGCTGCAGCACAACCGTGACCGAATCGGACACGAACGAGATTTCATCAAACATGAAGTTGGTTCCTTTGTTCAAAAGCGCCGCCGCGCCGAACGTCATGATAAGAACCGGAATCTCGGCATAAGTGCGCGAAGTGAACAAAAGGACTAACACGATAATGACAGCCGCAATGAGCAGAATTAAATTCATTTCCTCGGCAAGCGTTTCGGAATCCGAACTGCCGACCGTGCTTTTAACATAGACGTCATAATCGGAAAGCGTTTCCTTTACCGCATTCATGGCGTCAATCGCAAGCGCCTCATCCTCTTCGGCATGAAAGGTGATGCCGAACATGGCGGAAGCGTTTTTGAAATGCTCGTCGGTGTCATCGAAATCCACTTCACTGACGCCGTCGATTTCTTCCAGCGTTTCTTTCAGCTCTTCGGCTTTGTCATAGGTAATATTGGAAACCATGACGCGCGCTGTGCCGAACGTGGTGAATTCCTCGTCCATAATGGTAAGACCGCGCCGGGTTTCGGTTTCGGGCGGAAGGTATTCGGTGATGTCGTTGCACACCTTTACCCAGCCGCTTGAAAAAATACAAAAAATAAAAGCACTGATATACAGAAAAAAGATCAGATTGCGCCGATCCACCACCACCGTTGCAAACTTCTCAAAGAACGACGGCTTCTGTACGGTTTCAGGTTCTTTCAAGTCGGGTCACTCCTTCTTCCTATTATAATATATTATTATATAACACAATCGGGCACAGTGCAATAAACATTTTTTTAATATTGTCATATTTGCTGACATTTTTCTGAAAATGTATAAAATTATCCGAATCGCCCTGTCACAGCCAAGAAAGATTTTAAAAGTTTTGCACATTTGCTTATTGAATTTATACACAATGTGTGATACAATATAGTAGAAATTTCTGTTTACAGCATAAGCCCATTTGTAAAAAAGTATGCCGTTAAAAAACTGCAAAGGAGGTGCAGACATGTTTTCATTCCGCAAGCCGGCCCGGACGCTCGATGAGTCACTGCCGGAGGACACGCGCGACGCGTATCTTGCCGCCGGCGGCGACACCGCCGCTTTTGAACGGTTAGTGCGCAAATATGAAAAATATGTCTGCACCGCCGTTTATTCGGTTATCCGCAATTATGACGACAGCTTTGATGTATCGCAGGAAGTCTTTTTGAAGTTATATCACTGCATTGGTTCGTTCAAGGGCGAAAGCAGTTTTTCAAGCTGGCTGTACCGCATTGCCAAAAACGCCGCGCTCGACTATCTGCGGCGCGAAAAGAAAAACCGAACGGTAAGCATTGACGCCGAAAACGAGGACGGCGAGAAATACATAGCCGAAATTCCCGACGTTTCCGGCAAAAACGATCCCGAAAAGGCGGCTCTCGATTCCGAGCGGCGGCGCATTCTCTATGCCGCATTAGAAGAATTGAGCGATGAGCACAAAGAAATTCTGTTACTGCGCGACATAAACGGCTACTCTTACGAAGAGGTCGGCGAAAGGTTAGGCTTAGAGGCCGGAACCGTCAAATCCCGGCTTTTCCGGGCAAGAGAGGCACTGCGAAAAAAATTAGAAGAAAAAAAGTATTTTTAAACGGAACTTTTTTCCGATCGGGCGCGTCATATAAGTGCAGCCGGAAAAATTAAGAAAAAAAATAAGATTTTTCTATCACAAAGAATCCCTGAAAGGAGGTGTGCGGACATGAAAAACTCCACCGGCGGAAGAATCCCTGAAAGGAGGTGTGCGGACATGAAAAACTCCACCGGCGGCATGATAAACGAGCCCGGCGCAGACGGCTGTTTTGGCCATTCGGACGAATTGTGCGAGAGCACAAGACTTGCCCTTGCGGACGAAAGAGAGCTGACTGACACACAAAAGGCTCATTTGAAAACATGCGATTTCTGCCGGAATTTTCAGAACGAGACGGAAATCATGAAACAGGCCTTAAAAGAACTTGATGTCGAACCGCTTGTGAAAGGCAGTGTCGGACTTGCCGATTCCGTTATGGATGAGATCGGCAAGCAAGCAATCTTCGGACGCACACCGTCCGTAAAGCCTAAAATTTTCCGTCACGCGGGGCTTGCCGCCGCCTGCCTGATGGTTCTCGTTCTTGCAGCGCCGACCGCGCTCAACTTTATGCATGCCGGCAAAGCCGATATTACCCCAAACGAAACGGCGTTAATGCCAAAGGCATCTTTCTTCGCCGGAAACGCAAGCGACTCCAAAGTGGTTGCTGACGAAGATGAAAATGCCGGCGATGATGCGTTCCTGACAGACAAAACCGCCGAAAACGGCAACACAGAGGATTCGGATTCCTCTTGCACAGCTGATATAAGCGATTTTGAAACGGATTCTGCCGCGGACTCCATAGGCGAAAACAAAAATGTCCTGTATTTTGCCAATGCCGGCTCTTCCGAAAGTGCGGAATTCAAAAAAACGGAAGAACAAGTCAATTATGCATCTGCCGACGCACAAATCTCAGATGTTTCTGCAAATTCGGACGTTCTTTCCGGCTCATCCGGTCTGTTCTCTATGAGAGCTTCCAGCGGCGGTTCGTCCGCTCCTCCGGAAACAGACGTTTTGTCAAATCCGTCTGACGGTGTAAGTGAATCACCTGACGGTACAAACGGCACAAGTTTCCAAATGCCTGCCGGAAATTCTGACAGCAATATCAGCGAATCCGCAAGCAACGCCCTTGCTCCCTCCAACGACGCACAGATCTCCAACGTGGAAAACGGTTTTGACGACTCCGACAGAGACGCGTCCTCCATTTACGAAGCTGAAAACGGAGACGCAAATAATGCGTTGCCCGAAAATTCTGCCGCAGAAAACGGAAACGTCAATTCTGTCGTTCGCGATGAAAACGATTGGCAAAGCAATGGAATTCCTGTTTTATCTTTCGTCAAGACTGCCTGTGATGCGGCCAATGCACGTTTTGGTTCGCGCTACACAGTGGATGTGAATAAGGCGACCTATTCCAGGCTTTCGGAAAACAGTCTATATGTGGATATTCCCCTAGACCAATCCGATGCACACATTCAGGTCTTTATGGTTTTAGAAAACAGTGAATGGAAAATTGCGACCGATGCGGACGGAAATGAGCAGATTTTTGAAGTCACCGCACGTTACAATTTTATCGGCTGAAATTTCACGCAAGTGTCTTTACTCCAAAGCAAAACCGGCACATCGAAAGATGTGTCGGTTTTGCTTTTTTTCTCGAAAAATATAAAGGACGGTTTTAACGTTACTTTTCGTCTCTGCGAAAAGTCAAATCTCCACTCATCCGAAAGGAGCTTTTTGCGTTTCGCGGTACACTTTCGGCGCAATCCCGAAAGCATGCTTAAAGCAATGGCTGAACGAATACACATCCGAAAAGCCGCATTGAAGAGCAATATCGGAGACCGATTTTGCGGTGTTCTGAATCAATAGCTCGGCTTTGTTCAATCGAAAGTCCCTTAGAAATTCATGCGGTTTCTTCTTGTATATATCAAAAAACAAACGTCTGAAATGTTTTTCGCTTATACCCGTGATTTCCGCTACCTCGCTGATTTTCAGATCCGGGCGGCTGTAATTTCGGTTTATATAATCAAGGGCAATTTCAATTTTCCCTGCCATTTTATAATTGACACGATTAAACCCCATGTTGTTATAGAGCATTCCGATCATTTGACATAAAATTCCATTGCAAATCATCCGTGATCCCGGCAGATCCAAGCTATATTCCTTCACGGCCTTTTGAAACATGTTTTCGTACTGATAGGCATTTTTATCGGAACAAACCGTTTTAAACGGGAAAGCGCTGTCCGCTTTCTGAACCTTTTTCTCAAAATTGAAATTGACCGCCATATAGGAAACCGCATCGCAATCATATGCGCCGCTTTCATCAACCGAACCTTTGGCAATATAGGCAATCTGTCCCGCTTTTATCTGAACGGTCTTTCCTTCTTTGGTATATCCGAGCGTTCCGTTTGTGACAAAGGCAAAACTTTCATGATTCCGGGGTTCAGCCGCTATATACGGTTTACCCTTCGTCAGCGTAGCACAAAAGAATACAGCGTCCTCAATAGGCAATGCCTTTTGAAGTTCATAGGACATTTTTACACCCCTTATTCTTTTCACCATGTTCTTTACTGCCTTTTATTATAGCACAGATCTCTGTCAAATTCAAGAAAAATGTCTGTTTCAAACAAATTTATGCCGTTACAAACATTTACTTTTCTGCGAATTATTATATAATCATAGTAAATCAAACGAAAGGACGAGATCAAAATGAGAAAAGCTTTGGTTACCGGAGCAAGCAGAGGCATTGGATATGCCATTGCAAAACGGTTATCGCAAAACGGCGACAAGGTCGTTATAACCGGAAGAAACAGCGAGACGCTGGAACGCGTTGCCCATGAATTGGGAGAAAATGTATATCCCATGGTTTGGGATGCCGCAGAATTGCATAAGGCCGATGAAAAAATATGGGAAGCGGCTGATAAATTAGGCGGATTGGACATCGTGGTAAACAATGCCGGAATCTTTGCGCAAAGAAGTGAATGGGATAAGAAAAGTCTCTTAAAAACAACGATAAAGGAATGGCAGGATGTTTTCGATGTTAATGCAAGCGCTGTCTTTTTTACCATGCAGGCTTCTGTCCGATATATGCTTGAAAACGCTGTGAAAGGGAACATTTTAAACATCACCTCGGTAGCCGGCGAAGAACCGGTTTTCGGCGCCTACGGCGGCTCCAAAATTCTTGCGACAGGGCTTACGCGCGGATGGGGCAAAATGTTCGCCTCAGACGGAATCACGATAAACGGAATCGCTCCGGGACCCGTTGCCACGGAAATGAACAACTGGCACGAGGGGGATTCCATGAAACACGACAGGATTCCCTATGGAAGGTTTGCAACAATCGATGAAATTGCCGGGCTTGCCATGTATCTTTTGGATGAAAAAGCAAAGATGATCTGTGGAGAAACCGTTATTATAGACGGCGCGTATTCCATCCGGTAATTCAGGAGTGTAGATAAGATGAATGAAAGAATCGAAAAGTTAGTTCAGAAGACCGTTTCGGGTCAGATGTTTGTTTATCCGGTTAAAACAGAATACGACCGGTGCGACCTTTTTTTGCCTCCGATAAAAATGTCCGCCAAAAGAGTCTGCGAATATATCCGGAATCAGGAACCGCTTCTTGTTGAAGAATCCGCCTTTACAGGGTTATTGGCATTCGACGGCAGTGTGGAAGGAGAAATATTCAACAGGAAAGGACACGTCAATTTCGGAATCGCTTTCAAGAATTTCTATAACAAGCCGGTTGACAATTTACTTACGTTTGAATGGCAACACTCCGCAGGAGATTTCGGAAAAATCATTAACGGCGGTATTAGCGGCATGAAGAGAACCATCCAAGAATCCATCGAAAATCATAAGGATGACGAAAAAGCCCTTCAATTTCTGGAAACCCAAACAGATATTTGCGACGCTGTGATTGACTGGGCGCACAAATGCTCCGAAAAAGCGCTGGCTCTTTCAAAAAACGTATCCAATGCAACGTATAAAGAAAATTTGGAGAGATTATCCCGTTCCCTTAAAAATGTTCCGGAAAAGCCTGCAAAAAGCTTTTATGAGGCTATTTTATCCTTATACGTCTGCTATGGCTTAATTCCGGACAGTATCGGGTTAATTGACCGGTATTTATATCGTTTTTACAAAGCCGATATCGAAAGCGGCGTTCTGACCAACGAAGAAGCGTCTGCGTATTTGCAGGAACTGTTTTTAATGCTGCAGGCAAGGATCCACAAATCCTCCGACCGTTTTTACCGCGGCGGCGAATCTCATTTTTGCGTTGGCGGCTATCTTGAAAACGGCAAGGACGGTTTCAATGAGTTATCCCGACTGATCGTGGATTCACTCATGGAATTGCCGACATGGATTCCGCAGATTTCTTTGCGTTGGACGTCCAAAACGCCGCACGAAGTTCTGCACTACATGATGGATTGCGAACGGAAGGACCCGAACAAGCGCATTGCTTTTGTAAACGATGAACCGCGCATCAAAGGCTTGACCGAATATACCGGGTTTTCCTATGAAAAGGCCGTGAGTTACACCATGATCGGCTGCAACGAGATCGCACTTCCCGGCGGAATCGTGTTTGGTTTTGACCCGATGAACATTGTCCGCTGCGTCCAGAACACATTTTTCAACCGCAGCAAAGAGATTCAAAACGCCCGGACATTTGATGAGTTTTATGCGATATTCCAAGAAGAAATGTTCAAAGACCTGCGCGAAGCGGACAACATCGGCAAAGGTTTGCAGGCGATACGCAGCCGCGACTGCAATCTGGTGAGCAATATCTTTCTTGACGGTTGCATCGAAAATGCCAAAAGTGTTACCCAAGGCGGCACGGATACCTATGTGGCGGTGGGCTTGTTAATCGGCTTATCCAATGTGATCGACTCTTTATCTGTAACAAAGCAGTTGGTTTTTGATGAAAAAAAGGTAACCATGAAGCAACTGACCGAAGCTTTGCAGCATAACTGGAACGGGTTTGAGGAATTGCAAGCATATATCTTGAAAAAGGGAATGTTTTTCGGCAATGACGACGGCCTTTCCAACGATATGGCTCACCGTTTCTTTGAAAGCCTTTATAAATGGAACACCGGCGACAACTATTTGCACAAAAAGCTTGTATTCGGCAATCTTGTGGGGTACAACGAACATCACAAATTCTTCGGAGACCACACCAAGGCGACACCTGACGGACGTTCTGACGGAGAGATGTTGAATTTCGGAATCGGTCAGACAGAGGGAAAGGACAGAAACGGGCTTACGGCCTTGTTATCCTCGGTTGCAAAATGCGATCCGCACGCCATTTTAACAGGACCAAGCGTGACAAATGTTCTGTTAGATGAGAAATTGGTGAAGAACGATGAAAACTTTGAAAAATTAGTTTACTTGTTTGAATCTTATTTTAAAATGGGCGGAACACATTTCCAACTTACCTATGTTTCCAAAGAAGATTTGCTGAATGCCAAGAAAACGCCGGACAAATACAGAAATCTGCGTGTCAGAGTTTCCGGTTTTTCCGATTATTTCGTCTTTTTAAACGAGGGATTGCAGGACGAGATCATCCAGAGAACCACGCATACAAAATAGGGGATCATGATGAACACAGCCATTCTTTTTGATATTCAAAGGAATTCTTTTGTTGACGGACCGGGAATACGAACCACTGTTTTTTTCAAAGGCTGTAACTTAAATTGCAAGTGGTGTCACAATCCCGAAAGTCAATCTCCCCTGCCCCAGATACTCTTTTACAAGGAAAAATGCACCGGATGCGGCCGGTGCAAGGGCATCACGGAAAAAGATACCGAATTTGTCTGTTTCAATGACGCAAAACAGATCTGCGGAAAGCCATACACAGTCGAAGAGGTTTTTCACTTAATACAAAAAGACAGACCGTTTTATGAAACCTCCGGCGGAGGTGTGACCTTTTCGGGCGGCGAATGCATGTTGCAGATCAATTTTCTGTGCGAGATATTGAAAAAATGCAAGGAAAACCATATCCATACGGCCGTTGATACAGCAGGATTTGTTCCGTGGGAGTATTTTGAGAGAATACTCCCCTACACCGATTTGTTTTTGTACGACTTAAAGGCACGGAACGACGAAATACATAAAAGATTTGTCGGCGTTTCCAATGAGCGGATTTTATCTAACCTCCAACAACTCTTTGACTGCGACGCCAAAATCCGGATAAGAATACCGGTCATTCCTGCGGTCAACGATTCAGCGGAAGAGATGAAAAACATCAAAGCGTTTCTTGCTGATTCACACCGGCCGGTTAAAGTCGAACTTTTGCCCTACCACAAAATGGGAGAACACAAATATGCGGCTCTTGGAAGAAACATGACAGGTTTTGCTGTCCCGTCCCCGGAAAAAATGCGCGAATTAAATGGGGTCTTTCAAGAAAAATGATACTATAAAACAGAAAACGCACGGCAAGCCGGAACATTCCGGTTTGCCGTGCGTTTTTAAGGCTTGCCCTCTTTTCTTGTCGGAAAAGAGGGCAAAATTCGCGGGGACGCCCCCATTTTTGTTAATGACAAACGGTTATTTCAGCACGCTGATTGCGTCGGTAATCGTCTTTTCCAACGCCTGCTTGCCATACTTATCCACTTCCGCTTTGTTCTTTTCGCCATGCGTCAAACAACCGGCACCGCCGATACAGCCGCCCATACAGGCCATACCTTCGATGAAGTTTCCGTCAAGCACACGTTTGGACGCTTTTAAAAGCGCCATGCGGCAAGCCTCGATTCCGTCGCATGCCACCGCTTTGAGATCGAAATTGTCGATTTCCTGCTCTTTCAACGCTTGCGCAACTGCGTCGGAAAGACCGCCGCTGCGTGCAAAAATACGGCCATAGTAGGAGGCGTTGTCGAGCACATCCTCTTCAAGGGTTGTGATATCGATGTCCTTGCTGTCAAACAAGGCCTGCAATTCCTCAAACGTAATGACACAGTCGATATACGGATGAACCGTTTCTTTCTGGAATTCCATTTTTTTAGCCGTGCACGGCCCGATGAACACGATCTTGCAATCGGGTTCTTTTTCTCTCATATAGCGTGCAATTGCACCCATCGGCGAAAGATTATGCGATATGTAGGGCGCAAGATCGGGAAACTGCTTTTTGACATAATCCACAAACGCCGGGCAGCAGGAACTGGTGAGAAAGCCCTTTTCGGCAAGCTCTTTTGATTCCGAATACGCCACCATATCCGCACCGAGCGCCGCTTCAACAATGGTATAGAATCCGAGCTGTTTGATACCGCTTAACACCTGACCGAGCTTTGCATAGGTGAACTGGCTGGAAATTGACGGAGCCACCACGGCATAAACTTTGTATTTCTTGTTATTGTCGCTCTTTTTCAACATATCAATGGCGTTCAAAAGGAACGATTTATCGGTAATCGCGCCGAACGGACACTGATAAACACAAGCGCCGCAGGAAATACACTTGGAATTGTCAATGGAAGCGGCTTTGGTTTCGCTCATAGAGATAGCCTTAACCTTACAGGAACGTTCACAAGGACGCTTGTAATCCATGATAGCACTGTACGGGCAGACTTTGGCACAGGCGCCGCACTCAACGCATTTGCTTTTATCAATATGCGCTTTCTGCTGATGATCAAACGTAATAGCGCCGCGTTTGCACACATCCTCGCAACGGTGTGCCAGACAGCCGCGGCAAGCGTCGGTCACTTCATAGCCGCCCATCGGGCATTCGTCGCAGGCAATGTCGATAACTTCAATGACATTGGGGTTTGTCACATCACCGCCCATAGCGATCTTCACGCGTTCGGCAAGAATGGCGCGCTCCTTATACACGCAGCACCGCATGGTCGGTACTTTCCCGGGCACAATGGTTTTCGGAATATCGAGCGCTCCTTCGAGCAGCTTATCGTTCCAGGCAAGGCGCGCGACTTCTCTGAGCACCTTGTATTTGAGATACTGTATTTTGGTATCAAACTTTCTCATGGGTTTTCTCTCTCTTTCATGGGTTACGCCGCTCTTGCGGCTTTTTTGTATACAGGTATCTTAAAAATAGCTGACCTTGACGCGTTTTCCCATTTTTTCAAGGCATTCGGTCAGCTCTGTGACAAGCTGCATTTTTATGCTGAAATTGATCGGCAGATCGGGATTCTGATGCGCAGGGTTTATCGCACGGCCGACAAAAAAGTTGATATCGGTCGCTTCCTCGAACAAGAGCCGGCAGATGAGCGACGCACCGTCGCGCTTACAGCTCCATTCGGAATAGGAATTGTTGTCTTTGATATAGTTTTTGGCGTATTCCAATACGCGGTTTATGGTGATAACGCCTTCAGTGACAAGATCCGCCCCCTCCAAACTTGCCGTCGGCGGAATATCCTTATCCGCAAAATCGAGGTTGACACGTAACGGCTTTCCCAAGAATTTTGCGGCAATCGACGAAGTTGTACCGCCGCAGATGATGTGTTTGCCCTCTTTGGAGAAGAAGAGCGACATCATTTTGCCGCAGTCGTCGCGGTTGGAGGGCGGGCCGAACAGAATATTCATCGGCTCGCGTTTGCGGATACGCACAGTGCAGACCGTGGCGTCATCGGCCGGTTTGCCGCCGTACAGCTTATTTACCTCATCAAGTAACAGCGTAGTCAGTGTCTTTGCCGTATAGCCGACGAAATAGAAGGTTTTCATGAATTCGATGATATCTTCCCGTTTCCAGCCAAAGTTGAGCGACATTCCCACACCTGCATGCGGACAGCCGTCACTCATGGCAATGAAAATATCGTTCTCGTTTAAACGCACGCGGGATTTATAGATCTTCTTGCCGCCGATATTCATTTCAATTTCGGGATATTCGACGTTTTCGCCGTCACGCAGCAAAATCACGTGCGGATTGTCATACTGAATGATTTCGGCTTCTTCGTTGTTCACGATATGGAGAATGGTAAACGTGGAATAGGCAACCTTGCGTTCTGAGCAGATCGGAAGCGTGGCGGCAATGGTTTCGACGCAATCCTCCAACGATAGACCGTTTGCCATCATGGTAGAGATAATCTTTGAGGTGAGCGTAGAAAGAATGCTGGCCTTTACGCCGCTGCCAAGGCCGTCGGCAAGCACAACGATGGTTGAATTTTCATCCGGTTCGATGATATCCACATGGTCGCCGCACAACTGCTCGCCGTCATGATTGATGCTTTGCCAGCCGATATCGACACAGAGATCATTCATCTTTGATCGACTCCTTTAACTTGGTAAGCGCAATTTTTGTTTCCGCGGCTGTTTCACCCAAAAGCGACGCGATCTCCTGGACAATGCGCATTTGCTTGTCAACCACCTTATCGGCGATTTCGACGGTCTGCGTGCGCATGGATTCTTTCTTTTCGCGCAATTCTTCCTCTTCGGTGACATCTTTCAACATGCAGATAATAATATGGAATTCGCGGTCATAGAGAATGGTTTCATCGACATACCGCTTATATTCGGCAAGATATTTGCGTTCGTCATAAATATTATGCCCGGTATTGCTGACATCGACAAACGCTTTGGGATCCATAATGCGGATAACCGGCTCGCCAAGCACATCGGATTCTTTGGAAATATTGAGAATCTTCATGGCAGAGCGATTGATCTGCTGAACCTCGAAATTCTCATTGATAACAAGAATGCCGTTAGGCGTATTGTTGATGATATAGTCCGAGAAGTTTTCGGCACGCTCCATAAGGAACGGCAGACACATAGAAATCTCGGCTTTTCCCTCACAGACGGCAATCGCCTTTTCGCGGCAGGTATTATAGCCGCAGGAACCGCAGTTGAGTTCCAGTTCCGGCTTGGTTTTGCCCATTTGGCGAAGTACGGCGAAAATCTCCTGTTCGGTCGGCTTGACCGCCTCTTGGATAATGGCCGGCATAGGCTTAATCAATTCCGCCGCGTCCGGCATGGTAAAGTCAAAATCTTCGTTTCCTGCATAAGAGGTCACATCGATATAGCCCTTGATCTGAGACTTATGCTGCTTTTCCATGACCGGGCCGCCAATACAGCTCCCGGTACAGGCAGACATTTCGATAAAGCAACGGTGCAGTTTTCCGTCGGCAATGTCTTTCAAAGCCGTAATACAGTTTTCCGTGCCGTCGACAGCAATGTATGTATAATTCTTATAATCAAGCGTCATGCTCTTCAAAATACCGCCGGTTGTCGGGAAAACGCGCGTTTTTGACTTTTCGGTATGATCAAGCTTTTGCTCCGGCACAATATTCTTTTCTTCAAACATGCCGGAAAGCTCCTCAAAAGTCAATACGGCATCCACATACCCCTCGTAGCGATCGGCTTCGTCTTTTTTGGCGACGCATGGGCCGACAAATACGACTCTCGCACCCGGGTGGCGTTTTTTGATATCCGCCGCATGCGCCTGCATCGGTGAAAGAATATCGGCAAGGAACGGAAGCGCCGCCGGGAAATGCTTTTGAATCATGAGGTTCACCGAGTGGCAGCAGGAGGAAATAAGAATATCATTTGAACCTTCAGCAAGGATCCGTTCATATTCGGTTTTGACAATAGCTGCTCCCACCGCCGTTTCTTCGGCGTCGGTAAAGCCTAACTTTTGCAGGGCTTCGCGCATACCCTCGATTCCGACGTCCACGTAGTTTGCGGCAAAGGACGGCGCAAGCGACACATACACATTTCCGTCCTGCAGCATAACCTTGACTTTTTCGGTACTGTCAACGATCTCTTTTGCATTCTGGGGACATACGACAAAACACTGTCCGCAGAGAATACATTCGTTTTCTACGATATGCGCCTGACTGCCCGAAAAACGAATGGATTTGACCGGACAGTGACGGATGCATTTATAACAGTTCTTACAATTGGATTTTTTCAGCTTTAAAGCTTCCGCCATAGGTAGAATACTCCTTCCGCATTGCGCTATGTGCGACAGGCCTTTAAAAAGCGTGTCAGATTTTTGCCAAGACTTCGGTGTTAAAGAATTCTTCGGTATTTTCCGGCGTCAGCGAATAGAACTCATCATCGAGAAGCACACAGACGCCCTCCTGACATCGGCCAAGGCAAAACGTGCCGGCAAGCTCTACCTTATCTTTTAAATCATGCTCGGCAATTTTCGATTGGAGTAACTCAACTACCTGCCGCGAGCCTTTAATATGGCAGGAACTTCCGATGCAAACAGTAATTTTCATAGTTCTGTCATTTCCTTTCTTGTTGTGCGTTTCTTTACAAAGCGTCACCTTGTATTTCGCAAAATCTATCATAATTATACGAAATTTGGCGGTATTTGTCAAGCCAAACAACCGGAAAACGGTAAAAATGTTAAAAATTCTACGAAGGGGATGGAAAGGGGTTTAAATACGGCTCTGCCGCACGCCGGAAATTCCGACCTGCGGCTGAGTGCAGTGCTTGAATAAAGCTCTTTTTTATTCGTATTCCACAACGTTTACCCAAGAGAGCAAGAAGTCACGCTCTTCGGGTTTGCCCTTGACAGACTGGGAGGCGGCAACGATCGGGAGCCACTTCTGGACGTACTGTTTGGCCGTGTCGCTCTTTTTGCAGAACAGGTCAAGGTACTTATCGGCCTTGGCACGGTCGCCGTCCAAGCAGAACAGCAAGTAGGTGCGCGCCACATCCGCAGACGCATTGCCTTGGGTGGCATGCGCCCAGTCGAGGATATAAAGCTCGCCGGTCTTGGTAACGATGATATTGGACGGGTTAAAGTCGCCATGGCAGACCTTGTCATGCTTCGGCATGGATTCCAGACGCGTATGAAGTTCATAGCGTGTGGTAGCGTCAAGATCAGTCTGGGTAATCTTGCGGTTCATCTTATCCTTTAATTTGTTCAACAACGGAGCTTTTTTGGAATGAACCAAAAGCTGCAAGTCCACGAACTGATCCAGATATTCATCGAACTTGTCGGGGTTCTCTTTCATCAGTTCCGCCATGGTCTTGCCCTCGATATATTCGGTGATGATCGCCCATTTGCCGTCGATCATGGTTACTTCGAGGACTTTCGGAATAGCAAGTCCGGTTTCTTCAATACGCGCTTGGTTGAGCGCCTCATTCAAGATATCCGCCTTGGAATAATCGGAATCAAACACTTTGATAACGCGGTCGCCGTCGCGGTAAATGGTCTTACCGGTACGGACGGCAATGATTCTGTCAAGTTTCATAATGATGCATCCTTCCTTAAATCTCTTTTTTCTCAAATGGAACGGAATTGCGGACGTTCTTCGGATCAGATCACGTCGTGCTTGCCATAGTAGGCGTTAAGGTACATGCCCTTGATTTCGCTCATTAACGGGTAACGCGGGTTTGCGCCGGTGCACTGATCGTCGAAGGCCTGCTCGGTCATATCGTCAAGACGTGCAAGGAAGTCCGCTTCATCCGGCACATAGTCGCGGATGGTCTTTTTAATGCCGACGCGCTCTTTCAGTTCGTCGATTGCGGCAATCAGGTTTTCAAGCTTTTCGGTGTCGTTCTTGCCCTTGATTCCGAGGTAATCGGCTACTTCTGCATAGCGGGCAAGCGTGTGCGGATGGTCATACTGCGGGAACGTACCCATCTTGGTGGGAACTTCGGCCGCATTGAAACGAAGCACTTCATCAATCATAAGAGCATTGGCAACGCCGTGCGGCAGATGATGGAAAGCGCCAAGCTTATGAGCCATGGAGTGGCAGACGCCGAGGAATGCGTTTGCAAACGCCATACCGGCCATGGTTGCGGCATTTGCCATCTTTTCACGTGCAACAGGGTCGTTCGGACCGTTATCGTAAGCACGCGGCAGATATTCAAATATCATTTTGAGCGAACGGAGTGCAAGACCGTCGGTATAATCGGTCGCCATCATAGAAGCATAAGCTTCAAGAGCATGCGTTACAGCGTCGATACCGGAAGCCGAGGTAAGTCCTTTCGGCGCCGTCATATGCATATCCGCGTCGATAATCGCCATTTTCGGCATCAGTTCATAGTCAGCAAGCGGATATTTCACGCCAGTCTTTTCATCGGTGATAACGGCGAACGGGGTAACTTCACTACCGGTACCGGCCGAGGTCGGGATAGCGATGAAATATGCCTTTTCGCCCATCTTCGGGAACGTATAGATACGTTTACGGATATCGACAAAGCGCATAGCCATATCCATAAAGTCTGCTTCGGGATGTTCATACAGAACCCACATGATCTTGCCGGCATCCATGGCGCTGCCGCCGCCGATGGCAATAATGACATCCGGCGCGAAGGCGGTCATCTGAGCCGCGCCCTCTTTGGCGCAAGCGAGCGTCGGGTCGGGAGCAACATGCGAGAACGTGGTGTGGATAATGCCCATCTGATCGAGTTTATCGGTGATCGGCTTGGTGTAGCCGTTCTGATACAAGAAGCTGTCGGTAACGATAAAGGCCTTCTTCTTGCCCATGACATTTTTCAGTTCATCCAAGGCAACCGTTAAGCAGCCTTTCTTCATATATACCTTTTCAGGCGCACGGAACCACAGCATATTCTCTCTCCTCTCGGCAACCGTCTTGATATTGAGTAAGTGCTTGACGCTGACGTTTTCGCTGACCGAGTTGCCGCCCCAGGAGCCGCAGCCGAGGGTGAGCGAAGGAGTCAGTCTGAAATTGTAAAGGTCGCCGAGGCCGCCATGGCTGGACGGAGTATTGACAAGAATACGGCAAGTTTTCATGCGCTCGGCAAACTCGTCGATCTTGGCACGTTCGGTAACGGCGTTAAGGTAGATAGACGAGGTATGGCCGTAACCGCCGTCTGCGATGAGGTGTTCTGCCTTGTCGAAAGCATCATCCAAATCCTTTGCCTTGTACATGGCAAGAACCGGAGAGAGCTTTTCATGAGCAAATTCTTCGGAAATGTCTACCGATTCCACTTCGCCAATTAAGATCTTGGTGGATTCGGGAACCGTGACACCGGCAAGAGCGGCGATCGTCACCGGTTTCTGACCAACGATCTTTGCGTTGAGTGCGCCGTTGATAAGAATGGTCTTCCTGACCTTTTCGATCTCATCGGGTTTCAAGAAGTAGCAGCCGCGGTCGGTAAATTCTTTCTTGACTGCCTTATAGACTTTTTCATGAACGATGACCGACTGCTCGGAGGCGCAGATCATGCCGTTATCAAAGGTCTTGGAATGGATGATCGAGTTGACGGCAAGCAAGATATCCGCCGTTTCGTCGATAATGGCCGGTGTGTTGCCGGCGCCGACACCGAGAGCCGGTTTACCGCTGGAATAAGCGGCTTTTACCATGCCCGGTCCGCCCGTGGCAAGAATGATATCGGCTTCTTTCATAACAAGGTTGGTAAGCTCCAAGCTCGGTACATCAATCCACGAAATGATTCCCTCGGGTGCGCCTGCCGCAACAGCGGCTTCAAGAACGATTTTGGCCGCCTCAATGGTGGAATGCTTTGCGCGCGGATGAGGGCTGATGATGATACCATTGCGCGTTTTAAGAGCAAGAAGCGTTTTGAATATAGCGGTCGAAGTCGGGTTAGTGGTCGGGATAACGGCCGCGATAACGCCGATCGGCTCTGCGATCTTCATCATGCCGCCGGCCTTGTCCTCTTCGATAACACCGCAGGTTTTGGTGTTCTTGTATGCATTGTAAATATATTCGGAGGCAAAGTGGTTTTTGATGACCTTATCTTCAACAATGCCCATGCCGGTTTCTTCCACGGCAAGCTTCGCAAGCGGAATACGTGCTTTGTTTGCGGCAATGGCAGCGGCAAAGAAGATTTTATCCACCTGCTCTTGGGTAAAGGTTGCAAACTTTTTCTGCGCTTCCCTTACGCTTGCAATGGTGGCTTCGAGAGTTTCCACGCTGTCAACCGTGCCATAGTTTTTCTTTTCCATGTTTTTATCCTCCTAAATTAGCTTAGCGAAAATTAGTTATTCCGGACATGCCTTACATGTTTTTGCCAAAACACGCGTGCAGAACGGATCTCTTTCTCTTTGTTAAGATTTTAACACACTTTTCTTTCCCTGTAAAGTGTTTATTTTGTATATGGGTATGTCAAGCGTGATATATCTATATTCCACAAAGATATCTCATTTTTCGTCTAAAAACTGTCTTTTTGCTGAAACGACCTGTTCGATAAAGCAATTATCAAGCGGCGTCAGCTTGTAATCCTCCCGGAAAATCAATACATCTTTATGCTTACGCGGATTTTCCGCTGGGATCTGCACCAAATGATACTTTTCAAGCAGATCCTCCGGTATGGGAGACACCCACATAAAGGTGTTCGGAACATTTTCAAGAAGGCGGAACTGACTGCCCCTTTCAAACACAAACACATGCTTATCCACAAATTCCGAAAGCTCCGCCTTTCGCGCGTCAATGAGCGGAAGCGACGGCACATACGGGTCAGCATGGCTGATTTCGATAAACGGCGCAAGATTTTCGGGTGAAACGTTATTTTGTTTGGCAAGCGGCGATTTTTCCGACACGAGCAATACATAAGAGAATTCGGCAAGCATGCGGCTCACCAAGCCCTTTTCGGCAAACTTCCGTTCAAAATACGGCTCATACACGCTCTGATACCGCACAATGCCAAGGTTATACTCTTCTTTGGCAACGTTATCGATGGTGCGCATGGAATTGGTTTCCTTATAGAAGATATCGCACGGCGACGCCGGGTCAATATGCTTTGCAAACTCCGCAAACGCATAGGAAATATAGCTGGCGCGCGGCACACAGGCCGAAAAACGCTGTTTTTTGGTACGCACGTTTTTGTACAGCTCTTCAATCTCGTCCACCTGACGGATAATGCGTCTTGCATATTGCAGGAATTCTTCTCCATCCGGCGTAACGGTGATTCCTTTGGTATTGCGCTCAAAGATGACAATGCCGAGCGATTCTTCCAGTTCTTTTATGGCACGGCTGAGATTGGGCTGACCCATATATAAATTCTCCGCCGCTTTGCTGATGGATTTGGTTTTGGCCACTTCCACAGCATACTTCAAATGTAAGATATTCACGCGTTCACTCCTTTCGGACTTTCTCAACACAGCGCTGTTTGATATGCAGCCCGCTGCAAAAGTCTCCGTGATATTCCGGGTATAGCCCGATTGAAATTCAATTTGAAAAAGCTGCAGGCTATGCCGCGAATTTTTCTCTGACAGATTCATAAGCGCCCCAAAGCTTAAACTATCCGGCATGAGGCGCAGAAAAACGAATCCGGTGCGTGCCGTAAAACCAAATTTTACGGCACACTTATTATACCCGGATATTATGCCGAAAATTTGCGCTTATCGGGTAACTTTGATGTCCGTTTTGTCAACGTCAAGGCAATTTTTGCCGGTATACACCTCAAAAGCGCCCGGTTCAACGTCGAAGGTTCCGTCCGCGCCATAATAACCAAGCTCCTCAAAGCCAAGTTCAAACGTAATATGCGCGGTCTCCCCTTTTGCGATCAGCACCTTTTCAAAGCCTTTCAGCTCGCGAAGCGGTCTTGTCATGCGGGAAATCGTATCGTGAATATAGCATTCGACGACTTCTTTTCCGTCGCGTTCGCCGATATTCTTAACATCCACCGAAATCTCGAATTTCTTTCCGTTTTTCAGATCGGCATAGCTGATCTCCGGCGTTTTCACTGTCGGTGCGGAATACGCAAATTCCGTGTAGCTGAGGCCATAGCCGAACGGATACAACGGCGAACCGTAGCAATCCTCATAGCTGTGGATGGAATACTTATCACTGTAATAATAGTCGTTGACCGGACGGCCGGCGCCGGAAAAATTATAGTAAAGCGGCACTTGTCCGGTGACGCGCGGGAATGTGATAGCGGTTTTGCCGCTCGGGCAGGCATTGCCGTAAAGCAGGTCGGCGACAGCAGGGCCTATGGCGTTGCCGCTCTGCCATGCATAGAGGATCGCGTCAAAATACGGTTCAACGCTTTGCAGGGCTAACGGTCTGCCGCAGCAGAACACACCCACGACTTTTTTGCCGCTGGTACGAGCCGCAAGAGCAAGCGCTTTGGTTTCATCCGGCAATTCCAGATTGGAAAGGCTTCTTGCTTCGCCCGATACGGCGCGGCTTTCGCCAATGGCAAGCACGATCACGTCGTGTTTTCTCATTTCCCTTTGCGCTTCCAACGGGATCTGCGAAGAAACATATGTCACCTGACGGCCGGTTTTCTCCATGGCGTCTTTGATCGTGACGGTCCATTCGGATTTGGCTAACGTCCAGCACCCCATAACGTTCTTGGTGTCCTCCGCCATAGGGCCGGTCAAGAAAACATCCGCGCCGGCATCCAACGGCAAAACGCCGTCGTTTTTCAGAAGCACCGCGCATTCGGTGGCAATTTCCTTTTCCAAGCGCATATGCGCGTCATAATCGACCTCTATATTTCCGATATACGGGTGGTCAAAGAGGCCTGCGGCAAACTTGATGCGCAAGATCCGGCGAACCGATTCGTCAAGCTGTTCCATAGAGACTTCGCCCTCGGCAATCAGCTCTTCCAGGTGGTCGATATAGCAATTATCCACCATATCCATGTCAAGTCCGGCATTGAACGCCAGTTTGGCGCATTCCTTACCGTCCTCGGCGACGCCTTGGTTGACCATCTGATAGATGGAGCCCCAGTCACTGATAATATAGCCCTTAAAACCAAGTTCGCCGCGCAAAACATCCGTCAGCAGATATTTGCTGGAAGTAGTCGGTTGTCCGCTGATCTCATTGAACGAGGACATGACCGTCGAAACGCCGGCCTTGACTGCCTCACGAAAAGCCGGAAGGTAGACGTTGCGCAATGTATAGTCGGAAATTTCGGTCCGGTTGTAATCTCTGCCGCCCTCCGACGCACCATAGCCGATATAATGCTTGGCGCAGGCGGCAATCTTTCCCTCATCCGCCAAATCTTCCAAAGTTTCCCCCTGAAAGCCCTTAACCGCGGCGGCAGCGCATTTTCCGTCCAAGTACGGGTCTTCGCCGTTGCCCTCCACAACGCGTCCCCAACGCGGATCATGCGCAATGTCCATCATCGGGGCAAACGACCAGTGTATTCCCTCCGACGCGGCTTCACGTCCGGCAGCGGCAAAGGATTTTTCAATCAGATCCATATTAAAGGACGACGCGCAGGCAAGCGGAACCGGGAAACCCGTGTTATGGCCGTGAATGATGTCTTTTCCGTTAATGACAGGAATGCCGTGCGGCGATTCTTCAACGGCAATGCGTTGAAGTTCGTCTAACATCTCTGTCTTGGTGCTGTAACTGCTGTGACCGGCATACGCGTCCCCGGCCAGGATGAGCGACCCCACGTCTCCGCGGCGGATCTTATCTTTGATGACTTCCACATCGCCGGACAAGGCGATCTGCGTCACCTGACCGATCTTTTCGCGAACCGTCATACCGGCAAGCAGATTTTCCACCTTTTGAGCAATTTGCTTTTCAATCGTTTCGTTCATATCCTTATGCTCCTTCTCGTTTGTACGGGATCTTTTCCATGCCAGATCTTCCCATTTTCTGATAACTATTATATCATTTCTTTCCGGAATTCACAAGAGCCAAAATAGTGCTTACGGCAAAAAAACTTGTAATTTTAATAATTTTTTTTGCTTATTTTGTAAATTACGCGATATTCTCTTGACAAACAACAAAAAGATTCTTATAATAGAGCCAATATTTCCGAGAGCAAGCTTTCCGGAACAACAAAAACGAAAGGGAGTAAAAGTTATGAACCGTTTGAGCAAAATGAATCTTTCAAACAACAACTTCTTTAACTTTTACTTTTTTAGCTTTGCTTATTATTTTAGCAAGGCCTTTCGTCGTTGTGCTTGTTTATAAGAAGTCGTTTCAAACAGGTAAATCAACCGAAAGGCCGTAGTTCAACAAACTGCGGTCTTTTTTCTGTTTACCGGTATCCGTCAAGTAAACCAAGTAACCGAAAAGAAAAAATAAGGAGAAACTATCATGGTAATCGTACTTAAAAACGGCTGCGACAAAATGCAGCTTGACCGTCTCACCTCTTGGCTCGACGAAATGCACATCAAACCGCAGTTCACGCACGGCGTCGGACAGACCATTATGGGACTTGTCGGCGACACCTCCAAAATCGATATCGACATGTTACGCGCGCTCGACATCGTCGAAGATGTCAAGCGCATTGCCGAACCCTACAAAAAGGCAAACCGCAAATTTCATCCCGAAGATACGGTTATCACACTGGATAACGGCGCCAAAATCGGCGGCGGCAATCTCATGGTCATGGCAGGCCCCTGCTCCATTGAATCAGAAGAACAGCTCTGCACCATTGCCGAGGCTGTCAAAAAAAGCGGCGCTACGGTTCTTCGCGGCGGCGCGTTCAAGCCGAGAACTTCGCCGTATGCATTCCAGGGCATGCGCGAGGACGGCTTAAAGCTCTTGATCAAAGCCAAGAAAAAAGCCGGCATTCCGGTTGTTACCGAAATCATGGATTACGCACATTTGCCGTTATTTGAAGATGTGGACATTATTCAGGTCGGCGCACGCAACATGCAGAATTTTGAGCTTTTGAAGCATCTCGGCAAGACGAACAAGCCGATTCTCTTAAAGCGCGGCCTTGCCAACACGCTGGAAGAACTGCTCATGAGCGCTGAATACATCATGTCCGAAGGCAACGAACGCGTCATTTTATGCGAACGCGGTATCCGCACCTTTGAGACCGCGACGCGCAACACGCTCGATATTTCCGCTGTTCCGATGTTACGCTCCATGACGCATTTGCCGATTGTGGTTGACCCCAGCCACGCCACCGGAAAAAGCATGCTGGTACCGTCTATGGCGCTTGCCGGCGTCATTTCCGGTGCAGACGGTCTTATCATTGAAGTTCACAACAATCCGGCCAAAGCTCTGTGCGACGGAGCACAATCCCTCACACCGGCACAGTTCGACGACCTTGAAAAGCGCATTGCCGAAATTAAACCTTTCGCCTACCGTCCTTAATGAAATAAATATTTTTCATTTGCGAAAGGACATAATCTTATGAAAATCGCCATTATCGGTTTGGGACTCATCGGCGGAAGCCTTGCCAAAGCTTTCAAAACTTACACGGACAATCCGGTCTACGGCTATGACGCCGACGCCGCTACCCTTGCCTATGCCAAACTTTCGGAAACGATTGACGACACCTGTGCCGACGACACACTTTCCGAATGCGATCTGGTTATTCTCGCGCTTTATCCGGACACGACCATACGGGTTCTTACCGAAAAAGCGCCTCTTATCAAGAAAAACGCACTTGTCATCGACACCTGCGGCACAAAAAGAAAAGTCTGCAAGGCTTGCTTTGCGCTTGCGGAACAATACGGATTTACGTTTGTAGGCGGACATCCTATGGCCGGTGTTCAATTCTCCGGCATCAAATATTCGCGTGCCGATTTATTTAAGGGCGCGTCCATGATTCTTGTTCCGCCGCATTTGGACGACATGGCGTTCTTGACCGGCATGAAAGCGCTGTTTTTGCCGCTCGGCTTTGCCACCGTCACTGTCACCACGCCGGAAAAGCATGACAAAATTATCGCGTTTACCTCACAGCTTGCCCACATTGTTTCTAACGCTTTCATCAAAAGCGACACCGCCAAGCTTCATCACGGCTTTTCCGCCGGTTCTTACCGGGATATGACGCGCGTCGCCACGCTCAATGACACCATGTGGACAGAGTTGTTTCTCGAAAACCGCGACAATCTGCTCCACGAGATCGACAACATTGTTTCGGCCCTTACGGATTTTCGCGAAGCTCTGGCCGCAGACGACGGAGAAAAGCTCTCCTTCCTTCTGCGTGAGGGCACGGCGGACAAAAGCCGCATTGACGGATAGAAGATTATTATATAAATAGGTAGGAATGATCATGAAAACCATTCGGGTTGCCACACGCATACCTTATGATGTTCTCATCGGGAAAGACCTTCTTGGGTCGGTCGGTGCTATAACAGCCGAGATCAAGAAACCCTGTCGAGTACTTCTTGTATCGGACGACCGTGTTTTTTCCTTATACGGTGAAACCGTAAAAAACGGTCTTGAAAAGGCCGGTTTTACGGCAAGTGAATCTATTTTTCCGCACGGAGAAAGTTCCAAAACGCTTGAAACATTCGGAAAGATTCTCGAATGCGCCGCCCGCAACCGCCTGACGCGCACAGACTTGATCGCCGCGCTCGGCGGCGGCGTTGCGGGCGATGTGGCAGGGTTTGCCGCCGCCTGCTATTTGCGCGGAATTGATTTTATCCAGATTCCCACCAGCTTGTTAGCGGCGGTCGATTCATCGGTCGGCGGAAAAACGGCGGTCGATTTGGAGGCCGGAAAAAATTTAGCCGGCGCTTTCCACAGTCCTGTCCGCGTCATTTGCGATGTGGGCGCCTTTGAAACGCTCGACGCACGGGAAAAAGCCTGCGGCATGGGCGAAGTCATCAAATACGGTCTGATGAACGACCGTGCGTTTTTTGAAACACTCGAAAAAGATACGCCGCCTTTTGAAGAATTGGCCGCGCGTTGTGTGGAAAACAAACGGAACGTTGTCGAATGCGACGAGTTTGACAACGGAGAACGCAAAAAACTCAATCTCGGCCACACATTCGGACACGCCGTCGAAAAGCACAGCGCTTTTTCCCTCAGCCATGGGGCGGCTGTGGCAATCGGCATGCACATGATCTGCCATGTCAGCGAAAAGGCCGGGTATGCCAAAGAGCCTTTATGCAAGCGCCTTGACGCTATTCTTGAAAAATACGGTCTGCCGTGTACTTATCCGATTACCGCCCAAGACCTGTATCTTCTCTCGCGCGGCGACAAGAAAACCGAGGGCGAAAACATCACGCTTGTTCTTCCGGTTCGCATCGGCGAATGCATCTTAAAGAAAATGCCGCTTGCCGAATTTGAAAAGCTCGTGTTTCTGGCCTGCGAAAACCAATCGTTACGGAGTTGAGATCATGCTTCCGAAAATCATAACCCTGCCGCCGGTTGATCTTTGCGGCACGCTTGACGCCATTTCCTCCAAGTCTGACCTGCACCGTTTGGTCATCTGTGCGTCCCTCTCGCAAAAGCCGTCGCAGATCCGCTATCATGCGGCTTTATCCAAAGATATTGAAGCAACTGTCAGCGTCTTACGCGCTTTGGGCGCGCAAGTTTCCGTCGAACCGTCGACGGACGGCTATTCCGGAAGAATTGACGTCATGCGTCCGATCGATCCCGAAACAGTGCGCCGCGGAACGGTTCTCGACTGCGGCGAAAGCGGCTCGACCGCACGGTTTATTCTGCCGCTTGCCGCGCTTTACGGCAAGGACGTGACGCTCACCGGAAGCGGCAAGCTGCCGGAACGTCCGTTTGAAGATCTGTGCACCGCGCTGGAAGCTATGGGAGCGCGCTTTTCTTCGCACAAGCTGCCGATACGCGTTGAGCAGACCCTGAAACCGCACGGTTCTTTTGAGATCCGCGGCAACGTAAGTTCCCAGTATATCACCGGACTTTTATTCATTCTGCCGCTCTGCAAAGCGACCGGCATTCACCTGACGACGCCGCTCGAATCAGCCGGCTATGTGGAATTAACCACCGACACGCTTCGCTGCTATGGAGTTGCCGTCGAATGGGTGGATAACCATTTGCGGACAACAGGGAGCTATGTTTCGCCGTCAGACATCATCGACGCCCAAGGCGATTGGTCGAACGCGGCGTTTTGGTTAGCGGCAGCGAACGGCGGCAATAAAATTACGCTAAACGGATTGAATCTTTCGTCCCAGCCCGACCGTCTTGTTTTAAAACTGCTTTCCGAAATGGGCATGGAAATAAAAACGCAGGGCAGTTCGGTTTACGCGTTTGCCCCAGGCCGCACGCACGGCATACACTTCGACGCCAAAAACATTCCCGATTTAGTGCCTGTTTTAAGCGTCCGCGCCGCGGTAAGCGAGGGCTCGACCGTCATTTCCGGCATTCGCCGCCTGCGCCTGAAAGAAAGTGACCGCGTAGAGGCGGTCTGCCGCATGATAAACGGTCTTGGCGGAAGCGCCCATGCGGACGAAGACAATATTTATATTGAGGGAAAAGAAACATTATCCGGCGGTGCGGTAGACAGCTTCAACGACCACCGCATTGCCATGTCGGCGTCCATCGCGTCGGTTTTCTGTGAAAACCCGGTCACGATAAACGGCGCGGACGCTGTTGCTAAATCCTATCCGCAATTTTTTGATGATTTTAAGAAATTAGCCCGCAGCAAAACACAAAATGCCTGATTCGGAGGAAAACGCATGAATACCTTTGGAGACAAAATCAAAATCACGGTTTTCGGCGAAAGCCATGCAGACGCTATCGGCGTAACGGTTGACGGACTCCCGGCCGGAACGCCGGTTGACACGGACTATATCCAATCGCTTCTCGATCTGCGTGCCCCCGGAAAGAGCGACACCGCCACACGCCGCAAGGAACCCGATCATGCGGAGTTCTTATCCGGCATCAGGGACGGCTATACCTGCGGCGGCAGTATCGCCGCCATCATCCGCAATACCGACACGCGTTCCGGCGATTATGCGTCGCTCGAAGCACGTCCGCGCCCCTCTCATGCCGACTATCCGGCCATGATTAAGTTCGGCGAACATTTTGACCGGCGCGGCGGCGGTCAGTTTTCCGGACGGCTCACCGCGCCGCTTGTCATAGCAGGCGGCATAATTCTGCCGCTGCTTGCGCAAAAAGGCATTCACATTGCCGCACACATTTCCGCTATCGGAAATATCCGCGACGCGGCGTTTGACCCTCTTGCCGATCAGGGTGAGCTTATGGAAAAATTAAACCGCATGCCGTTTGCCGTCATTGACGAAAATGCCGGCGAAAGCATGAAAGAATGTATTCGCGCGGCGGCCAAGGACGGCGATTCGATTGGCGGAACAATCGAATGCAAGATCACAGGACTGCCGGCCGGCGTCGGTTCGCCGATGTTTGACGGAATCGAAAATGTCCTTTCACGCGCTGTTTTCGCGGTTCCGGCTGTCAAAGGAATCGAATTCGGCACAGGATTTGACAGCGTGACCATGCGCGGTTCGGAATACAACGACGCCTATTATTACGACGAAAGCGGAAAGATTCGCACACGCACCAACCATGCAGGCGGCATCTGCGGCGGTATGGCTACCGGTATGCCGGTTCTTTTCCGCGTCTGCGTCAAGCCCACGCCCTCAATTTCTCTCGAACAGGACACGGTAGATTTACGAACGCATGAAAATGTGAAGATTGCCGTTTCCGGACGGCACGATCCGTGTATCGTACCGCGCGGTGTAAGCGTGATCCGTGCCGTAACGGCGCTTGCGCTGTATGAATTGCTATAAACAGTGAGGAACGATATGGAGAAAAACGAAAACTGCGAACAGACGCTTAATTTAGCGAAGATCCGTGAGCAGATCGATGAAATCGATAACAAACTCTCGTCTCTTTTTGTACGCCGCATGGCGTTATGCGCCCAAGTTGCCGCAAGCAAAAAGCAAACCGGCAAGGCCGTACGCGATGCCGCACGCGAAAACGCTATCGTCGCGCGCCTGACGGAGGGGCTTTCCGAAAAAGACGCCAAAGCCGTTGACAAACTGTACCGGACAATTTTTGATATCAGCCGGGCAAGCCAACAGGAGCTTCTGGCAGGCGACATAAAGAAAAGCGCGCTCTTTGAAGAACTGCAAAACGCCATTCACCACAAGAACACATGGGAATCCTCTCCGGCCATCGCTTGCCAGGGAGTGGAGGGCGCTTATTCCAGCCTTGCCTGCAAGGTCTTGTTTGAAAAGCCGGATATTTTATACTTCAAAGACTTTGAATCCGTTTTCAAAAGCGTCGAATCCGGACTCTGCCGCTACGGCGTACTGCCGTTTGAAAACAGCATCCACGGCAGTGTCACCGAAGTCTACGACCGGCTTTCCCAAGGGAGAGTCAAAGTGGTCGCTTCGGTCAAATTACCGATTCACCACGCGCTTGTCGCCGCCAAGGGCACGTCTCTTTCCGATATCACTGAAATCTATTCGCACAAGCAGGCGCTTGGTCAGTGCAGCGACTTTTTAGCCGCTCACCGGAACATCAAGGTCAACATCTGCGAGAACACCGCTATGGCCGCCAAAATGGTCGCCGAAAGCGGAAGGACCGATATCGCCGCCATTTCCTCCGAAAGCTGTGCGTCCTTATACGGCCTTTCGGTTCTCGGCCGCGATTTGCAGAACAGCAACGTCAACTACACCATGTTCTACTGCATCTCCAAAAATCTGGAAATCATCGGAGAAGTTGACAAGGCGGCGTTCATGTTCAACATTCCCAACCGCACCGGGTCTCTTGCCGATGTGCTCGGCCGTTTTGCGGCATACGGAATCAACTTGATCAAGATTGAAAGCAAGCCGATCGGCGGCAAGGATTTTGAATTCATGTTCTATGCCGAAGCCGACTGCAAAACACTTGACGAGCCGCTGATACGGCTTTTGTGCGAGTTGTCCGAAACGCTCGAAGTTTTCCGCTTTATCGGCGCTTACCGGGAATATGCGCCCGAAAAGGCATAAATCTACCATCCGAAAGGCGGTTTCTTTATATGAGTTCCTACGGTCTTTGCGGAAAGACACTGAAACACAGCTATTCCGCGATCATTCATAATCTTTTGGGAAATACCGATTATACCCTTCTCAACATGACAAAAGACGAATTCTATGCATTCATGCAGAAACGGGAATTCCACGGGGTCAACGTCACCATTCCCTACAAGACCGACGCGCTTGCGGCCTGCGACGAAGTTTCTCCCGAAGCCGCCAAAATCGGCTCGGTCAACACCGTCATTCGCCGCGGCGGCAGACTTTACGGCTACAACACCGACTATTTCGGGTTCTCGTATATGTTGGACAGCGCCGGAATCGATGTGTCCGGAAAAAAGGCCTTGATTCTCGGCACAGGCGGCACGAGCCTGACGGCAAGACATGTGCTTGCCGACCGGAAAGCCGCGCGGATTTCCCTTGTTTCGCGCACCGGTGCATTGAACTATGAAAATGTATACGAGCAAAACGACGCGGAGATCATCGTCAACACCACACCGGTCGGCATGTTTCCGAATAATGGGGAAACCGTCGTTGACTTGCGCCGTTTTCCCAAGCTTTGCGGCGCAGTGGATGTTATCTATAATCCATTACGGACAAAATTTATAAGTGACGCGCTTGCTCTCGGCATTCCGGCCGTGAGCGGACTTTCCATGCTGGTGGCACAGGCAGTGGCGGCGCACGAACTGTTTTTTGAAAAACAGTTCGCAGACCGTGCGTCTGTGATTGAAGATGTTCTGAAAAAGTGCACGGCGCGCGTGTGCAACCTTGTGCTTGTGGGAATGCCGGGCTGCGGCAAGACCACGGTCGGGAAGAAAATTTCCGAAAGGACGGGTTTGCCGTTTTATGACGCAGACGATGTTTTTACCGAGCATTTCGGGACAACTCCTGCCGAGGTCATCTGCAACAAGGGCGAAGCCGAATTCCGCGGCATGGAAACGCAGATTTTAGCGGAGTTGACCAAGCGGTCAGGCTGTATCATTGCCACCGGCGGCGGTGCAGTCAAACGCGGGGAAAACCGGACGCTCATGAAGCAGAACGGCTATGTCGCCTATATAGAACGCGCCATTGGGAAACTTGCCACAAACGGCAGACCGCTGTCCTACGGCGGCACAGAGACTTTAAAAAAGCTGTTTGACGAGCGCGATGCGCTGTACAAGGCTGTTGCGGACAAATGTTTCCCGACAGAGGAAGATCCGGATAGGTGCGCCGAGAAAATCGTGCAATATTTTGGATTTGAGCGTCAAAATTCGTAAAAGTCATGCAGAGAGGAAAGAAAAAATGAGAATTCTTGTGATAAACGGTCCGAACCTCAACATGTTAGGGATACGCGAGCCGGACATATACGGAAAAAACACCTATGCTGAGCTTATCAAAAAAGTGACTGACTACTGCACCGCGCACGGGCATATCTGTGAATGCTTTCAATCCAACCACGAAGGAGCGATTGTTGACAAGATTCAAGAGGCCTATGGCCGCATAGACGGGATTGTCATCAATCCGGCGGCGTACACGCACACAAGCGTCGCTATTCTGGATGCGCTCAAATGTGTGGCGATTCCGACCGTTGAAGTGCACATTTCGGATATCGCGACGCGAGAAGAATTCCGTCGGCATTCGTTTGTTTCGCCTGCCTGTATCCGCACAATCAAAGGGCTGGGGTTTGACGGCTATATTGAGGCTGTCAAGGAATTAGAGAAATATGCGGCGAAAAATAAGCACTGAAACAGTTAAGCCTTGCTTTTCATGACCTGAAAAGCAAGGCTTAAAACGTTTTTACGCTACTTTTCATCTCTATGAAAAGTAAGCAAAAAGGATGTTTACCAAAGCGCCATGCGTGACACCTTGCGCAAAGTCGGAGAAAGCGGTCTTTGCACAATGGAGTACGAAAGCGGCTACACAAGGCGGCTTGACAGCGCTGTGCGAATGAATCTTTTAGAGGGAATCCGGCAGATCAATCAGGGAATCCAAGACCAGATCGGCGAAGAACTCGGCGCGGACGGTGTGGAAATCTCTGCGCACGTTTATTGTGCTCCCGACCACGAGGACATCCAAGGTCGGCAAATGACAAATGCAGAGTACGCCAAATGGGACGCGGAGCATGCTTATCCAAAGCGTCAAATAGGCAAGTTAAATTGTCATCACTTTGTTTTCCGCGTTCTTTTGGGGATTCAAGAGCCGATTCACACGCCGGAAGAACTTGACCGGATGAAAGAAGAAAACGCCAAAGGCATATACTTTGAGGGGAAGCATTACACCGGTTATCAGGCAACACAAATCCAGCGTTCGCTTGAAGCCCAAATCCGAAAGTATAAGGACATCCATACATTGGCGCGTTCTGCCGGGGATGATGTTCTTAAAAGAAAAGCTCAGACGCAAATCACAGCCTTAACGCACAAATACAAAGAGTTTTCCGAAGCAGCCGGGTTGTCTTTCAAAGGGAAACGGTTGCAGGTAAGCGGATATAAACCAAGCGGCGCAGGGTTGACAAGTGCGGCAAAGAATAGTATAATTATCCCGAAAAGCGTAGGAGCAGCCGGAAAGAATTATCCTGTGCGACTTCCAGACGGAAACTATGCAAAGTTTTCCGAGGGAACATCAATAACCAAGATTGTTACTATTGCTGGGAAAGGTACAAAAGTGGAAATTCGCAATAGATTTTGGCTTGAATCGACTTACAAAAAAGCAGCCGACCAATGGAAAAAAAAGCGCGGCGAGGGTGTTATTTTAGAAAAAGGAAAACGGCGCACCGCAGAGGTACATTGGTATGAGGCAGACAATATTCGTGTTGAAATGAAAGTGAAGAGGTATTTTGATGAAAGTTAAATATATAGGAGAATATAGCAGTCCCCTTTCTTTAATTACCGGAAAAATATACACTTGCTTAGGCAAAGAGCATGATAGATTCCGCGTAATTGATGAAACTGACGAAGATTATCTTTATCCGGCCGAATTGTTTGAAATCGTGTCTGAATAAATATATATCGTTTTTTCTAACGTCTGCAAATTGCAGACGTTATTTTTTTATGCCTAAAAGACTTCACTAACTGCGACATAGGCCTGCTATAATCATCCACAGATAAGGACAGATCTTAAAATTGTCCGCACGACGCCGACCGTTACCGTAACGCTACCGGTATAAGTGCCGCCCTCTTCAACCGCGCGGTTCTTGACACATCCGAAACGCCGGTCTTTGTTGTCGAAGGTGCGTTCGACGCACTCAGCTTTGAGGAAGTCGGGGCACACGCTGTGGCACTTTTAAGCACCTCTAACACGTCTCTTTTGATTGAGCGGTGCAAACGGATACCGCCGCGCGTTCCGTTTGTTCTCGCGCTGGATAACGATTCTGCCGGACGCAAAGCCGCCGAAGAGCTTGCCGCCGCACTTCCGAAGCTCGGACTTTCGGTGTATCGCGTTCCGGACTATCCTTACAAGGACGCGAACAAATACCTGTGTACCGACCGTGCCGGCTTTCTTAAGAGCGTTGCCGCGTGGCTCAGCCTGCCGCACACGTCCGAACCCATAAAGACCCAAGAGCAGGAAGCCTATAACGCGCACAACATGGCAGCATTTCTGCCGGCACTTTTAACCGCTATCCGTGACAAGCGGTTTGCCAAACCGCTTTCGACAGGTTTTAAAAGCCTTGACCGCACGCTGGACAGCGGCTTGTATGCCGGTCTGTACATCTTTGGGGCAATAAGCTCCCTCGGCAAAACGACCTTTTGCATGCAGATGGTCGATACACTTTGCACAGCCGGACAAGACGTGCTTGTCTTTCCGCTCGAAATGTCCAAAACCGAGCTTGCCGCGAAAAGTATCAGCCGGCTTGTTGTGTCAAACGGCAGCGCTGTCACGTCAAGAGAATTCTTGCGCGGTGATAAAAAAGACTCCTGTCCGACCGATTGTTTGAGCAAGGCTATAAAGACATACGAAAAACTCGGACGTCATCTGTTCATTCCGCCGCGTTGTGCCGCATTTACCGCCGAGAATGTCCGGGAAGCTGTCGAAAGGCACGTTTCTCTTACCGGAAGAAAGCCGGTTGTGCTTGTCGATTATCTGCAAATTCTCGCGCCGCTTGACGCGCGGTTAACCGAAAAGCAGAATACCGACCGCGCGGTTTTGATTCTCAAACAAATCGCCGAAAAGTACGATGTTCCTGTACTTGCGATATCCAGCTTTAACCGGGATAATTATACAAAGCCCGTATGTATGCAGTCTTTCAAGGAAAGCGGCGGCGTGGAATACAGCAGTGATGTGCTAATCGGCTTACAGTTTGCCGGAATCGGCGACCAAGGCTTTGACATAGACGCGGCCAAAAAAGAGAATCCGCGAAGTATCGAAGCGGTCATATTGAAAAACCGTTTCGGCGAATGCGGCGGCAAAATTGCCTTTGAATACAACGCCGCCTGTAACTGCTTCCGGGAGAAATGCGCCGGATGATGAAAGGAGAAAAGACCATGAATCCCTCACAAGACTTTGATATACTGATTGAACAGGCTTTCGGCAAGCGGCAAAAGGCTTATACCTATGAGCCGCGCAAAGCACTGACACGAGCCACAGCCGTCTCAAACACCGAACACGCCAAAGAAAAAGCAAGACAAACGGTTTTGCCCTATGAAATTGCCGTTTTGGAGGGCATTGTCACCGGCGAGAACTATGCAACACTGTTACTCGGTATGTGCAGAGCTTTAAGCCTTGTACTTGAAGAACCAAAGTTTTATGCGGATGTTTACGGTTCACTTGAAAAAAGACTGCGCCGGGAAAATGCGGCACTGTCCAAAGCCTCCAAACAGGTATAATACTTCCCCACTATAAAAAAGCAGCACAAAAGAGAGGGCGCGAAGGGAGAGACTACATAGGGAAGTAGCTTCTCCCTTTGGCTTTGTAATCAGCCGGATTGATTGAAATTGTAGGAAAATCAATTATTTTGGAGGATTACATAATGGAAAACAGAATTTATAATGAGCAGAACGGTTTATGGTATGAAAAGCAGGGGGATTATTATATCCCTTGTCTGACACTTCCCGAAAAAGAGAATCAGTCTATCGGTGTATGGGGACAGCGGCATCTACGATACTTGAAGCAACACCGTAAGGTTTTGTATGTGAACTTGCTTACGAGTGGTAAACTAAATTCACATCTTGCGGAAATCGACAAACAGGCTGAGGATATGTTTTTTCAGCTCGTAAAACAGATGGCAGAGCGTGAGGGTGTTACCGAACAACTTAAGGTGGATAACCAAATGGAGTGGGTTGGTCGGATGAATAATATCCGCAACAGAGCAAAGGAAATCGTAAATACAGAATTGATATTCGCATAATATTAGCGGCGGTAGGGAGAATAAAATCTCTCTATCGCCGCTATTTTAGTCATCATCTTCATCATTAGACCAACCAGAAATAATATGCAGCTCTCCAGAATCCATATCCATTGCCATATTATCGCCCATTCTCATCAACAAATCTCCTTCGGAATCTATTGCCATATTATCAGAGATAGAATGAGCAAAATCGCTATCTTCAAAATCAAAAAAATGCTTACCCATATAGCACCTCACTTAAAATTAGTAATCATATTTATTTATTTCTAAAACTCTGAAAGTTGCGTTTTTGAATTGATTTAATTTTTCCTGTTCTACATATTCAAAGGCTTTCAAATATATCTCTTGACCAGCACCTAATCTATCAGCGTAAATCATATCTGTTTCAATTCTTGCACCGTTTGCATCTACTGCTTCGATTGTTATGTAATAAGTACATTGTTTTTCAGCTTTATTTTTTACTGTAATATCAAGTGATGTCTCGGAGAAGTAGCCATTATTAGTGATTTTGAATTCCCCGAAAGAAACCTCAACATATTTTTCTAAAATTTCATCTGTCGTTTCTTCTCTAAATACATCACCAATTGCAGGGATATTAGATTCAATATCATCTGATATGTTACTAAAAAGCGAAGCGGCAAAAACGACATACAGAATTACAAGAATAATCGACAAAACAATTTTGGTTATAAAGCCAATCAAAGCACCTTTACCCGCCGACTTAGCTCGTTTGGGTTTCTTTCCTTCGTATATAAGAAAGAGGATTAAACCAACAATCGGAACAAAAAATCCCAAGATAGCAAACCCAAAACTTGAACAATCTTCAGAAACATTTGCATTGGGCTTATTATCGATTCGAGCCCCGCAGTTATTACAATATGATGAAGTATCATCTACAATTCTACCACAATTTTTACAATACATCTTAACTATCCTTTCTTACCAATTATTCCTTGAATTATAAACATTATTAATTGCCTCAACGTAACAGATAAAAGATGGATGATTATGGTCGTTTCGAGATAGATACTTGTTTTTTACTCTCAAATAATCCTTCTGTAGCAATCTCCATTTTCCTTTTTGCTTTATAAATTCCGATTTCATTTTAATTTCTTTAGAATTTGGTGCAATATTCCAGTAGTACCTATCTGTGTAAGTAAATCCCGTTTTTTCGTGAATAAGTCTATGATAATTGCCTTTAGTATCTTTTGTTACAATACATACATCAAATGAAAACCTTGTCTTATTTCCCGTTGTAAAGTATATTTGTTTTGATGTTAAAGATGAGGTCGAATCTTCACAAGCATCAAGCCCTTCGTTGTTCAGCGCTTCAGTATATGCTTTTCGTGTACTTTCTTTTAAGTAACGACAATCCTCAAAATCATCACATCGAACAATTTCAAGATTGTAGTCCAAGTCGATAGGTAATTCTTCATTTTGGGTGATAAGTTTACGTCTTCCACTTCCAACAAGATAAAACTTTGCACCGATACCATATTTCATATTAAGAATATGACAGGTGTCTTGCAAAAGTTGTCCACCTAAACATCTCATTTTGGAAATGAATTCCTTATCTTCAAAATAATGAAACATATTTTTCTCCTTCCTTTCCCAAGCCACCCATTTAGAATTCAGAAACTAAATCATATTAGTATACATACATTATATTCTCATGTCAACTATTTTTCAACAATTTTCGAATTAATTTTACAAATTAAGCGATTTTAACATTGACAATAGAACGCTTGTTCTGTATAATGATGATGTGACAGTTTAACCGTCACGGACAACTGAATATTGATGTAAGATTGAGAGATGCGGCAAAAGCCGCCCAATGCCAGCGGTATGCTAAGAGAAAATATCGTCACCGCCACTCTATGCTTTTTGGTACTGTCAGCGAGTGAACGGGTGCAAAACAGTCCCGTCTTTGAATTTCAAAGCCGTTACATAGAACATCATTTTGAAGCGAGAGCAATGCTCCCGCAGATTCTTGATGTCTGTGTAGCGGCTTTTTGTTTTGCCCATTATTGCCTTAGTGGGAAGTTTACAAAAATAATTTTGCCAAACTCCGAAAAAAGTCAGCAATTAAATATAGGAAGAAAAACTTTTGAAGAAATTTTCAAAAAAGGCATATTTTTGCCCTTCCCGCTGGCTACTCATTGGAGGGGTATGAAAAGCCGCTTTACTTAACAACTGAATGACCGTCCGAATGGGATATGATTTTGCGATAACCGTCATAAATGACGAGAGCGAAACAACGCCGCTGAAAAAGCAGGGGCAGGCATACAAAAACGACATTCGGGTAGAACGGCAAAAGCTGAGCCAAATTGACACAAAAGTGATGTCACGAAAGATTATTGAGCCAAAATGACATCGCTTTTACCACCACAAAGGAGAAAGGAAGTGACAGCTTTGAAAGAGATGACAAAGGGTGAACGGCTTGTGGCGGAAATCCTCGGAGAAATGCCGGATAAGAGCAAGCCTATACTGACTGAGAACCACCCTTTTCTTCGGAAAGTATTACGGTTTATGGAAAACCGACGGGAATGGCAAGGCGCGGCAACCGAACTGCTTGCTGAAATCGGTGACAGTTACACTCCGCCCAATACCGTCACAAAATTACTGCACCGCTTTGATTACGAATATTTCTACAAACGGGATATTGTAATTCAGTTTCGCCGCACCAACCGAAAAAGGATTATCCGTTTAACCAACTACGGCTACCGGAAGTGACGGTTATTGTGACAGTTTTAGTGACAGTTGCAAAGGCCTAAATTAAAGAGATAGGAGTAATTTGCAGGAGAACGGTATTTCCCTGTCCACAGGGATAACGAGCATCGGATTTTGATACCAAAATCCCAATCCGCACCCGAATGGGCGGCGGACTGTTCTCAGGGCATTCTGCCCTATAACCCTGATAAAACCACCAAAATTTATGAAAAGGAGATGATAATTTTGAAAGATAAGAAAGATAAAACGGTCATAACTTTAAGACTGACCGAAGAAGAAAACGAAAAACTGAAAAGGTGTTCTGCCTTGTGCGGACTGTCACAAACGGAATTTATCCGTCAGCTTTGCAATGGCAATACGCCGAAGCCTGAGCCACCGAAAGCGTTCTGGGATATGATGAACGCCCTTTATGAACTGCACGCCGCCTTTGAAAAATGTATCCCGTATTATCCGCAGGCGGCTGATGAGTGCAGGGAAATCGAGCGTCTTATCCTTGATTTGCAGGAGGCGGTGTGATATGGCGGTAACTTCATTATGGCATATTAAAGGAAACCTGAAAGATTTAATCGACTATGTGGAGAATCCCGACAAGACCGTTCCGAAAGGCACGGCGGATTTTTTCAATGTGTTTTCTTATGTGCAGAATCCTGCGAAAACGGAAAAGGGCGAATATGTTTCCGCCCTTAATTGCTTAAAGCAAACTGCACTTCAACAGATGATACTGACAAAAATGCGATACGGCAAAGACGATAAATATATCGCTTGGCACGGGTATCAAAGCTTTCAGGTTGGTGAGGTTTCGCCCGAAACGGCGCACGAAATCGGTGTGAAGCTGGCACGGGAAATGTGGGGAGATAAATACCAAATCGTTGTAACCACACACCTTGACAAAGACCATATTCACAATCATTTCGCCTTTAACTCCGTATCTTTTCTTGATGGAAAGAAATACAACTATTCCAATACGGAACGGCAAAGACTACGGGACACTTCGGACGCACTGTGCATTGAATACGGATTGTCGGTAATTAGCAATCCGCACAAAGCGCCGAGCAGACCTGTATGGCTTGACGAAAAGGCAGGCAAGCCTACCCGATACAATGTGTACCGAGAAGATATTTCCAATGCTATGTATTGCAGTAACAATCTCCGCCTTTTTGAAAAATTCCTTGTAAGAAAAGGCTACGAGGTGGATTTCAGCGGCAAGCATTGGAAAGTAAAATTGCCGCAGTATAAAGGCTTTACCCGATTGGATACCCTCAACGAGAAATGGACGCCGGAGTTTATAGAACAGGAAATTAGGCGCACCTACCGCAGCTTCGGCAGTATTCCTGCAACGGTGATTACGATACCGCCGCAGATGCCGAGAGATTTATACGACGCTTATACACCGTTCAAAAGGACAAGCCATATTTACCGTCTGTATCTGTATTACTGTTATCAGTTGGGATACCTGCCGAAAGGCACGGACTATAAACCCACAAGTCCGTATCTCAAAGAAGCGGTGCGAAAACTTGACGAAATTTCCTATCAAGTCAACTATATGTCCGCCCGAAAGATAAACACCCTTGAGGAGCTTTATACCGACCGGGAGCTGACAGAAAAGGCGCTTGCGACCTTGTGCGAGCAGAGAGAAAAGCTGAAAAACAAAATCCGCAGAGCGTTGCCGGAGGATAAGGAAACCCTGCGTAAAGACAAGGCGGAACTGACCGAAAAGATAACCGTTCTAAGAAAAGAACTCAAATGCAATTACGCCATTGAGGAGCGTTCTATCGGCATACAGGACACCTTGGATATGGTTACGGCAAATGAAATCCGCAATAAAGAATTGCGGCAGCAGGAAAAACAGATGAAAAAGAAGGAGGGATATTCACGATGAACGAGGTAATTTATCTTGACGAGCAAGGCAATGCTTGCAGTGAAAACGATGAACTTTATACCGTCATTGACGATATAACCGCAAGGCTGATGAAGATGAGCAAAGAGGAACGAATTGATTGGTTTCGCAGGACGCAGCACCCACACCCAATCAACTTTGATACCGAGATTAACGGCACGGTTTACTCGGTCAGCGCTCATTTTAACAATGCAGCAAATGAAAGTCTGCTGGAAAAAGCAGAACGAATTATTTTGAAAAAGATGTAACAAATTTCAGAACACCGCTTTAAAGTGTTGAAGTTTAACGGCGGATATGGTATTATAATTGTACCTACGATTTATATCATATCCGGCTGTGGAAAGGAGCTATATGAGCATTAAACAGCCAACAGACAGAATCACCGCCCTCTATGCCCGCCTCAGTCGTGATGACGAAAAGGACGGTATATCGGGCAGTATTCAGAATCAAAGAGCCATACTCGAAAAGTATGCAAAGGACAATAAGCTGCCGAATCCCCGCTTTTTCTATGATGATGGATTTTCAGGCGTTCTGTTCAACAGACCGGCGTTTATGGAGATAATGGAGCTTGCCGAACAGGGCTTGGTTGCCAATCTTGTGGTAAAAGACCATTCCAGACTTGGGCGTAACCGCTTAATCGTCGGTCAGCTTTTGGAGGAAGATTTTATCCGCCTGAATGTGCGTTATATCGCAATTATGGATAACATCGACACCAAAAACGGTATCAGCGACCTTGTTCCGATGCAGGACTTATTCAACGAATGGCACGCAAAAAACACAAGCGATAAAGTCCGTAAGGTAATGCAGAGCAAGGGAATGTCGGGAAAGCATTTAACGACCAACCCGCCTTTCGGGTATATGAAATCACCCGATGATAAGGAGCAATGGATAATCGACGAGCCTGCCGCAGAGGTTGTAAAAAGAATATTCGACCTTTGCATTTCGGGGCTCGGACCGACGCAGATTGCAAAGAAACTCAAAGCCGAAAAGGTTATGACGCCCACAGAATACTGGAACAGTATCGGAAGAAAATGCAGTAATCCGCCTGCCGTTCCGTTTGGATGGGTAGCAGATACGGTATCCAATATTCTTGATAAGCAAGAGTATTGTGGAGACACGGTAAACTTCCGAACCACAAGCAAATCTTTCAAATTGAAAAAGCGATTGGAAAGACCGCAGGACGAGTGGCAGATATTTGAAAACACCCACCCCGCTATTGTGGACAGAGAAACCTTTGCACTTGTGCAGGAGTTAAGAAAGCACCGCCGCAGACCAACTAAGAGCGGAATTGTGAGTATGTTTTCGGGACTTCTCTACTGCGCCGATTGCGGAGAAAAACTGTATTACAGCGTGACGAACAACTACAAAAGGGAGCAAGCGTATTTCTTCTGTTCTTCCTATCGTAAAAACTCCGATATATGCTCTGCCCACTATATCCGAGAAAAAGTAATTGAAAAGCTTGTGCTTGAAAGTATGCAGAGGGTATTGTGGTATGTGCAGTCATACGAAAAGCTGTTCGCACAAAAGCAGCTTGAAAACTTCGGAGAGCAGAAGAAAAAGGAACTGACCGAGAAGCGCAGAGAACTTGAAAAAGCGAAAAGGCGTATCCGAGAGATTGATACCGTTATTCAAAAGCTTTATGAGGATAACGCAACGGGTAAGGTAAGTGATGACCGATTTGCCACGATGTCGATGTCTTTGGAAACCGAGCAGGAGGAACTGAAAACCAAAGTCCCCGAACTGGAAACCGAACTTGAAAACGCCAAAATCGCCACCGAAGGCTTACAGCGTTTTATTGAAAAGGCAAAGAAGGTAACGCAGCTTACGGAGCTGACGCCGGAACTGGTACACGAATTTATCCAAAAGATTGTGGTCGGCAAACCCGAATACAAGGACGGAAAACGATACCAGAGCGTGGAAATCCACTACAACGGTGTGGGTATTATCCGTGAACCTTCTCCCGAAGAAATGGAAGAATACTTCCAAGAGCACCTGAAAACAAAAGGTGCAAGAATGACAAAAACGGCATAACCCGAAGGCTACGCCGTATGAAAACGATAATATTAAGTTAAGATACAGAGCCGCCTTGGGGCACCTTCCTTATGGAGGGTGCCCCAACCCTCTCTTTTTGTTTTTGACATTAGAAACAAACGTTTGAATGCCCTTCAAGCGCGTCAAAATGCCTTGTATTTTGATTTTGTATGTTCCTTGATACAAGTTCGTTCGAAAGCCGAGACACGTCTTGCAGGCGATTTTGCGGCGTCCTGCGGCGTGCACGATGTTTTGTGCTGTTTTTCGGAGGCTTCTTCTTCCACGTATTCCAATAGGTCGCCCGGTTGGCAGTGGAGAAGATAACAAATAGTGTCTATCGTCTTCCACGATGTCAATTCACCGTGTCGAAGCTGTTGCAAAGTGGCTTGCCCTATGAGCTTGTCTGTTCTGATACATACACTGATATAACAAATCATATCACCAAAACATGTTGTTTATTTGTTGCCAATGTTGATGAACCTTTGCAGTAAGTCTAAATGAATATAAGTTATAAAAACACCGTCAAAGTGTAGTATGGTAGTATATCACATCAAATCTCGATTTATGCTTATCTTTTTCGAATCAGCCGCTGTTAAAAGAGAATTAAAAATATCATTCGAGGAATCCATAAAAAGTCGTTCTAAGAAGCTGATATTCCAGGTTTTGATTTCGTCCTCCGCAAGTCCGAAGGTATAGAGCAATTTCCGCGCCTTTTCTGTGTCCAAAACAGTTAAATACCAACTTAGCAATTCATCCTGAAATATCTCATTAGCGTAAAAAATGCAATAATATACATATTCGCTCACTGCTAACTTTTCGCAGAGGTTTTTCAGTTGATTCAGACCAAGCTTGTTGTTTCGCAGATAAAAGTATATATCACAAAACAGAAAAAGCTTTAAGCTGCCTTGTGAGAGTAAATAAATAGAATTCATATCCTTGTAGTGATGCAGACACAGGGATATGAACTCCGTTTCCGCCGTCAACTTTCTTATTCGACTCCCACATATTTCTTCGTTTTCTGTGTAAGACAGCAAAAAATCCATATCAGCTTTTTGCTCGCTTTCGCCCCAAAAGATATCCATGTTGATATCTACATTGACATAAGGGCACAAAGGGTTTGAAACTTTTTTTATAAAAGGCGCAATCTGATGACTTGCAACGGATTGAAAAAGAAGCTCGCGGCGCGAGAACAGCTCAATGCCGTTGTCCGTTACCCGCCCCTGTGCAAAACCATTGTCAAGCATAATTTTTTTCACAACGTCAATATTTTTGCGACTGACAAGCAAATCAATATCGCCCGATTTTCGCATATTTATATCTCCGTATGCAGATTTGGAAAGTACAGCGCCCTTAATGACTGCATAAGGAATTTCGCTTGCATCAAAAGCTTCAAGTATACTCCGGCAGACCTTATATCTCTCCGAAATACAAATTTGATTCATCACCATTTCTGTTTTGTATGCATTTGCTCTATCGTTTTTTGAAAGCAAATAAAAGCATTTGTGCTTATAAAGAAGCGATGAAATGTCTATTTCCGATTTCCCTTCTTTTGCAAGGGAACGAACATTGTTAATAACATCTTCATATTGATTCATGATTCAAGACCCCGTTTTTAGCATAAAAATCAGCATATCTGAGATTTTTATCTGTAGGTATGTATACTCCTGACAGAGATTTATCTCCACAGTGTTTTTTAACTTCATCAAACAATAAAGTTTCAAATCCCCTGCCAAATGCGCGGCAGGAAAGATAAAAGCTATCAATAACCGCTATGTTCTCAAAAACAGATACGACTGTCGCACCGATAATGCCCATATCACCGTATTTATCACTGGCAGAAAGAGATATAATGTGAGTATTTTTATCATTAATGAATTCCACAATTTGCTCTTTGCTATATCTTATTCCTGACAAATTAAATTGATTGGTTCTCTGCGAAAGCTCTGCAATGCGTTCAGCCTGAGTAATATCATCAACCGCACATACCCACTTTGTTTCCAGCGAGTTGTTATATTCCGCAACAGTAGAAACATGCAGCTTGGTTTTCTCTCTTTCTTTCTGCTGAATATAGAGCTGAGTGCGGTTTATGTCCTGCGCAGGCTGTTCGCCAAATAAGCTTTTTATCTGTTCTAAACACGTCATATCATCATAATTCACTTTAACCGTTTCAACTTTCGGCAGCAGATTGTTTATAAGCCCTAACTCATAGTCACTGTCATCAACAAACACAAAGCTATCAGTCGATAAATTCAACTCATTTGAAATTGCCTTGATGTTTTCCACTTTATTACTCAAATTAATTTTGGATATAATAATATGCTCTTTTTTAAGTGGCATTTTAAGATTGGCAAAAGCACAATCAATATTTTTTTGCAGATTGCGGCTGCAAAGACACAGCAAAACTCCTTTGTCATAAAGTTCGATAAGCATATTCTGAAACCGCACATTTCTTTCGTCCATCAATATGCTTTCCTCTCCCGCAATACCATTCCACAACACATTGTCGCAATCGCAAATCAAAACTTTTTTTAGAGCGGCATCAGGCAAGTATTTCTGAAACGTCAGAATCAAAGCACCAACCGTTTCAAAGTTTGACATAACAAGGTCGCTGTCATAGACTTCAATCCCGAATTTTTCCTCAAATCTAATAATCATCTGAAATTTAAGGGAATCCAAACCAAGCTCTTTTACAGGTGTATCATTATCAACTGCTAAAACTTTGGCAGTGAAAGCTCGGTTGCTTCTGTGAGCAATTCCAGTATTATTCTTTTGTTTGTCATATTTACAAAATTATTATATCATATCGCAAAAAAGTCTATAATATTTTGATTAGTGCAAAAAACACCAATGCAGCATTAGAAATTGCGTCTGTTATTGGCATAATTGACTATGTAGCTGTTGACAAATAGTAGAATTAATGTTATAATATTCACAGTCAAGTTCATTATGAGAATGTAATTGAAAATTGTCTAATAAACTAACATACTCAACAGTCATCAATATCGCATATAAAAACATGTTTTAAAAAATAATTGCACGGGGGATTTTATTATATATCAATATACAAAAGAACAAAGAGGATAATGACAATTGAAAAAATATATAATATGGTAGCCGTAAACTCCTATACAACTGAAGACAATTTAACTATTATCTTGGATGATATCAATGTCTATATTTTAGATACAGTAGCAACGCTTATATATAATTCTTGTACAGGATTGTCGCTTGATGAAATCATTTCTAAAATACAGGCTGAATGTATAAATCTTCCAGATTTGCAAATAATGCGGAATGATATAACAGAAATTTTATTAGAAATGATTGAAAAAAAACTCGTTAAAGTCTCATAATTACGAATTAAGTGCGATCTGATGTTTGATGAGTTTACATAAGGAGATAAATTCTAATGCCTTCCCTTTTATTCCTCACGCCAAGCACGCATTTTAGAATCGATAAAAGAGTTTTTGTTGATTTAAACATAAATCTTTTTTTTGATGATAAAACATTAGAAACTATGAGTTCGATATGTTTTGAGGATGAAATTATTGCACGACAAGAGTTGTTTCGTGCTTTAGAAAATGAATCATTCAAAAAATATTTGAATGATTTGCGGAATATTTTATTGGCTTTAGCTCAAAAAGAAAGTGCAGTTAAGAACGCAAAATCTGAATGCGAGAAATATTTTCAATTTCGTTTATTGGTTGAAGAATATATTCATTTATTAGCTCACTTTTCTGTTATGGTCATTCCGCCGAATTGTTACTTCATATCGTGTCTATCAAATTATGCGGAACAAAATCTTAAGAATTACCATAGGTTTCAAGAACTCATAAAGGAATATACGAATATTATAAAAAACATATCATTTTTTAAAACAACAATAACAACGCAAATCATACATTTAAACAGTCTTCAAAATATTGGTACATCAGTAAATGATGAAATTAAAAACTGTGCAGAAGATTTAGGTATTTCTATTTCTAATTCACTTCGCAACTTTAATAACTTACGGTTGACAGAAGACTTTTCTAATGCAGTGATTAGTGTATTTCCAAATGAGTTTAATAAGCTTTCCGTTCTAAAAAAACAAGCTGAGATGTTAATGGATTTGGATGTTTTGAATTTGAAAAGTGAAATTGATTTCTACTTTTCTGTTTTGGATTTGGCAATAAAAGCAGAAAAAGAAAAAAACATCCCACATTCCTATCCCCAAGTTGCAACTATTCCAAAATATGTTGTAAAAAAAGCGTATGATATCACATTGCTTGCCAAAAATATTGATACCATTGTTCCTAATGATATCGACTTTAAAAAAGAAAACAGCGTATACTTTTTAACAGGTGCAAACGGCGGTGGGAAAACCACTTATCTTAGAACCTGCGCTGTCAATCTCATATTGTTCTTGTTGGGATGTCCGGTATTTTGTGAAGCTGATTCTTCAAGTCAATCAGAAATATATCCGTTTCATGCTATATTTACTCATTTTCCAACGGATGAAGGTTACGAGGCTACTGGCAGATTGGAAGAAGAAGCTAAACGAGTAAATAACATCGTTCAACATGCAACGGAAGGTGTATTCGCTTTCTTTAACGAATCCTTTTCTGGTGCTAACGAAGATATTGGTGAAAAGCTTACTTTTGAAACTGCTACAAAATTAAAAGAGGCAGGAGCTTTTGCTTTGTTTGTAACACATTTTAACAAATATAACTATGGTTCTTTTCCGATTCTGAATGCTGTTATCGATAAAACAAACGAAAACAAGAGAACTTTTTTGATAAGAAAAAGTTCTGCAATGGAAGCTTCCTACGCTAATGATATTTTGAAAAAATACGGATTGGATAAGAAAACTCTTGAACGTAAAAAAATTTTGGCACAAAACACCGAAAGCATTTTGTAAAAGGAGCATATAACATATATGATAAGTATTTTGTATCCGACAATAGAATGCAAAAGAAATTCAAAAGATCATATTGAGTTATCGAAAGCATATATGTTAGACGAAGCATTTTTACGCATCTGTCCAGATGTAGCAAAACGTGCTTATTTTCTGAATGTGGTTTCAGAAATCCCTAATTCAACTACTGTAATATATCGCCAAGAAATAATACAGGACCTTAACCAAGAAAAAAATCTTTGTACTCAATTAAAAAATCTTTTTCAAAAGCTAAATAAAATCCTAGTCGATTTTGAAGACCAACGTAAACGAATCTTTGCTCTCGATAACCAAAAAGGCTCTGATAGCTCCATTTATGTAAGTTCCTCTCGGCTCAACATTACAGCACTGACCTTGGAACAGTTATTAGCTGTTCTGCGCGACATCTCGTTAATTTTGATGCCTTTGGAATTACATTCCGAAGGACTTTGTGCTCTAAAAGAACGAATGAAAAATTTTTACAGCAACAAAGCTTACGATGATTTACTCGCTCTTTGTCAAAAGTATTCCAATTATAATTACGAAAACGGATATTCTGATCTGCTGGTTACCCTTAACGAAAATGCTGAAATTGCAAATGCAGTGTTTTTAAAACAAAGTGGAACTAATGTATCAAGCAATAATTTAATATTGGAAAATACAGAACAGAAAGTAAAGAAACACTTCTTATTTTTTAAAGCAGCAGACAAGCTGAAACATGATAAAAATTTTGCAAATGATTTTTCTGCCATATCTATTGGTAAGTATCAATCCAATATATTTATCAGTCAGGCAGTCGACACACTGACAAATACATTTGCCGCAGTAATAAATGTCTTGAAATCTGAATTTTATGATATATGTATTGAACTGGATTTTTTCTATGTAGCACAGCGATATTGTGAGTTTTTGTTAGAGACTAATATGTTTTGCACATTTCCAAAAATTTCAGATGATGGAACAACTTATTTTGAAGAATTATACGATCCGTATTTACTTTCCCGAGATTATTCAAAAAATAATATTGTTCCGAATGATTTTTTGCTTGATAATTCAATTCATGGTATTTTAATAAAAGGTGATAACGGAAGTGGAAAAACAGTCTTTTTGAGATCCGTCGCCACGGCACAATTGCTTGCAATGGCAGGACTTCCTATACCGACAAAGCAAGCAAAGGTAACTATACGCAGAATATATGCTTTGTTTGCTTCATCCGAAAAAAGTTTAAATGATTCTGCGGTGGATGCAGGACGTTTTGAAGAAGAAGTAAGAGAAGTTGCTACAATTATAGAAGGAATGGAAAAACGTTCTTTGATGATTTTAAATGAAATTTTTCAAACAACTTCATATGAGGAGGGTGCTGAAGGATTATTTCACATTTTAGATTATTTATCCTACAAAGGTGTACAATGGTTGGTCGTTACTCATATGCTTACATTGTTTGAAATGTTTGATGACAAGAAAATCAGAAAAATGGAAGTAGATAAAGCGACACACATGGTGAAACATTTTGAATGAAAAGTTTCTATTATTATATTAGCGCTGCTATAAAGGGGGACTTTGTACCATGGATTCACTGAAAAAAATGTTATGGATCTTTTCAAAATCATTGCGATTTTGCTTTTGGCCAATAATATTTAGCGTGTTGTTTCTTATTACATCTTCCTTGCTGTCATTGATTGTGAACATAATAAATAAAGATATAATAAATGTTTTGGAAAAAGTCAGCAATTGGGAGTACTTGACAGTCTTTTCGTCGGATTGCTATTAGCGTATTTGACAATTTATTTTTTCCAGTATTCTGCAAAATTTCTTCACACGCTAATTGATAATAATTTCAAATTCAGTATAGATAAATTGTTTCACAAAATGTTTATGTGGAAAGCTTATAATACCTCACAAACGGATTTTCTTAACTCGGAATTTCAAAACAAATATTATTTTGTAGGTGGCAAAACGAACGAAATCAGTACATATCTTAACAGCATTTTGAAACTTGTATTTCAAATTCCATCATATTTTTTAAGCTTTGGGATAGCAAAGAAGAATATAAGTTTTCTCCTATTAGATTTGTTAAGCAACTAGAAAACTATATTAATAGTATGCCAGATTACCACGAGCATTTTGTTGCTACAAGTATTAGTACCGCCTCGCGAAACTATTATGGCATAAATGCTATAAAAAATACGTGTAACTTGTTTTCCAATGAAAGTGGAATTGATTATGATGACTTTAAAAACATTCATTTTTTATATGAACACAAAAAATCAATAAAAAATAAGTTAAATTACATAAAGAAACAAGGCTATTTAAATGATGATAGCAATAATATTATAGGTGAATACGGTGAAATTGTTCAACAATACGAAGTTCCTAGAATGCTGGCACTAAAAACGCTTTATTTGTCCGACATTAAAATGAAAATGTCAAATCAAGAAAAAATCAAAGAAAAAATACAAAAACTAATCGATAAAGAAGTTTTTGCCTGATAAAAACTATAAAGAGAATTAAGTTTATCACATTCTCTAAATCAATTGATTTATTGAATTTTGAAGCGGTGTTAAAAGAAGATATTCTTGGAACATCTGAATATTAATATGCACAAAAGCTTACGTTTATATGGAAAGATTGGAAAGAAATAAAAACAATAATAATTCCTAAATATAATTTAATTAATATTTTTGCAGATAATGTTGAAAAGTACAAGCTGTTTTCAGCATACGCTCAACCAGATATAGACTATATTTATGATGCCAATTTTAAATGTAAAATGATAGAGCTTTTAGTTTATTCCACTGTTGAGATATGTAGGGATGTATTACCAATATTTTATCAAAACGATTTAACATATAAAAAAACAATACGTGTTTCGAGTAATTATGATGATAATTTTAGCATTGATATAAATGGATATGGATATTGGAGAGCAGCTGCACAGCTAAAAGAATATAATGGTTCTGATTGGTTAGAAGTTGACTTTGGTGAAATAACAAAAATCAATACAATTATTGTTGGCGAGCTAGACTATTCTCCTAGATTAATAAAATATAGAGTTCTGTTTTGTGATGAAACAAATCACTGGAGAGAACTATTCGTACATAATTTCAAAAAAGGACAAGAACAATTACACAGCTTCGATACAATTTCGATTACCAAGCTTCGGGTTGAATTTTTGAATGTCAAATAGAACAAAATGGATATTCCGAACCGATAATTAATACATTATATAACGGGGATTTTCAAGGATCCCTTGTTTTGTTGTATCTATAAAAAGCAAAATCCCCTCTCGACACCAAAATCGAGAGGGGATTCCTGTTCCCGAATCGTTACCGTTATTCTTTCTTTTACCGGCTACTTCTCCAATGCAAACGAAAAAACGACGAAAACCATACAAAAAAGACTTTTTCCATATACATGTAAGAGCCAGACGGAGATCTTCGTAAAGCCTGTTTTTTTTGCGATAGTTGGACAAAAGTTGGACGCGGGCGATTTTCCGAGGCAAGAAGAAAAACCGCCCACATCGCCGAAATGGCTTTGTTAAGCGGTTTTTCCGTGGCGCGCTGCAAGGGACTCGAACCCCTGACCTTTTGGTTCGTAGCCAAACACTCTATCCAGCTGAGCTAGCAGCGCATGGCGTCAAATAATTGAACAGCCGCTGTCATCTGAAATTGCTTTTCCCTCAGACAGCTTTAATATAATAGCATAATTTTTCCGTTTTGTCAAGTCCTTTGACACGTTTTTTGAAACTTTTTTCAGACAAATTTCCGACAAAACAGCAAAAGGCACGGTTTCATAAAATTCATCACATTTTTTAATCAAAATAATACAATTGACGCGGAACATCTTTCTTTTCCCTGCGTCTTATACGTGTAAATACATACGGCACGCATTGCCGGTATACACAAAAATACAGTTATCACAAAGGAGATTCCCATGAACAAAGTAGCACGCTCTCTCACCGCACTTGCTTTAAGCGCCGCCTTATCGGCCGGCATGGCTCTTATGCCGCTCGCCTATGAACCGAAAACCGCCGAAACAAAAGCTGACGTATTGAATACGCTCGGACTTTTCAAAGGCACGGAAAACGGCTATGAATTGGACAAGCCCTTGACCCGTATGGAAGCTTTGATTATGTTGATCCGGCTTTCCGGCAAGGAATTAGACGCCTTATACAACATGAAAGAATACGAAATGCCCTTTACCGATGCACCGGATTGGGAAAAGGCAGACAAATACCTCGGCTATGCCTTTGAAAACGGTTTGGCCAAAGGCATAAGCGATACAGAGTTTGACCCCGAAACCCGTGCCAGTGCACAGATGTACATGACGTTTTTACTGCGTGCACTCGGTTACACCGATACCGAAGAAGCGACCGTCTGGGACAACTGGGAAAAGCTTGCGACTGACGCAGGACTGTTTGCCGATTCGTTTGACCGCGAAAACTTCCTGCGCGGCGACGCGGTGCTGGCTTCCCGCGCGGCGCTTGACGCCAAAACCGCTGACGGTACTCAGACGCTTTTGGAGAAGTTACAAAAAGAGGAAGCCTTTTCTTCGTTGAATCTTGCCATTGCCCAGATTGAAGAAGGAAAAAACGTTACCATCGACAGTCCGCTCATTGATATCATGGGTAAGGTTTATGCCGGCGTAGACGGAATTTCTGCCGATGGTCTGGTCGTTTCGACGATCGAACCGGAACGTCAAAGTTTCTTCATCGGAGCAGACGCTGAAACCCTTCCGCTGGAAGAAGGCATTGTCTGCGAGCCGATGATGAGTTCACAAGCACATTCGGTCGCTCTTGTACGCGTGAAAGACGGCACCAACATAGAAGAAGCAAAAAAGAATATCCGTGAAAAGGTCAATCCGCGCAAATGGATCTGCGTTGGCGTTTCCCCGGCCAATATTCATGTAGAAAGCATCGGAAACATCATTCTTTTAGTCATGGACAACACGGCTCCTGATGCATTGGCAAACAATTTCCGTCTGCTTGACGAAAGCTATGTCCGTGCTGACGAAAACGGTATGATAAAAGTAGACGACAACTATATTGAAGCAGACGAATTTGTCAATTTCAACTCTGTTTTCAAGTATGGTGAAAAGCTTAATACGCTTGCGGAGAAATATTTCCCGGAAAACACCAAATATTTTGTAACGATTCCCGAAAAGAGCTATTTTGTGCGTGACAAGGTATTGAATTATCTGAATCACGACGAAATTGTCGGTGACTTGAATGACATTTTATATGAGTGGAAAACGGTGGATCTCAGTTCGGTTCTGTCATTGGACGACTACTACAACACCGACCGTCACTGGCGTCAGGAAAAGATCTTTCCGGTTGTCGGAAAGCTTGGCGAAATGATGGGCTTTACAGTGGATGAAAAGGCCTTTACCGCCCACACGGTCGAGAATTTTATCGGAGCATACAAATCGATTGCCTCGGATATTCCGGCTGAAACGCTTACTTATCTGACAAGCGACGCAACCGAAAAAGCCACCGTCTCCAACTTCCAGAACGACAAGTTCACCGGCGTTTATGAGACCGAAAAGCTCGAATCCAAAGCGCCTTACGATGTCTTTTTATCGGGCGCTACGCCGTTAACCGTCATAAAGAACCCGAATGCAGAAAAAGAGCGCAAACTTGTCCTTTTCCGCGACTCCTACGGCAGCAGCATTGCCCCTCTTCTCATAAGTGCTTATTCCGAAATCACGCTTGTAGATTTACGCTACATGTCGAGCGATCTCTTAGCGAAACATGTGGACTTCACAGACGCAGAAGTGCTGTTCCTCATGAGTGACAAGGTCATCAATAACAGCACTCTGTTAAAATAACCAACTCCTTTCCTTTGCTTGACGCGCCTTTTCCGTTTGCCCGACGGAGAAGGCGCGTCTTTTTATGTTTTTGTAAAAACATGAAAAGACGTTACCGATGCTCACGCGAAGCATGAGTTTGCCGCCCTGAAAGGGGCGGCTGGGGAGCCGTTGTTACTTTTCGGAAAGTAACCAAAGAGGCAGTTTGGGAAGGCTTGACTTTCCGGAAAGCCCGGATAGGGGCTCTTAGGGGGAACTTTTCTTTTCTCGAAAAGTTAGAAAAGAGACGGTTTTTGTGTTACTTTTTCGCTTGTACGAAAAAGTAACCAAAAAGTACACCAGAGGTCTGCGGCCCTCTGGACTCCCGGAGAACGGTTCAAAGCTCTACACAAGCGTACTTTGGATATCAATTGTAGCTTTCCGTGTCTGAAACAGCTTTCAGGCTTTGAACCGGTGCGAGACGCAAACTTTCATCAAACGCAGAATCGGGTTTTGTGGAAAATTGAAGTTGCAGTGCGGGCTTGACGCCGCAAGTGGTCGTTTAAAAGGAAAATTGCACGTTATCTTTGTTGCAGTGGAAAGGGGAAATCTGTGTGAGACGGCAAAAAGTTTGGCGCAAAATCACAGTTTACTCTGTGTATGGGAAACCCCAAATTTTGCCATTCTCAACCGGACTTTTCGTTCCTTGCGGAAATTGCTTTATGTTCCCCAAAAAGTCAAATTTTCACCCAACCAACCCATTTTATGAAACACATAACCTACTGTCCGCTCAAATTCAACCTTTTCTTTTTATAAAAACCCTCAAATCCTTACGCAGTAAAGTCGCCGTCTCGCACCGGTTCAAAACGTGGCCGTGCGTATTTGAGGTACTTATAGATTTTTGCAAAGCTTTCTAATACGCTGAACATTTCAAATTTTACCTATAATCCCACCGCACGGGTTTTGAACCGAGGTCGCAGGGCGGAGCCCCGCGTGCTTTTTGGTTACTTTTTGCACGCCGCAAAAAGTAACAGAAAAACGCCCTTTTTACTTACTTTTCATAGAGACGAAAAGCAGCTTGAAAACCGAACAAGCCGAACAAAACGTAAACATTTCGCAATTTCGTTTGCAATTTTTGAAAAAATGTGGTAAAATGTACTTGTAATGAATCCATAACACTTGCTTTTTCATGGCAGACCAGAACAAAAATGAAAGGAACGGAAAGAGACACGATGAAATTTTCGGTTAATGACACAGTATTTTACGGCGTACACGGCGTATGCACGGTTTCAGAAATCTCCAAACGGGAATTTTGCGGCAGTGTCAGCGATTATTATACCTTGAAACCCGTGTTTTCCGAACGTTCGACGGTATATGTGCCGGTCGAAAAAGACAGCGAGCCGAAACTCCGCAAAGTTATGTCCGAGGAAGAGGTCTATCAGGTCATCGCAGAACTTCCGACGAAAAAGTGCGATTGGGTCGAAAACGACATGGCGCGCAAAGCGGCTTTTACCGGCATTCTAAAAGGCGGCTCAGCCGGCGAATTGGCGGCTTTGGTCAAAACGTTGCATGAAAAACGCGTTTCCTTAGAAAAACAGAACAAGAAAATGCATTCCGCCGACAAGCGCATGCTCTCGGAGGCAGAAAAAATGTTTCATGAGGAAGTCGCCTTTGTCATGAACATTGATCGCGACGGTGTAGCCCCGTTTATCTCCGAAACATTAGAAAAACTCCAAAGTCGGTAATGCGCGGGAACGACATTCCAACACTTACCTTTCTTAAAAGCAAAATGAAACCTAAATATTGCCGCACGACAGCACAGAATCCCCCTGCGCCGCCGTGCGGTCTTTGTTTTTAGAGATATTGTGTGCTGCTTGGCGGCTCTAAACAGGGCACGCGGAGGCCTGTTTTTTCAAACCTCCGCGTGTTCTGTTCTTTTGTCAGACTTTTTTAGAAAAGCCGCATATGCTTTTGTTTTCCGTGTTATTTTTCAAGGCCTAAGCTTTCATACCAGTCTTTCACCGTACTTTCCGACGCACTCGAAGAAAAGCGCTTTCCTTCCAGCCATTCACCGCTATCCGATAAAGCTTTCAGATTTTCGGCACTCTGTCCAAGCGGCGAGCTGGCCGAGGTGCAGAACGGAATAACTGTCTTGCCGGAAAAATCGTTAGCTTCTACAAAACCGTTGACCGGCCAAGCCGCAATGCCCCACCAGATCGGGTAGCCGATAAAAACCGTGTCATAGCTGTCCCAGTCCGGCACTTCCGTCTGCGTAAGCTCTACCTTGCGCTTTTCGGCATCTGCATGTTCGACAGAAACACGGCTGTCGGCGTTGTTGTACGACAGATCCTCGCTCGTATACGGCTCTTGGGGAACTAACTCAAACAGCGTTCCGAAAGAAGCGTCAGCCAGATATTCCGATACGCGTTTGGTACTGCCGGTTGCCGAAAAATAGACGATAAGCGTCTTTCCGGCTTGTTCTGCTGTGCCCGGCTCGTCAGACGTTTCCTGCGGCTCTGTTTTTTCTTCTGAATCAGGTGCTTGTGCCGTTTTGCGGATACTTACCGTCTCCGTCTGTTCTTCCCAACCGACTGTGTATCCGAAGCTTTCGGCTACAAAACGGATCGGAAGCATGGTGCGGTCATGGATCACAGTCGGTGCAACGTCCAGCGTCTGCTTTTCGCCGTTCAGATATGCGTCGGTACTGCCGATCGTGAGCTTGATTTCGTCCGTGCCGCAGGTCAGCGTCACAGTCTCCGTCGTTTCATCCCACAAAACCGTGCCGCCCATGGCTTCCACCACAGCACGAACCGGCATAAGTGTGCGGTCGTCACGTACAACCGGCGCTGTGCCGCGGCCGGGATCAATTTCCGTCTGCACACCGTTTACGCTCATAAGGGGATTGCCTATCTGCATGGTCAAAACAAATTCTGCGTTCCCGGAGCCCGGAAGAACCGGAACAGCCGTCTGCGATTCCGACGCACAGCCGGTTACGGCAATCAAAGAAATTAAAAGCAAAAACGCAAAACTGACACGAAGAAGTTTTTTCATACGGATTCATCCTTTCAGAATAATTACCAGTTTTTCTTTTCCTTGGAGGTATCTTGATTTTTCTTGCGCTCTTCCACAATATGGACAAACCATTCGACCATAGCCTGTCTGCAAAGCGTCAAGCACACACCTTTCGCATTCGTCCTTTGTAACCTGATAGACGCCATAGCCTAAAATCGGCATTTTTACGCCGTTGGATAAGACTGCATATTCCACATTTATACCTTCTTTCCCATCTCATACGCCTGATGATAGGCCGGAGTGTTCTTGATTTCCCCAATCTGCCAAGCGCCTGTGCCGTAAATAATTCCGGCCTCGCGCGCTCCCTCTAAGCAGTCCTCCGTGAAACCGCGGAAGGTCTCCATTGTGCGGAAAAGATTTGCTTTATCGGTATCAGCCGCCGTTAAGATGAAATAAAAATCTTTATCGGTCATTTCCGTATACCGCGGCACTGTGCGGTCAATGAGCGTTTTCATCTGCCCGTCCATAGAGTAGAAATACACCGGCGTGGCAAACACGATTACATCCGCCTCGACCATCTTGTTCAGAATGTCCGCCATATCGTCTTTCTGCACACACTTGTGCGTTGTGTTACAGACACCGCAGCCGCGGCAATAGCCGATGTTCTTTTCCGCTAAAAAAATCTTTTCAACCTTGTTGCCGTTCTCTTTGGCTCCCTCGGCAAAGCGGTCACATAAAAGATCGGAATTTCCGTGTTTTCTCGGGCTCGCCGAGAGAATAAGCACCTGTTTCATTTATTCTGCCTCCCAGATTTCCTTTGCCAGGTTAAACGCCGCCCAGGCTTTCGGCCAACCGGCATAGAACGCGGCATGTGTCAGAATTTCAGCGATCTCCTCACGGGTCACGCCGTTTTTCTTGGCATTTGTCAAGTGGAATTTCAATGAGCTGTCCAAGATTCCGCTCGCCATAAGCGCCGTGACGGTGACAATACTGCGGTCCCGTGCGGAAAGTTTGTCGGTACGCGACCAGACCTCTCCGAAAAGAACATCATCGTTGAGCTCAGCAAATTTTGGTGCAAATGTGCCGAGCGCGTCTCTTCCTGCTGTTACTGCCATAAAGATTCTTCTTTCTGTTAATTTGTATTTAATGGCGGTTCATACTGTTTTGCAGCTTTTCAAGCCATTCTTTTATGTCTCTGTCGGCGCTGTCCGCTTTGCAACCGCGCACAGACAAGCCCGGCAGTAATTTTGCGCCCGGAAAATGTCTTTCCAAATCGCCGATACTCCCACCGAAGCCGCTTCCCTCATGCGTACAAAACGGACACAAAATCTGACCGTTAAGTCCTCCCTGCTCCAAAAAGCTGAAAACCGCCATCGGTACGGTATTCCAATAATTCGGATATCCGAGGAAGATTACGTCATAATCGGAAAAATCGGCATATTTGACTAAGGCCGGCCGCGCGTTCTCCCGTTGCTCCTGTTGCGCTTGGGCAATACAGGTGTTATAAGACGTCGAATACGGCGTTTTCTGCTCAATTTTAAAGAGTTCTCCACCGGTTTCTGCTGCAATTTTTTCGGCAATTTTTTCGGTATTGCCGACAGCAAGCTTTTTGATCTGTCCGCAGACATAGTTTTCTCCGGCTCTGGAATAATACGCAACAAGCGTTTTCATGAAATCATCTCCTTGTTTTCGACATCAGTATAGCATAAAAACGCTTGACAGGGAATAGCCGATGTGTTATGATAGTATCAACCAAAAGTTTATGCAAAAAGGAAGTGAACACATGGTTCATCCGCTTTTAAATACATTTTTGGCAGTAGCCGAAAGCGGCAGTTTCACAAAGGCGGCGGAAAAGCTGTATATCACGCCGACGGCAGTCATGAAACAGATGAACGCCTTGGAGGAACACTTGAATTTAAAACTCGTGGAAAGAACATCCGGAGGGATCCGGTTGACGCCGGCCGGTGAAATGATTCGTGCCGATGCGCTGTTTCTGACGGATTATTCGCAAAAAGCGTTGGCCAAGGCGCATGCCCGTGCGCACATTTCCGACACGACTTTTTGTGTGGGAACGTCGCTTCTAAATCCGGCCAAGCCTTTTATGGATCTATGGTACAAGCTCGGCAAATTCTTTCCGGATTACAAACTGCATCTTGTGCCGTTTGACGACGATCACACAGACATATTATCGGAGGTCGCAAAGCTTGGCGAGAAATTTGATTTTCTCATCGGAGTATGTGATTCCAAGGCATGGCTATCGCTCTGCCGTTTCACACCGTTGGGAAGATACAGGAAAATGATTGCCGTATCGCGCGATCATCCTCTTGCGGCAAAAGAAAGAGTCACTTTACAGGATCTGCACGGACGGACGCTTCTTATGGTATGCAAAGGGGATTCGGGTGTGAATGACCGGATCCGTGCAGATATAGAGCAGAATCATCCGGAAATAACTATTGAAGACACGCCGCAATTTTACGATTTATCGGTGTTCAACGCGTGCGCGGAGTCCGACAAGGTACTTTTGACCATCGAGTGTTGGCGCGATGTACATCCGTATCTTGTCACGATTCCCGTGGAATGGGACTATTCGATTCCGTATGGATTGCTATACAGTCTGGACGCGCCGGAGGATGTCTGTCGGTTTGCGGCGTGAGGGGCAGCCCCGGCAGGGTCTGCCGGGAAGCCGCGTTACTTTTGTGAAAAGTAACAAAAGAGTGCTTTTCCGAAAAAACACAGTCCGCCCGACGGTAAAACCATCGGGCGGACAATTTAACTTCTTTTACCCTAATTTTCCGGTGCGTCAAGCACTTTTCTTTCGCAAAGCGGCTTTAAGGCTTCAAGACTTTCAAATACCATCACACGCACTTCGTCAAAATACGTTTCACTGTCAAAGTCATATTCGCCGAGTGTTCCGCCGAAAAGCTTCGCATCGCCATCGACCGAAACGGTCTTCATGCGCGCAAATCTTCCGTCCCGATAACCGGCTAATACAATCACACAGTCACGTCCGCGTGGGTCGACAACAAAAGAACAAATTGACAGCGGATTGCTTTGGCGTACCTCTAATGTCGGAGTTCCCACTCCGCGCCGATACCAAGCTATATCGCTCTTAACCGTATAACCGTCCACGGTGACTTCGCAATAGTAATACTTGTTCTCCCCCACCGTGTCGGGTAAAGTCAGTACAGACGTGTTGGCGTTTTCAATCTTTGTCCCCGAAGAGAATTGATATTCCCCTTTCCAGCCGTATGCTCCATTGTATACAACATTATATTCGTAGCTTACTTCATACCATTGATATGTAACGTCTTTGTCTTCAAATCCGGCAGATCTGACCGCTTCCACCGACAGCGTTCCGCTCTCGTCCGCACCAAGAATCACATCTTTCGGCTGTGTCCCGATAGAAACCGGCGCAGGCAACACTTCGACATTCTGCAAAGAGCTCTTGTATTCACCGCCATACCAAACGTGGTCGTTATAGAAGTAATATGCCTTGCCTTCGTCCAGAATATCCGTAAAATTGCAGTCTGCCGTGCGCAAGTAAGTAAATTTACCGCTCTTAATGAGCGTTCTTTTGCGTGCCGCAAGGAAAAGCTTTAAACTTTCAACGTTTTCCACGGTCAGATGGCCGGTTTCCTGATAACTGGTAAACCGGACTTGCGCATCTAATGTGCCGTTCTTTATGGTGTAAGTGCCGAATACGTTAATTTCTGAGTTTTCATTCTCGGTCTTTAACGTCTTTCCGTTCAGATCAAACGTGATATTTTCACCGTACAATTCGAGGTTTCTGTATGTGCCCTGCTCACTGCCATCCGAAAAGACTGTATCATAAAGTAACCGCACAGTCGCACCCGGCATTTCTTTGACAGCGTCAAAGGCGGTCTCAATATTGCCGTAGGTCTGACCAAACCGTTTGCGTCAATCACTTCAATGCTTATGAACAAACCGCAGCTAGCGCAGACACCGTCTTCTGAAACAGTTTCATGCGCGCATTCCACCGATACGACGGCTGTACGCGTTCTGACAAGCAGGTTTCCGCTCTGAACATAGCCGGTATAGCGGTATTTGCCTGAGGCAAGGTTCGCCGTTTCCACCGTCAGCTCACGGTCATATGCGTTTTCTATCTTTCCGTCCGGGCCAAACCACCGATACGTACTTTCGCCGTTTGCCTGAATGCTAAGCGTCACCGTTTTGCCGGAAGGATACGGGACAAGAACATCCTGCGGTTCGGCGGCAAGAATCCCATCCGCCGGCACAATGGAAAATCCCCCGTCCGGCGCAAGATCGGTCTTGTTCAATAGCGCGTCAAGCGTTTCGCTTGTTGCGTTTGCAACCGATAAAGCGCGGTTGGGTGCGAGCATATCAAAGAGATCGGGAGCGTTTTCGTCCCCGTATTGAACCGAGCCGACAACGCCGCTGTAAAACGCACCGGTCGCCCCATCAAGCAGCTCCATGCCGGAGATACGGCTGTCGGTAAACTCCACAAAGCCCTCTGTCATCACAGCAGTCGCCGGTGTGTCGATAACGGTATCCTTCAAAAAGAGTTTGCCGGAGTTAACAATCACGCCGATACTTGAATCGCCATCTTCGCTTTTTCCAACCGTTACTTTTTCCAAGGAAAGCGTACCGTCTATGTATATGGTATCCTCCGCAGCAATTGTCAATACGCCGTTTTTGACGGTCACGTTTCCCGTATCTTCAACATTAAGCACCGGTTCTGCATTAAGAACCAGCGTATGGCCGTTTAAGTCAACAACACTGTTTCCGGACATATAGATGCCGCCCTGACTCTCCACATTCTTGAACAATGTAATGACAGCGCCGTCGGTATCGATTTCCGAAGCAAAATTCTCACTGCTGTCGTAGTAACGAGTGGGTTCTCCATCCCGTTCCACGCTGAAAAACGCGTCTTTCGGGTCGGCACAGCCTCTTTCCATGCCCTTTATCACAATGTCGCCGGTGATAGCCGCGCCGGGAATGGATAAAGCGCCTTCCCACATGGCGTACTCGTATTCGTCAAAGACTTTTCCGCCTATCGTAACGGTCAATTCATACGGCAGATACGTAAAACCGCCCAAGCTATCGGTTAAATACGCCACATAGTCCGTGCTGAACATGGCATAGGACGAGCCTTCAAAGCTAAGTCCTTCCAGTTCTGCCGTAACCTTAACCGGCTTGGTCGGAGCGCTGGCCTTGACCGTATAGGTTTTGCCGCTGCCAACCGACAGGCCGTCCACCGAAAGGATCCCGCTTTCTTCGGAATAGGTAAAACCGGCAAAGTTTTTTCCGTTTTCGAGAACCGAAACATTCTCTTTGGCCGGATATCCGTCCTGCGAAAGCAAGGTAACGGAAAAATCGTCGCCGGGATACAGCTTGGTAACCGGTTGTTCTTCGGCAAGCACCACGCCCGACAGCTTATAGTCGACCGTCGAACTCGGAGCGCCCAGTAAATAGGCCTGCCCCAACATGAGTTCGTTGGAATGGGAGCTTATGATATCAAGTTTATAATCATCATACATTCTGTTTCCCGTTTGAGCGGTAAACAGATAGGTGGCATTCCGGTCGCCGCCGCCCTCACCCATATACGAAAGCGTCGCTTCGCCGATTCTTACATAGCCGCTTTGAGCATTTTCGCGGCCGTAAAGAATTACACTGTACGGGTCGCTTCCATAAACAAGTCCGCCCATTCGCACCCAAAGTCCGGTGCAGGCAAAAGGCTTGGTGCTCTTAAAGGAAAGACTGAACACATAGCGTTCCTTGTCGCCGTCTTTTTCGCCGAATCCGCTGAAATCGCCGCCATACCGCTCGAAAAGCAGGCATCTGTAACCGTTGTAACCGTTGTTTCCGGTTGATTCTCCGGCCGTCACCTGAACCGAATTTTCGTCGAGGATATCGCGAACGACAGCAATGTCTGCCGCCGGACCTCCGAGGGCGGCCGCCGTGTCGCCTGTCAGACCGCAGGCACAGTGCGCGGTCTTGAAGCCCGAAACCGTGTAGTCGGTACCATAGACAAAATTATGAAGTTCGCCCGTCGCGCCATACGGACAGCCGGTGCAGGCATAACTGTGCCGCAAACCGTCGTTAAGCACGGTATAAACGATATTGTGCTTTTCTTTCCGGACATAGCCGCAGACCGAACAGGTGGTACTGTGATATTGTTCATCGGCCGCGGTCACTTCCCCATAGGTATGCGCAATCTCGTACCGGGCACCGCAAGCGCCGCAGATCTGGATATGTTTATCCGGGTAAGCAGTCGTATCAAAGGTATGCGCAAGCGTCTCCCTGTAACTGCATTCGGTGCAGGCACGTTCGTGTCCTTCGCCGTAGCCCAGATCCGTGCAGACGATGTTGTGCCTGCTATTGGAAGAAAAGCCGCAGTCGACACAGGTATGCGTGTGCATTTGCGTCGGATCCGGCTCATACGGCGCATAATCGTCAAAGTTATGTTTCATATAGCCGTACGCGCCGCATTCGGTACAATAGCGTTTGTGATTCTTGTAGTCCTCGTATGCAAACGCATAGGTATGTTCCACATAGGCGCCGGCATATTGGCAAACCGTGCAGACCATGCGGTGTTCGTCGGCATTGTCGATCTGAACGGCTTTGAAATCGTGGGCAAGCGTATGCACGCCGCCGCAGACAGAGCAAACCATCGTATGGCCGTCCGCGCTTTTGTCGGACACGGTGTAATCGTGCGCTTCGGTATAGCTGTTGCCGCACTTGGTGCAGACATACTCGTGTACCGTATCAAGGAGATCTTTGACTTCGTAGATATGACCCAGGCAGATCTCGGAAAGCTCGCTGATCTCACCCGAAAATTTTCCGGCCGAGCGTTCGTAGAATACGTACATACGATCGTTTTCCTTATCGACATCGGACGGAATGGCAAACGTTCCGGCAAGGCTTGATTGGGGCGTTGTGTCAAAAACTTTGCGCATATAATACGAAACGGTTCCGTCCGGCTTTACGATAATGAACGAAAGACCGCTGTTCTCCCCTGCCGCCGCATTCAAGCGGATATCGTAAGAAAGGGAATTGTCGCTTGCAACGCTTGCTTTGACGCTTGAAATATAAATATCCGTCTGCGGCACATTCAATTTCCATGCCGTCGCGTTATTCGTCACAGCGGTAAACGTGTTTGAGCTTTCGATATTCTCTGCCGGCAGTAAAAGCGGCGCTTCACCGGCAACCGAGTGTACATTGAAAGCCGCCTTTTTGAGGTTGACCGCCGGGCGGAGCGAACTGGTCGAATCAGTTGAAGTGGACAGTTTACCATCCCCCGCAACATAGGTATAGCAGCTGTACAGACTTTCACCCACCGTGCGAAGCCACCAAGCGTTTCCGATGGCGAGTGTTGCCATCGGAAGGCTGCTCGCCTCCTTGTAGGAAAGGGCAAACAGCGCTTCGTCATCCAGCGCGCCGTTACACCGGACACTGAAAAATTGCATTACATACCGAAGCGTCAAAGTTACAGACTCGTCTTTTTTTGTCACCCGCAGAACGGTGTTTTTTTGAAGGTCGCTAAATTCCTTGTCGTAGCACGCGGTAAAGGCAGCCTTCAAGCCACTTGTGCTATTTGTGGTGTTATTCGCCGTTCCCATAAGATTATCGGCAAGAAGCAGCATGCCGCTTTCGTCGTCGGTGTTGGTTTTGTCGCTTTGGATAACGTTCCACACAATGGGTTCATCGCTTCCGGCAAAGGTGAGCTTATCGCCGGTTTTAATGCCGAATTTGACGGAACCTGCCGCAAAAGCGGCCACCGACAGGGTAAATGCACCAAGCAGTATGCCAAGTGCCAGAAAACAGATCTTTTTCGGTTTCATCGTTTTCCTCCTTAGATTTATGGCAGAATATTTCTATATAATATGCAGTTTTTCAGCCGCATTCTTGGCTTCGTTGCGCCGGCTGACGCCAAGTTTCTGCAAGATGTGGCTGACATGGCTTTTCACGGTGGTAAGCTGAATTCCTAAGACTTTCCCGATTTCGGCATTGCTCTTGTCCGCCGAAAGAAGCCGCAGCACCTGCAATTCCGTTTCGGTGAGCTTTTCGACCGGGTGATAGGCCGGTTTCAGATAATCGGGATAGAACACCGCCTGCGAGCGGACCGCCGCCGTCAGTTTCTTCAAATACACCGCGTCGGTCTGCCACACGCCGCTTTCAATAAGCGGAAGAACCTGTGCGCCATAGGCGCTTACCGTGCGGATAAAGCCGTATTCGTGCGCCATATCCAGCGCAAAACGCAGATCCTCTTTCCAGGATTCGTCTTTCAGGCGGTATTTGGCGATCGCCGCAATAATTTTGTAGTGGATATGGTCGATACGCCGTTCACAGGTCACAAAATACGGTTCTAACGGTGCAAGCGTTAACAGCGCCGCCTGGCTGTCGCCGAGCGAAAGCTCGACAAGGCTTTGCGTAAAATATTGATACCGTTTCATGGTGCGAAGTCTGACAAGACTTCGCGGCGCTTTTTCCCGATACCATTCACCGACAAATGCCTCATCCTCAGTATGAAGAGCAATCCGACACAAAAATGCGTCGATATTCCCAAAAAAGCGCGTATACCCCTTTTCTTCAAACCGGTCGCGAAGAGCCTTTACTGTCCGGAACGCGTCCTCGGCGCGTCCGGAATACACCTGACTGCGTGCGAGAAGCCCTACAAGCGCAAATTCAATATCCGGCGTTCCGCGCGTCTGCACTTCGGTAATCTTGGATACCAACGTCAGCATTTTGGCCGACACATCGTCGCCTTTTTCAAATTTGCTTTCCGTTATGGCGCATTCCGCAAGTCCCACACCGTCTTTGCCCAAGACCGTCTCCACCGGGATGCGCATGGTCGCATACAGCAGATCGTCGCGCTTGCTCCAAGAAGAAAAATCCTTGCCGCCGTTCATAATACTGGGCAGCGTGCTTGTCACCGAAAAAGGCGGCAATTTGATTTTACGGTCGGTAATCAGCCGGAACACATCGGTTATGGTCTGTACAAGCCCGTTTGTGCCGCGCTGCGGCAAGGCAATATCCAAATACGCAAGTCTGCTACGCGCTTCTTTGGCGGCAAGGTCATCCGATTTTCGCACAGCCGCAAAGTTCATTAGCGCCTGATACCATTTTTCCGACGTATCATAGTCAAGCGACAGCGCCGCAAGCAAACTCATCCCTTGCATCAGAGCCGGGCTTGCCGCAATCTGCTCGTCGGAAAGCGAATAAAAATAGCTTTCCAGTTCTTCAAAATGTCCCATGCCCGGATGGAGCGACAGACTTTTGATCAGAAGTTCTGAAACCTTGCCCTTTTCTCCGCTCTTGGAGTAGTATTCCAACGCTTTGCCGTAGTTCTCGTGCAGTTCGGCATACAGTCCGCCTCGTGCAAACAGCGCTTTTCGCTGTTCATCCGAATACGCGCGCGCCTGTTCCCATAACAAGAATTTCCGGAAAATCGGCCAGAAAGAGTAAGAGGCGCCATCCGACAAAAGCATGGTGGTGTTCTGCAACAGTTCCGTCAAAGATTCCCCGGCACGGCTTTCGCCGGTCGCCATTCTGGCAAGCTCCGTATCGAAAGTGTCAAAGGACGCAAGGTCGAGCAAAAAACGCCGCATAGGCATTTCAAAGCGGTTAAAGATCGCTTCTTCGTAATAGATAAACAATTCGCGCTCCACATCTCTTGCAAGCTTTGAGCTGTACGGAACGCCGTCGCGCATGCGCCGCGCAATCAACGACAGCGCCAAGGGATACCCAATCGTAAGTTCCGATATCTCCTTTAACTGCGCCTCGGTCAGAGATACGCCATAGCATTCAAACAGCTTTTTGGCATACTCCTTGTCAAGAAAAAGCTCCTCATATTCCACTTTTTCCATCAGGCCCGAATACTCAAACGGTAAAAGGTAGCCCGGCAGAACGCCCCGCGTCAGAAAGACAAACCGCTTTTCCGGATTTTCCCGGATAATCTCGCATAAACGCTGTTTTGTCTTGGCATCGGACAGATTCTGCAAATTGTCTGCCAATACAATCTCGAAACTATCTAATTCGATTTCCGGAAGTGTCGGGTCATCCGCCTGCATGCGCAAAACGCGCTTGCCTTTCAACAGTTTTTCCGAAACCGCCGTTTTTCCGAAACCGCAGGGCGCGGAAAACAGTAAAACCCGTCCCTTTTCCAAAAAACGCCGGAACTTTTCGCTTATTTCCGGCCGTACAACGGTATATGCAGGCATATAACACCTCCGAGAACATGCAAAATGCAAATTTTACCATTTATATTCTAACACAATATTCGTTTTTTGTCATCCTCCCAAAGTAGGATTTTTGGCTTTTTCCGGAATATTTTGCGGTTGTCCTTTCAAAAAAGTACAGTATAACGGGCGTGCCGCAAATTTGTACTTTGCGGCACGCCCGAAACATTTTAAGGCAAGCTATTTACAGTAGACCCGTTTTCTTCTTATAGGCACGGAACGCCGAGGGGATCGCTTTTGTTTTCTGAATCTCCTGCACGCTTTCCCATACAAGCGGCAAACCGCACAGTGTTTCCGGTTCATTGTCACATATGACAAGAAAGCCGGTCATGTGCCATTCCATGTGGGAGAAAATGTGTTTAGAGTCGCCCAAATTCTCCATGTGCCGTATCTTTACATCGTTTTCATTTAAAAGCGCTTCTGTTTCCGCGCTACTCTTTTTCCCGTCTATATTGACCGGCTCCCATAAACCGGCAAGCACGCCGCTTTCCCGTTTGTGCAGCGCCACACGCCCGTCATGCGTCAATAGTAAAACCGTCCGTTCCTCTGTTCTGCGTTCTTTTGCCCCCGAACGCACCGGCAGAGTTTCCGCCTTCCCCAAAGCATACGCCCTGCAAATCCCAGCCAACGGACAAAACGGACATTTCGGCGTTCCGGCCGGCAGACAAACCGTTTCGCCAAGCTCCATGAGAGCCTCGGTAAACACACCTGCCGCGCGTCCTTCCGGATAGATCTTGCGCAAATCTTCCGCGGCGCGTTTACGCACGTCCGGCCGCATCACATCGTCCTCGCACGCCGTAAGCCGCATCAATACGCGCAAGACGTTTCCGTCCACCGCCGGTTCGGGCTGTCCCATGGCGATGGACGCAATTGCTCCTGCCGTATAGTCTCCGATTCCCGGCAGTGCTTTCAGTTCCTTTACCGACCGCGGCAATTCGCCGCCATAGATCTCGCACACGATTTTCGCCGCTTTACGCAGATTCTTCGCCCGACTGTAATAGCCAAGCCCCTGCCACAGCTTCAAGACCTGTTCTTCTTCCGCCGCGGCAAGAGCCCACACGTCGCAAAATGCGCCGACAAAGCGCGTATAATACGGCAAAGCCGTTTCAATACGCGTTTGCTGTAACATGATCTCGGAGATCCAGACATGGTACGGCGTCGGATCATCACGCCAAGGAAAGCTTTTGCGGTTCTTTTCATACCAAGCGCAAAGCGGTCGTACAAGTGTGTCGTGCGAAAGTTCCATTTATCTGTTTCCCTCCGGCAGAATCTTTTTCCAAAAAAGGAAAGTTTAAAATCACATTAAATTTTGGCGCGCCTCTTGCATTTACATCCATTCTATACTATAATATAAGTAGCCGGTTTTCCGGCAATTCCATGCAAATACCGAGGTACTTTCTATTGAAATACAAATTGAACAACGCGGAAAATGTCCGCCTGTTTATCGATACCGTGTCGGAGCTTTGCGAAAATCCAAAGGTCCGCTCCATGAAAGAAATTATGCAGCACGGCGATACCTCCTGTCTGTTACACAGCTTGGCCGTCGCCTATTTCAGCCTGTATTTTGTAACGCGTTTCGGCATTCGCTGTGACAAGCGCAGTCTTATCCGCGGTGCGCTGTTACACGACTATTTTCTCTATGACTGGCACATAAAAAGCAACCGGAACGAGCACAAGCTGCACGGCTTCACTCATCCCGGTGCGGCGCTTCGCAACGCAAAGCGTGATTTTGATTTGAACGACATCGAAACCGACATCATTGCACGGCACATGTTCCCTCTCACGCCAAAACCTCCGAAATACCGCGAAAGCCTCATCGTATGTCTTGCCGACAAATACTGCGCGCTTGTCGAAGTGTTCCGGAAACACGCCTATCGCCGTCAACGGAACCTCTTTGTGCGCGCGTCTGAACGATAACAGAGAAATACCGCGCCGCAGAATTCTTATTTTACTTTTAGCAAGAATGGGAAAAATAGCCTGTAAGATTCAGGCGATATACGCCGTCCGTATCTTGGCGAAAGCCGAGACGGGCGGCATTTTTTCTGCAAAAATCGCTTTGCTTTTCCAGATCCGGATATTCCGCACTCTTTGCACCATGCAGGTCAAAATAGTTCAACATAGCTTTGCCGAGTAAAAAAAGATCGGTTTCGTCCTCATAGCCGTCAATCAAGGCAAGCTTGCAGACAATGCCTTTTTCGCCGCAAAGTTCGACATACGCAAGTCCCACAAAACGCTCGGGATACCGCGCACAAATGACGGTTTTTCCCTCTTCCGGCACGATGCCGAACGGCGCCGTGTATTCTTCTCTCTCATACGACGTATAGACCGGCCGCATTTCAAGCATAGTATTTCCTCTTTTCAGCTTTAAAGGCTCTTCAAGTAGTTTATCTCTTTGAAATTCATATATTTCCATTTGCCGGGCGTCAGCATTCCGATTGTCAATTCCCCGACGGTTACGCGCTTCAAGCGCAAAATCTGCAATTCGAGCTGTTCGCACATCTTGCGTATCTGGCGGTTGCGCCCCTCGGACAGCACAAATTTCAAAATTGTATAGCCCTCTTTACGCTCCAAAATCGTAACTTTGACCGGTTTGATCTTGTAATCGTCAATCACCATCGGTTCGTTGAGTGCGGCAAGCTTTTCCGGTTCGATTTCAGTTTTGATCTTGACGTGATAGATTTTTTCAACATGATTTTTCGGGTGCATCAGCTTGTTGGCGACCTCGCCGTCATTGGTCAGAATGAGAAGTCCCTCGGAATCCATATCCAAGCGTCCGCACGGATACACACGTTCCGGGATGTCCGTCAACAGCTCCGGAATGCACCGGCGTCCCTCGTCGTCGCTCATGGTCGTGACATAGCCGCGCGGTTTATACAGCATTACATACAGCTTTTTTCCGCCCCCGACGACCGGTTTGCCCTTGTAGGCGACCTTGTCCAGTCCCGGCACGACTTTCTGCCCGATTGCGGCTTTCTCGCCGTTGACCGTGAAATGTCCGGCCTCGATCTCTTTTTCAGCGGCGCGGCGCGACATAAGTCCGCAGTCCGAAACATATTTTTGTATACGCATTTCTTCCATAGTCTGTGTTTTCCTTTTCGTCCCTTTTAACGGACTAACAAACGAGCCAAGCTTGGGATAGCCGAAGCCTGGCTCGAAATTTATTTGGTTATTCTTTTTACATAGCGTCCTTGCGGGAAAGGTTCAAGCGGCCCTTTTCGTCTGTGCCCAAAACCTTGACCTTAATGGTATCGCCGACCGAAACGACATCTTCCACTCTTTCAACACGCTTCTTGTCAAGCTTGGAAATGTGGACAAGTCCTTCCTTGCCGGGAGCGATCTCAACAAACGCACCGAACGACATAAGTCTTGTGACCTTGCCGGTGTAGACAGTGCCGGGTTCGGGATCAAATGCAATCGCTTCGACAAAGGCCTTGGCACGGAGTGTGCCCTCTTTGTCGATGGACGCGATAAACACGGTTCCGTCGTCCTCGATATCGATCTTGGTTCCGGTCTCTGCCTGAATGGCCTGGATAACCTTACCGCTCTTACCGATAACATCGCCGATCTTTTCGGGATCGATCTTGACGGTAAGCATTTTGGGCGCATACGTGGAAACTTCTGCACGCGGCGCCGGAATGCATTTGAGCATGATTTCATCGAGAATATATTCTCTGCCCTTACGGGTCTGATCAAAAGCGGCACGAATGATCTCCGGTGTAAGACCGTCGATCTTCAAGTCCATCTGAATGGCGGTGATACCCTTTTTCGTTCCGGCTACCTTGAAGTCCATATCGCCGAAGAAATCTTCAAGTCCCTGGATATCAAGCATGGTCATCCAGCGTTCGCCCTCAGTGATAAGACCGCAGGAAATGCCGGCGACAGGGGCCGAAATCGGAACGCCTGCGTCCATAAGAGCAAGGGTGGAAGCACAGATAGAAGCCTGTGAAGTCGAACCGTTGGAGGAAATGACCTCGGAAACAAGGCGGAGCGAATACGGGAATTCTTCCACGGACGGAATGACCGGAACAAGAGCACGTTCAGCAAGTGCGCCATGGCCGATCTCACGTCTGCCGGGGCCTCTGGACGGCTTGGTTTCGCCGACCGAATAGCTGGGCATGTTGTAATGGTGCATATAGCGCTTGAATTCTTCGTTATCGATACCGTCAAGCATCTGCTGTTCGGCAACAAGGCCGAGCGTTGCGGTGGTGATGACCTGCGTCTGACCGCGCGTAAACATAGCCGAACCGTGAGTTCTGCCGAAAAGTCCGACTTCGGCGGCAAGCGGACGGATCTGGTCAAGACGTCTGCCGTCTACACGTTTGCCGTCGTCAAGCAGCCAGCGTCTGACAACGAACTTCTGCAATTTATACATGCATTCCGCGATTTCCGCCTTGCGGTCCTCTTCGGGATACAATTCTTCAAAGTGAGCGTACACATCTTCATAAACAACCGACAAACGTTCTTCGCGGACGTTCTTGTCGTCGGTGTCGAGCGCGGCTCTGACCTTTTCGATTGCATATTCGCTGACTTTGTCGTACAGGTCGTGGTCAACCTCACAGGACGGATAAGAGAACTTCTCTTTGCCGACTTCCGATTTGATGTGTTCGATGAAATCCACCATCACGCGGTTGACTTCATGCGCTTTCATAATGGCGTCGAACATGGTATCTTCCGGGATTTCCTTACCGCCGGCTTCGATCATGACGACCTTTTTCGCACTGCTGGCAACCGTGAGTTCCAGCGTGGATTTTTCGCGCTGTGCCGCCGTCGGGTTGATGACGACTTCGCCGTCCACAAGTCCGACAAAGACGCTGGATACCGGGCCGTTCCACGGAATATCCGAAATGGAGAGCGCGATGGACGCGCCGATAAGGCCGGCAACTTCGGGCGAGCAATCCGGATCGACCGAAAGAACGAGGATATTGATGGTAACGTCATTTCTCAGGTCTTTCGGGAAAAGCGGACGGATCGGGCGGTCAATGACGCGCGAGGTGAGAATGGCCTTTTCGGTCGGTTTGCCTTCACGTTTCAAGAACGAACCCGGGATCTTGCCGACTGCGTAAAGACGTTCTTCAAAATCTACCGAAAGCGGCAGGAAGTCGATGCCGTCGCGCGGTGCGGCAGAAGCGGTTGCGGTTGCGAGAATGGCGGTGTCGCCGTAGCGCACAAGGCAGGAGCCATTGGCGAGCTGAGCCATTTTTCCGGTTTCTACCGTTAATTTGCGGCCTGCAAGGTCGGTAGAAAATGTGCGGTAATTTTCAAACATTTTGTTTCCTCCGTTATTTTTATTTTTTTGCGGAGGCGCATAACTTTAACCATGACCTGCCGAAGCATGTCCGGTTTAGCACTTAAATCCATCCAAAACCATCATACGTGCCGCAAAGCTCCGTTTCACTGTGTGAAACATGCACGAAGCTTTTGCAGCATCCGTCGTTTTCCTTTTCCGGACGCATTTAAATGCTAAACGGTTATGAGTCCTCCGCTTTTTAAACTGAATCAAGGCCGTTTGGCCGAAAGCTAAAAAAGCAAGTAAGGCGAACAAGCCGCAGCAGGTTCGCCTTATATCCGAAAGAATTACTTTCTGATTCCGAGCTTTTCGATGATCGCACGGTAACGGTTGATATCCTTCTTGGTGAGGTAGTTGAGAAGATTTCTTCTGTGACCTACCATTTTAAGAAGGCCGCGGCGCGAATGATGGTCGTTCTTGTTGGTTTTGAGGTGCTCGGTGAGGGTGTTGATGCGATGTGTGAGGATCGCAATCTGAACTTCGGGAGAACCGGTATCACCTTCGTGGGTCTTGTACTCATCAATGAGCTGCTGCTTGACTTCTTTCTGAATCATGGTTATATCCACCTTTCTTATATTCCGGTAAGCTTTGCCGATACACAGCCATGGGTCTGTGGACGCCTTATAACCGTTCGCGGTGAGGCTTATATCCCATGACAAAGCAAAGGTAAACAAACTTACCGTGTGATAGTATATCACATTTTTTTCGGTTTGTAAAGAACCTTGACACAATTTTTTTGAATTATTTGTAAATTCGGGAGTTCGGACATCCGAACTCCTGAACGTGCCGCAAGGCTTCGTTTTACAACTGCCCGGAAAGTTCGGACGTCCGAACACTTTTTATTTCAGCGTTCGGAGGAAAACGTATACGAGCCGTCCGATGCGTCAAGATTCATGCTTTTCGCATCGGCAAGCCGTGTACCGTTCAAATATACGCCGTCGATGAACACATTTTCCGTGCGCAGATAGTTTTCAAGCGTCTTGATGATGCTCTGCGGTGCGCGGTGTGCATGGACGCGGATATTTCTCATGATCACATTTTCAAACAAAACGTCGGCAGGCACGCCAAAACGGTTTTTGGGAACCATAAATTTATAGGCATTGCCGATAAAAATAAGAATCGGCAGATAATCGGCGGCATTGGCGCCGTCATACACCTGACGGTCGGTTTTCTGATAGACCGGACGGTCGGCATGACGGTCGGTATCGACATAAATATTTTCGCAAAGGATGTTTTTCATGCGCGTCGTTCCGCTGCCGTAGATCTGTAAATCGATTGCCACATGCGCGGTACGGACAATGTAGCAATTGCGGAACACAATGTTTTTCAAGTGTGCCGGAAGTTCCGACGTCCACATTTCAATGGCTCTTCCCCAATCGCACCACAAAACGCAGTTTTCGACGCGCAGATTTTCAAACACGTCTTCATCGTTTCTGCCGCATGCGCCGCGCGCGACGATACTGTCATCGAACGAACGGATAAACGAATCGGTGATTTCGAAATTTCTGCCGAGGTATAAATCGATACCGTCGGCATTATAGCGCCACAGCCCGATCAGTTTGACATCGTGAATTTTTACATCTTCCGAATGATAGATATTATACGACCATTCGGGCGGATCGCGGAAGATAACGCCGTCGATCAAAACATTCCTGCAACCGCGCATAAGCACGTTTCCGATACTGCCGCCGATGTTGTGCGCGCGCAGTTCGTCAAGCACCTCTTCGCCGCTTTTACGTGTTCTTGTATATTCTTCCGCCCGTACATATGGCGACGAATCGATGACGCCGCGGCCGAGGACACGGATATTTTCCGCGTTCTCCGCGAAAACCGAACCGTAAACAACAGCGCCCTCGTCCAAATACAGCGTTTCGCCGGAATGCAGCTCGATAAAACCGGCTTTATGCACACCGGCCGGGAAATAGATAGTCGCCGGATCGTGAATATCCACTTCATAGTGTTCCGGTTCGCTCACAAAAACATGCAGAGCATTGTGAAATCCGTTTACTTCAACGGTAAAATGACATGGTTTATCCAAGTCGAACGAAATCTTCCGATCCTTAATGTCCGGAGTCAGACCAAACGCAAGCGGACGAATCTCAACATGTTCGGGACGTTTGCGCAAGGCTTCAATTTCGATATGCGTTTTTCCGGACAGCGAAAAATTCACATAAGATGCCCATTCCGTCTGATTTTCCGGGCGTTGATGCCCCGGCCACCAGGTATTGAAAGGCATTGCGGAAACACGGACTTTTCTTACCGGCACACTTTCGCCGTCGGCAGTAAAAAGAAAATCACCGGACAGCGGTTCGCTTTCGGGAATGCTTGGAATATGTACGTTGCACATGGCATATACCTCCGCGGATAGCGTTTAATTGATTTTTATAGGCACACCGTTGACTTCCACATTGTCCTCGGCGCGGATCATGATGTATTTCTTGCCTTCGATGACCTGGGTCTTGATAAGATCGCTGCGTTCAGGATTGACCTTGATAACAATATCCGGTGTGCGCACTTCAAACTGTTTGACATCCACTAAGTTCTGCGGACGCACTTCGGCATTTTCGCCGAACTCTTCATCGTATTTCCGCTCAAAGGCAGAAAGTTTATCCTCTGCCACACCGCAGGAAGCAAGCACGGTTTTGACCTGTTCGCCCGAAAGCACCAACGGTTCGGGATCTTTGGTTTCCTCATGTTCAGCAATCATGCCGCAGAATTCATCGTGAATGGCCTGCACCACGTTGAAATCGCAGTCTCCGGCAACCGTTTCGCCGACAATGCTTTCAAAGGTTTCCTTTTGACGGGCCGCCGGCATGGGTACGGCGCTGTCAAAGACGTTTTCTGCAAAATCATCGCGGCTGTCCGACGTATTCCGCGTATAGAGAAGCGTTCCGTAGATATTCGACGTGCGGTCGTCAAACACCGGATACATAAAGCCGAGTTCCGGTGCGCAGACAACGGAATTGGACATGACGCTGTGAAATTTGTTTTCGTGCGAATAATAGCTGAGCGCCGGTTTTGTGAGCTTGATCGGGCAAATACTGCACAAAACATAGGTGAACATGGAGGAAGAATCAAGTTCCTTTTCCCCGTCGGCGGAATAGGAAAACACATCGTACTTGTCGCAGACAAGGAAAATGATGTAATTTCCCTCAATTCCGGTATGTTCACGGATATTTTCAAACAGAGCATGCACAGCCTCATCGTCGGCAAGTTCGCTGTCGCGCAAGGCAAGGAGAATCTTTTGTTTTTCGCCGGAGGTGACTTGGTTTGCGGAAAATTCAATGTCAAGTAAATTCTTGCCAAGCTTTCCGGAAAGCGTCTTTTTCAAGACCGCCAACATTTCCTCCGATTCGCTTTGCGACATGGTGACAAACGATTGGTCAAACTCCGAAACGATCTCTTTTTTTTCACTGACATAGCAACCGCGTACACGCGTAATGCCGGTCTTTTCGGGATTGAAGCGGCGGCGGATCTCGCCGATTTCTTTTTCTGTCATAATCTTTCTCTTTTCTGTACTTGGTATTTCAAATATCGGTATCGACGGCAAGGTCGCGGAAATTCCGGATCTCGGCATGTTCGTCCTTGTTCTTCAAGACACGCGCATCGCCGTCAGCCTCAATCCTTGTGCGCACAAGATTTTTTGCGGCAAGCGCCGGTGTGAGCGATTCGCCGCGGACAAGCCGGAAATTCTTCAACCGGAAGTTCTTCGCCCCTGTTTCAAGGCAAATCGCCGGATACCGGGCAGTTCCCGTTTCACGGCCTGTCATGTTCTCGATAAGCACGTTTTCGATCTTTCCGATTCCGTCCGGATATTCCTGCTCTGCAAACAAAGGTGTCCGGCAATATCTGGCGCCGTCAAGGTTTATCGCATAGCACCGATAGCCGCCATACACATTCCGGATTGTAATGTTCCGTATCGGCGCGGTCACGCTGAGAAAACGGAGGATCGTGTGGCAATCCTCGGCAAACAGATCCTCAAAGACGATATCTTCGATCGTGCCGCGCACAAGGTCAAGATTTTCCACGCGTTCAACCGAATCGTCCGCATTGAGAGCAATCAGATCGTCGTTGGTCTGCCCGTGCGACAGAGCGCGGATGTTTTTCACGTGTCCGTGCCGCACCTCGCCTCCGAAATGCAGGCCGTCCTGATTCTGCCCGAATGCGTCGCTGACAAAATCAATGTTTTCGATCACAAAATTCTCGATACGCGTCATGCGAATGTTGTAGGTAACGGAGTTGGCGATTACCAAATCCGAAAGTGTCAGGTTTTCTACGCCGGAAAAATTGAGAACCGTACCGGAGTAGCCGTTTTTATCAAACAAATCGGGCTTGGCGTTGGCTTCGGCCGTATTATTGCCGTCCCACACGCCGCCGGATACCGAAATGTTCTTATTTCCGTGCACCGTATCTGCGTTGGATAACAAAAAGTCTCCGCGCGCTTTGCGGCATGCGCCGCCCAGCTTGATCCGCGCCGTTCTTTCGGCGAAGACCGCCGTGTCCGACGGCAGAAACAGCGTGCTTTCCAGAATGTATAAACCAGTCGGAATAAATACCGGCAGACGCTTTTCGTGCGCGGCATGCACAGCCCTCTCAAAAGCCGCAAGGCTATCGGTCATACCCGAAGCATCCGCTCCGAACGCAAGAACGTTTATGCCGTTTTCCGGAAGAAAATTTAAGTCTGACATGGATTCTCTCCTCCAAATATGCAAATGTAATCCGCAAAAGCCGTCAGGCGCTATGACAAGACCGAGAATCGGTCAAACGGCAGTTCGTGTAATTCCGCGCCGCCGTCAAACCGGTTCTTTGCGCCGGAATCCATGGGATAATCGGCATATACGACCGTTTTTTCGCTGTACAGCAAACAGACCGTGCGCCGCATATGTTCTTTCGGCGCATGGAGCGGCATGGCGGCAAGTGAAGCCGAAACCGCGGCAAGGCGCGCGTCTTTGATCTTCAAGCACGCCGGGAGTCTGCCGGAACGGTTGGAATGCAGCCGGTCGCGGCACATAAGGTCGCGAAGCACGTTCCTGTCTATGTCGTCAAGCGACGCAAAAAATTCAAAGGCAAGAGCCGTATATTCGTCCAACGGCATGGACGGCTTTTTTCCGAATGCGCGGAACAGGTCGAACGGACGAAAACCAGTCGTTTTTAAAACATAGGCAAGCGTTTTACAAAACCTGCCGGAATTGTGGAGCCTGTCGCAAGCGTCCTCCACCTCATGGAGAACCGCCATTTCTTTTTCAGAAAGCCACGCAGTCGAACGGATCTCGTAAGGCGGCTTTTCGTCAAACACATACCCATATTCATCGGCACTGTCGCGCAGTGCGCTGCCGTATAGCAGTTTCAAAAAGCCAAGCTGTAACATAGCCGCCCCTAACGCATATGCTTTGTCAACGCTGTCGCGAAAACTGTCAAAACCCTCATACGGAAGTCCGGCAATCAGATCGACATGCACATGCGCTCTGCCGGACGACACCAGACGTCTGACGTTTTCGCACAGTTTTTCCAAATCGGTGTGCCGCGCCACGGCTTTGAGCGTTTCGGGCTTAAAGCTCTGCAAACCGGCCTCTAACTGAAAAAGTCCGCGCGGCGCATTTTCAAGAAGCGTTAAAATCGTTTCGGAAAGCTTGTCGGCCGCAATTTCAAAATGGAAACTGACTTCCGGTTCATTCGGGTAGTTTTCAAGAATAAACCGAAGAATCTCTTCGGCTCTTTTTCGGTCGGCATTGAACGTGCGGTCGATGAATTTCACGGTTTTCACGCCGCTTCGCCACAAAAGAAGAATCGCATGTTTCACATAGTCCAAAGGGAAATTCCGTACCCCATGGCATGCCCCCGAAAGACAGAAAGCGCAGGAAAACGGACAGCCGCGCGACGCCTCCATATACGCGATGCGTCCCGGCAGTTTGGCAAGATATTCCGGCGTATAGGGACTTTCAAGCTCCGAAAGATCCATACACACATACGGCTCGGACAAAACCGTTTGGCCATCCTCTTTTCTGACATAGCAGATACCGCAGTTTTCCGGGATAGCTTTTCCCCCGGCAAGTGCGTCACAAAGCTTGGTAAAGGGAATCTCTCCCTCTCCGCGCAGAATAAAATCACATGTTCCGTCCGCAAGATACGGCTCCGGATTGAAAGTGACTTCCGGGCCTCCGAGAAAAATCGGGAGCGATGGGAAACGCTCACGCAAGCGCGCGCATAGCGCTTTGATCTCGCCGATATTCCAGATGTAGGCAGAAAAAGCCACGATATCCGGTTCTTTTGCGCAAAGCGCGTCAAAAAAGCGTTCCTCCGGCTCATTGACCGTGCCCTCCAATATCTCGCAGGAAAAGGCGGTGTGTTTGTCGGCATAGCTTTTGAGATAAAAAACAGCAAGATTGGTATGCACATACTGCGAATCAAGCGCACAAAGCACGGCTTTTTTGAGCATTTTTTCGACGGTTAACTCCTTTTTTCAGTGATTTCCATGGATTATTGTAACACATTTTTCCAGTCAAGTCAATCCGAAAAAAGGGATTTGTATCACTTTTTACAGTTCACTTTCAAGAAATACGACCCCCGTCTGTCAACGCCAGAAAAACAAAAAGCACTTGACGATTCAAGCGTTTCAATCGTCAAGTGCAAAAATCCGTTTTTTTAAAGGAAAGCAAGCTTATTTCTTCATGATTGCGCCTTTGTTGGCGCCGTCCACTAACTTCGCATAACGCGCAAGCCAACCGGTTTTCACGTTCGGTTCAGGCTTTACATAACGTTTCTTCCGTTCGGCAAGTTCATCGTCCGACACTTTGACGTTGATAGATGCCGCCGGAATATCGATTTCGATCAGGTCGCCCTCTTCAATAAGACCGATTTCACCGCCTGCCGCCGCCTCCGGACACACGTGTCCGATCGATGCGCCGCGGCTTGCGCCCGAAAAGCGTCCGTCTGTGATAAGGGCTACGGTTTTATCGAGTTTCATGCCGGCAAGCGCGCTGGTCGGATTGAGCATTTCGCGCATACCCGGCCCTCCGACCGGCCCTTCATAACGGATGACCACCACGTCGCCGTCTACAATCTTACCGCCGTAAATAGCCGCAATCGCTTCATCTTCGCTGTTGAAAACACGTGCAGGTCCGGTATGTTTCAGCATCTCCGGTGCAACTGCACTGCGTTTGACCACACAGCCGTCTTTTGCGATATTGCCCCAAAGGATCTGAATGCCGCCGGTCTTGCTGTACGGATTCTCTATCGGGCGGATATTGGTTGTATCGAGAATGTGTGCGCCCTCGATATTTTCCGCAACGGTCTTTCCGGTCACGGTGAGCGCCGAGCCATCGATCAGACCGGCACGCAGAAGTTCCGCCTGAACAGCCGGAATGCCGCCTGCCGCGTCCAGATCCTGCATATGCGTTTTACCGGCCGGTGCAAGATGACAGAGATTCGGCACCTTTTCACTCATCCGGTTGAAGAGGTTCAAATCAAGCGGTACACCGGCTTCATTGGCGATAGCAAGCAAGTGCAATACGCTGTTTGAACTGCATCCGAGCGCCATATCGCAGGCAAGCGCATTTGTCAAGGATTTTTCGTTGATGATATCGCGTGCGCAAATATTCTTTTCGACGAGCTTCATAATCGCCATACCGGCATATTTTGCCAAAATGGTACGTTTATTGCTGACTGCCGGAATCGTGCCGTTTCCGGGAAGTGCGATACCGACCGCTTCGCATAAGCAGTTCATGCTGTTGGCGGTGTACATACCGGCACAACTGCCGCAGCCGGGACAAGCGCCGGTTTCACATTCGTGCAGCTTTTCGTCGTCAATAAGACCGGCTTTATAAGCGCCGACCGCTTCAAACAGTTTGGAAAGACTGACTTCTTCGCCGTCATATTTACCGGCAAGCATGGGACCGCCGCTGCAAACAACAGCCGGGATATTCAAGCGGACAGCCGCCATAACCATGCCAGGAACGATCTTATCGCAGTTTGGTACAAGCACAAGGCCGTCGAGTGCATGCGCCATAGCCATGGTTTCAACACTGTCGGCGATAAGCTCACGGCTGGCAAGCGAATATTTCATGCCGACATGTCCCATGGCGATTCCGTCGCAGACGCCGATAGCCGGAACGAGGATCGGTGTGCCGCCTGCCATGCGGACGCCTGCTTTGACGGCCTCGGCAATTTTATCCAGGTGAAAATGTCCCGGCACGATTTCGCTGTGTGCCGAAACAACGCCGATGAGCGGTCGGTCAAGTTCTTCTTTTGTATAGCCCATTGCGTAAAACAGGCTGCGGTTAGGGGCGCGTTCTGCGCCTTTTTTTACGTTATCACTTCGCATGAGTGTCATCCTTTCGGAAAATCAGAATGGTTTTTTATTTATTGTAGCACGAGAATATGAAAAAATCAAATAGATTTTATAGCGCAAAGCGCAAAAAGAGCACATCTTTTATTGCTGATTTTCGTTTTGTGAAAAGCTTTTTTATAAAAATATAAGATGCGCGGCAATCTGCATATGCAGATTGCCGCGCAAAAATTACATTTCTTTTGCAGGCTTTTCTCTGAGAAAAGCCCGGTTTCCTCCGGAAAGGGCTCCTGTCCGTCGTGTTCTACTTCTTGATAATCGTCACCAAATCGCCGTTTTTGAGACCGGCAGCATTGGCGTCATCGGTATCGATATGCATTTCGACATTGAAGTCGTCACGCACACGCACCTGAACATCGAAAAACTTGGTCGGTTTAATGCTGTTGACCAAAACATCGACATAATCGCCGTCTTTGATTCCATGCTTTTCGGCATATTCCGGCGTAAGGTGGATATGACGGTTGGCAATAATCACACCCTCATTCAGATACACAACGCCTTTTGGACCGACAATGACGATCTTTTCCGAGCCTTTGATTTCGCCGGAAGGACGCACGGGCGGACTGACTTTCAAAACAAAGGTGTCGGTACGGGAGATCTCAACCTGCGTGTGCTTGCGGACAGGTCCCAATACACGGACATTTTCAATGGTTTTCAGCGACGGCCCAACAAGGGTTACCTGCTGTTCCGAAGCAAATTCACGTCCCATAAGAGTCTTTTTCTTGGTAAGCTCAAAGCCTTTCCCGAAGAGGGTATCCAGATCTTCTCTGGAAAGATGGACATGTCTTGCGGAAATACCGACTTTTATCTGATTATCATCGCCGGTAGCAAGCTCATCAAGAGCCTTTTTGACCGCTTCGGCTATGATTTTTTCATCATACATGGCTGACACCGCCTTTATATAATTTTAGGGTAATGAGTCTATCTGTGGAGATGCTTTTATTTCTGCATGTCAAAAAATTTTAAGACTTCCGGATGCGGATTTGCAATGACATTCGTCCCATAGACCTTGCCGAGCGGCGCCGCCGCCTTTTCGCCGTGTTCGAGCGCGCTTGTGACCGCGTCCACCTTTCCGGCGACGATCAGCGTGACAAGGCGTCCGCCAAGCCGCTTTTCCGTATGTACCAGCCGCACATCCGCAGCCTTTAACATCGCGTCAAGGCCGTCGACCGACGCGACAAGTCCTTCCACTTCCAAAAGCGCTATCGCGTTATCTCCGGTAAAGACCGGCGTTTCGACGTCACGGAACGTTTTCGGCATTTTTTTATTGAATTTATCCCGGTTGATGTCGTTTAAATAAGCCATTTTATCCACATCCTGTCCCGGATTCGGGATGATGTGCGACACAATATAGTGTCCTTTTTCCTTGGCATAGACCGACGCTGCCTCCACAGAAGCGCGCACATCAGCGACATCGCCCTCGATCTTGGCCGCCATAATCAGCGGCACGGGGAAACCTTTGGCAAACGGACGGTTTCTGTCAAACGCAATTACGCGTACATTGCCCGTCTTTGCCATGATATCCGCACAGGTCACCGCTGTCGTAAAGCTGTAAACCTCGATCATTCCTAATGCTTTCATGTAGTTTCTACCTCAAATTCCACAAGGGAAATACTTTATCCGGCAATCAGACGATATGCAGTCCGTCCACCAACACACAGCGTCTTGCCCGTGTGAACGAATGCGCCGCCGTAAGTCCCTCACCGGTCGGGCCGGCAATCGTAAAGGTGGTATACCCTTCGCCGCCTGCGCCGATTCCGGCATAGCTCGGTGCGTTTTTCACGAAGATCGTGGTTTCGACGGCTCTTGCAAACCGTGTCAGATGATCGACGTTTTTGGAATGGATATGTGCCGAATGGCGGTTGCCGTGTTCGGCCTTGACAGCCATTGCAATGGCTTCATCAATATTATGTACGCGAACGATGCCGAGCACTGGCATCATCATTTCCACCTGAATGAACGGGTGCATTTCAGGCACTTCACAGATGACAAGTCTTGCATCGGATTGGATTCCCAGAACCGCCAAGAACTTGGACGCATCTCTGCCGACCCAATCCTTGTTGATGGAATATTTGCCGTCTTTTTCGACAAGGCAGGTCTTGACCAGTTTATCGATCTGCTCGCCCTTGATGAGATAAGCGCCGTTCTGGGTCATATATTTGATAAGATCGTCGGCGATATTGGCAAAGGCAAAGCATTCCTTTTCGGCGATACACGGCAGGTTGTTATCAAAACTTGCGCCGGACACAATATCCTTGGCAGCTTTTTCGATATCGGCCGTGTCATCGACAATGACCGGCGGATTGCCGGCTCCTGCGCCGATTGCTTTTTTGCCGGAGGAAAGGAGCGCTTTTACCACGCCCGGGCCGCCGGTAGCGACAAGCATCCGGACAATGGGCGAATGCATCATTTCATCGGACGATTCCTTGGTCGGATGTTCGACCGTAACGACCAGATTTTCCGGGCCGCCGGCTTCCAAAATTGCACGGTTGACAAGGTCAACCGCATAATTAGCGGTTTTGCAGGCATGCGGATGCGGATTGAATACAACGCCGTTGCCGCCGGCAATCATACCGATCGAGTTGCAGATGACCGTTTCACTGGGATTGGTCGAGGGGGTGATACTGCCGATAACGCCATACGGCGCCATTTCGACAAGCGTCAGACCGCAATCACCGGAAAAAGCGGTGGGATGGAGATCTTCCGTACCGGGGGTTTTGTTGGCGACAAGCTGATGCTTGACGATTTTATCCGCCACGCGGCCCATACCGGTCTCTTCCACGCCGAGGCGCGCCATATTTTCGGCTTCGGCAAGCGTGAATTCACGAATCTTCGCAATCATCTTTTCACGCTGTTCAATGCTGTATTCTTTATACTGTTTATAGGCTTTATCAACAGCCGCAAGCGCTTCGGTCATAGTCGAAAAAACGCCTTTTTGCGCCTGTTTCGGGGTAGTCATGGATTTTACGACGCTGGCGACGATTTCGCTTACCATTCTTTCGTCCATGGGTGTGACCTTCCTTTCTTTTCCGATTCGCTTTCTGCCCTTTTCCGACATTTTTCCTGCGAATCCTTTTACTTTTACATTATAAAGCATTCAGCGGCGTTTGTCAAGAGATTTTCGGATATTTTTCTTTCCTTTTGCGGTATTTTTGTTGTTTTAGTCAAATCAAAAATGTTGTTTTATGTTGTTTTTCACTTATGAAAGCAGCCATTACGCTTTAAAAACAAGAACTTCAGTGCTTTTTTGTTTTTCATCCGGAGAGATAAACGGTTCCTCGCCCGGCCAGAGCTGATGAAACCGGATACAGGTCGCAGCCTTGGGATTGATTTCCAAAGTCACACGAAAAGCCTTATCGGGATAGCTGTTTTTCAATTCCTTCAACAGATTTTTCGCCAACATCTCACCGGTCAAAAGCGCTTGGGGGCAATCCTTTTCCGTCATGCGCTCAAACACGCGCACAAGATTTCTTGTCGCCTCAAACTCTGTGCGGTCAAGTACAGAAAAATGAGCCGGTATCGGCACATCGCTTTCCCGGCACAACAAGACAAATTCGTGACCGAACGAGTCGGTTACCGTATGGAATTTCGGATAGATGAGTGGCATAAGCGAAGCAAGACGTTCCGGAAACGTCATGAACAAGAGTCCTTTCCTATGTGGTTTTAATATGTAATACAAGCACACAAAGCGTTTTTGCGGCATCAAACGAATTTGCGGCACGCCTTTGCACCTGTACCGGTGCAAGTATAGTCTTTTTTTAAGCGTTTGTCAAGCACCCGGAGAATTTTTTGCAAAAAAATTCTCCGGAATTCTGCGTATTTCCGCAAAATCCCGGAGGTACCGGTTATTCGGTTTTATTGGACATGGCAGACCAGTTTTCCGTTTTCCGCGTCAAGCACAAGCGTCGAACCGGTGTCGATATTTCCGGCAAGAATTACCTTGGCAATCAGCGTTTCCGCCGCGCTTTGCAGATATCTCTTCAAAGGACGTGCGCCGTAAACCGGATCATATCCTTGGTCGATGATAAGCTCCTTGGCCGCGTCGGTCACTTCCAGTTTCAAGCCGCCTGCACTCCTGTCGGCAAGACGCGCACGCAAGCCATTCAAGAGATTTTCGATAATGCCGCCGAGATTATCCTTAGTCAGCGGTTTGAACATAATGATCTCATCCAGACGGTTGAGGAATTCCGGACGGAACGATGCACGAAGATCACTCATGACCTTATTCCGCGCGTCCTCGGAGATTTCTCCGTCCGGCGTAATGCCGTCAAGCAGGTAACTGCTGCCGAGGTTGGAGGTTAAGATAATAATGGTATTCTTGAAATCGACCGTGCGCCCTTGGCTGTCGGTGATCCGGCCGTCGTCAAGAATTTGAAGCAAGATGTTGAACACATCCGGATGTGCTTTTTCGACCTCATCGAACAACACCACCGAATACGGACGGCGTCTCACTGCCTCGGTCAACTGTCCGCCCTCGTCGTAGCCGACGTATCCGGGAGGCGCTCCGATCAGTCTGGACACACTGAATTTTTCCATATATTCCGTCATATCGATACGCACAAGATTGTGCTCATCGTCAAACAGACATTCGGCAAGCGTTTTGGCAAGCTCGGTCTTGCCGACGCCGGTCGGGCCCAAGAACAGGAAACTGCCGATCGGACGGTTGGGGTCCGAAATGCCGGCACGCGAACGCTGAATGGCTTCGCTGACAAGGCGCACCGCCTCATTCTGACCAATCACACGTTTGTGGAGAATATCCTCCAAATGCAGCAGTTTCTCCCGTTCGCCCTCAACGAGCTTGGATACCGGAATACCCGTCCAACGTGCCACAACCTCCGCAATTTCCTCGTCGGTCACGGTCGAACGCACAAGCATATTCTGATTCTGCGCTTCGGTGGCTTTTTCCGCGTCTGCCAGTTTTTTCTGCAAAGCCGGCAGTTCGGAATACTGCAACTTGGCGGCCTTTTCATATTCACCGCGCAGTTTGGCATTTTCTATTTCGCCGGTCATCTTTTCGATGTCCGCTTTGATCTTTTTGACGTTCTCGGTCGCCTGCTTTTCAGAGTCCCAGCGGGCTTTCATTTCGTTGAATTTCTCTTTCTTTTCAGCAAGCTCGGCGGTCAGTTTTTCCAATCTTTCCTTTGAGAGCTTATCGTCCTCTTTTTTAAGGGACATCTCTTCAATTTCAAGCTGCATGATATCGCGTCTGAGGTCATCCAATTCGCTCGGCATGGAGTCAATTTCGGTACGGATCATCGCGCAGGCTTCATCCACAAGGTCGATAGCCTTATCCGGCAAGAACCGGTCGGTGATATAGCGGTGCGAAAGAGTTGCCGCCGCGACAAGCGCGTTATCGTGAATACGCACGCCATGGAAAATCTCATATCTTTCTTTTAAGCCGCGCAGAATGGAAATGGTGTCTTCCACCGTCGGTTCATCGACCATAACCGGTTGGAAACGACGCTCCAGAGCCGCGTCTTTTTCAATATATTTCCGGTATTCGTCGAGCGTGGTCGCACCGATACAATGAAGTTCGCCGCGCGCTAACATCGGCTTCAACAGGTTGCCGGCATCCATAGAGCCCTCGGTCTTACCGGCTCCGACAATGGTGTGAAGTTCATCGATGAAGAGGATGATCTTGCCCTCGGCCTTTTTGACCTCGTTTAAAACCGCTTTTAAGCGCTCTTCAAATTCGCCGCGGTACTTGGCGCCTGCGACAAGCGAACCCATATCAAGCGAAAAGATAGTTTTGTCTTTCAGTCCGTCCGGCACATCGCCGCGCACGATTCTTTGGGCAAGGCCTTCGGCGATAGCCGTTTTTCCGACGCCGGGTTCGCCGATCAGCACCGGGTTGTTCTTGCTCTTACGCGAAAGAATCCGGATCACACTGCGGATCTCCGTATCGCGCCCGATTACCGGGTCAAGTTTCTGCTCACGGGCACGTTCCACAAGATCCGTACCGTATTTGGCAAGTACGTCATACGTATCTTCGGGATTGTCACTCGTGACCGGCGAAGTCTTTACCTTAGCCAGCTCATCAGTGAAAGCCTGTTTCGTAATACCGTATTTGGCGCAGATGTCTTTTACGGTGGAATTGCCCTCTGCCAAAAGACCGAGCATCAGGTGTTCAACCGAAATATATTCGTCTTTCAGGCCGCTTGCGGCTTTTTCCGCAAAACGCAAGACCGCGGAAACCTCCCCGGAGGGATACAGGTCGTCACTGCTGCCGGTCACTTTCGGCAGGCGGTTGATTGCCGCGTCCAATTCGCCGAGCACACTGCCGACGATATCGGTATTTCCCGCTTTCTGACCGATCCGGTAAATCAGCGTTCCGACCAAACCGCCGTCCTGGGAAAGCAAAGCATACATAAGATGCTCTGGCATAATGGTCTGATTCTGTTTGTCACGGGCAAGGTTTTGGGCGTCGTTAATGGTTTGAATGGTTTTTTGAGTAAATTTTTCAGCGTTCATAGTGTTTAACTCCTTTCGGAATCAGAGGATATTTGCTTATTTAAAGAAGAATAGCACGTTTTTCAAGGTCAGCCGCATACATGTCGGATAAGGTCCGCGTGTCTGCACCGCCGATACAGGCTTTTAGCATACGGTCAACCAAACTGACATAATCGGTAATGGCCTTGGAAATTTCGCTTGCGTCAAGCGTTTCGCTTCCGGGCGCACCGCTGCGTTTGGCCGGATACGAAAGCGTCCGCACAAACCGTCCGCCGTCAAGCGAATAGGCCGCGTCGATCGGAAGCATATGTGTTTCGATACGTTCCAGACAGCGGAAAAAGCGGTTCAGTAATTCCAACAGCCCCTGCGACTGTGTGCGGAAATTGACGCTTAGCGTGCCGATCGGCTCGCCGGGCGAAAAGCTGTGCGCAAGTTCCACATCATACCGGAGCGTCGGATGATATTTATATTCGAGGCTGGAACGCACGGCAACGCGTTGGGCATTCGGCGCAAAGAGCGGCACAAGGTCGCGCGAGGCGGCAAGCAGCTGCTCAATGCCGGAAAAAATGTCGTTTGCCTGCTGTTCCGGCGTGCGGACGCTGACATGCTCCGCTAAAATGCGGTTGACGAGATTAGAACGGTTCGTACCCATTTTATGGGCAAGCAAATCGATCTCACGCATGACATCGTCGGCAAGCATTAAGCTGTACAATGTTTTTTTCATGGGACAATCACCCTTTCGGTGGATTTGTTTTTTCTCTTTACGGGATATATTATAGCACAGTATATATAATTTGTCAAGTGATTTATATAAGTTTCACTGCAAGTTTTGTATAATTTCAGGCAAATTTCACATTAGCATATTCGGCCGTTCCAAGACATTGACGACCGCAACGCCCAGACGTTTGGCATAAACGACGGTGTTTTTCGTGCCGGACGGCATGCCGTTCCAGGCAGCGATAACAAGCGAAGAGCGGTCAACCATGAATTCGTTTCTTTTCTGATAGCAGGCTTTGAAATAGCATTCGGATACCGTTTTGATTGCATCCGCCTGTTGCAGAATATCCTGATACCGTTTGATTTCCGCAGGGGTACGCCCTTTCTCAAAACCGGGATGCGGCACGGCGCAGACCAATTTCAGATTTGTGTTCTGCTGTTTCTTTTGCAGCAGAATTTCAGCCGCCCATATATCCGTGCCGCGCGCCATGCCGGATATAAAAGTCGTATAACCAGCCTTTATTGCTCTGTCGATAGTCTTTTCCAAAAGGCATTTGATTTCATTTTCGCTGTATGACAGTTTTTCCGGGCGGTGTCCTGTAAAGCAACAGCAATATGGCTTTTCTTCTTTCATCTTTATATATTCCTCTCCAATCTGTTCTTTATCCGAAACATTTAGTATCATATATAGCCGACTTTTTCAATAGCAAACGATTATACTTAGCTATTGAAGGAGCGAGAAGCATATGAAAACCTGTGAAGCCGTAAAAAACCGTCTACTTTGTCTATGCAACGAAAAGCATATAACTCTAAACAAGTTAGCCGCAGAATCCGGCGTTTCGCCTTCAACCATCAAAAATATTTTTTATGGCAAAAGCATGAATCCCGGCATGGTTACTTTGAAAAAGCTATGTGACGGATTAGACATATCCATTACTGACTTTTTTGACACGGACATTTTCCGCAGCTTAGAGCAAGAGATCCAATAAATCCGGTTTCCGTGCTCTCATCGTTATTCGCACTTCCCTCTATGGACATTATAGCAAAATTTCCACAATTACGCAAGTGCGTATACGCATAAATAGAAATAAATATAAAATGATACCCATAAAGGACGTGATTTTATGGGTATCAAAGATGCAATTGCCTTGCGGATTAAAGAATTATGCAAGCAAAAGGGCATAAAGCTCAACACACTTGCGACAAGTTCCGGCGTAACGCCGTCAACGGTTTACAGTTTAATGGATGACAGCCGCAGGGATGTCGGCATTCTTGTTCTCAAAAAGCTCTGCGACGGGTTGGACATATCCATTACCGACTTTTTTGACACGGACATTTTCCGCAATTTAGAGCAAGAAATCCAGTGAAGCAATCAAAGTATAGTTTTGCCCCCTTTTCTGAATAGAAAAGGGGGCAAAAACTTTTAATAAGACGGTTTTCTGTTGCTTTTCGTTTCGCGAAAAGCATTAAAGGGAAGGTTTTTGTGTTACTTTTTGCGGCGTACCCCAAGCCCCCAAAATGTCCCAAAGACGTTTTACGTTACTTTTCGCCTCTGCGAAAAGTAACCAAAAGCAGACCGAGGGGCGGCGAAGCGCCCCTGCAAAATAGCCCTCTGGACTCCCGGAGAGCGGTTCAAAATTCCGAGCGGTGAATTACTTGTTAAGTCACAAGTCATGTATCTATCAAGGAATTTTACGAGAATTTGCAACCTTATGCCATGTAGCTCGGAGGATTTTGAACCGGTGCGAAAGGGGTATTTTACTGCGCAAGGATTTGCAGGTATTTATAAAAAGAAAAGCTCTGATTTAGGCGGACAGTAGGTTATGTGTTTCAGGGAACGGGGTGGTTTGGTGGAAATGCATTTTTGAGAGAACAGAAAGTTGTTATTTTGGAAAATGGATAGTTTCATGCGAGAACATAAAAATTCCGGTTTTCTGCACACAAATAAACCACAGCTCTACTCCCAACTTTTCATTTACCCACACCGATTTTCCTTTTCCGCCGCACCCAATATAACGTACACTTTTCCTTTTTAACAATCGCTTGCGGCGGCAAGCACGCACTACAACTTCGATTTTCCGCAAAAACCGATTCTGTGTTTGCTGTGCAGTTACCCTTTTGCACCGGTTCAAAGCCTGAATGCTGTTTCAGTCACGAAAAGCTATAATTTTTACCATAGACATACCCGTGTAGAGCTTTGAACCGCTCTCCGGGAGTCGTGAGGGTCGCAACCCTCACGGCTGCTTTTTGGTTCTTTTTGCAGAAGCAAAAAGAACGTAAAAATCGTCTCTTTCTGTTACTTTTTCGTACAAGCGAAACAGTAACGTAAAAATCGTCTTTTATGCTTTTCGTGAAACGAAAAACAAACGCCGGATGGTTTGATTGCTCAAACCATCCGGCGTCCATTTCAATTCTTTTTCCGCACTTTTCTTTCAAGAAAAGGCTCTCACAAGGTTACTTATGCTCTTTCAACAAGTCCCGAATCTCGGTCAACAGCTTTTCTTCGTTGGAAGGCTCCGGCTCGGCCTCCGGTTCTTCTTCCTTGACCTCTTGCTTGATATGTAATAATTCCTTGGCCTTTTCCGCCGACTTGGTAAACGAACGGATCACAATGAAAATACACAAGGCAATAATCAGAAAATCGATAATTGTCTGAATGAAATTACCATAATTGAGAAATGTCCCGGCCTGTACCACTTCACCGGCTTCATTCAGAATATCCGGCTTTAAGACAATGCGCAGATTCGCAAAAGACTGTGCCCCGGTGGCAAGGGAAATAAGCGGCATGATTACATCCGCTACCAACGACTTTGTAATATTGCCGAATGCCGTTGCTATCACAACACCGACAGCCATATCCACCACATTGCCGCGGTTGATAAACGCTTTGAAATCTTCAAAAAACTTTTTCATGTCGTTTTCTCCCGTTTATTTCTTTTTAATTTTAATCCTTATTTTCGTAAACGCACGGTTTCAATACGCCCACATACGGCAGATTGCGGTATTCTTCGTCATAATCCAGCCCATATCCGACAATGAATTCATCCGGAATGACAAAGCCCTCGTAATCGATCCGGAGCTCTTTTTTGCGGCGGTCCGGCTTATTGAACAGAACGCACAGCTTTACATCCTTGGCGCCTAAATCCTTTTCCAGGTGCTGCAACATCCAAGAAAGCGTATTACCCGTGTCGAGAATATCTTCGATGACAACCACGTTGTAGCCCGACAAATCCAATCTGTCCGGCTCTGCTTTCAGGCGTATCTCACCGGAGGTCGTACCGCTCCCGTAGGAGGATATCTTAATATAATCGGTTTCAAGCGGAATATTCAGTTTTTTTAAGATATCTGCCATGAAAATGACAGAGCCCTTTAAAATCCCTAACAACAACAGTTTTTTGTCCGATTCGCGGAAATCTTCTTCTATTTCATAAGCAATACGCGTAACCGCTTTTGCGATCTCCTCTTCACTGACCAAAACTTTTGCAATACAATCTTTATAATCCTTATTCACGTTTGATACTCCCTTCGGATTGCTTGATATATGATCTATGGATTTTCCGTTATTTACGTATTTCCGGCATTCATTGTGCGCCCTCTTTGGCGGCGCGTTCCCGTTCGGCCTGCGAGGCGCGCAGATAGACCGGGTCAAACACCGCAGAGGTATAGTTCTGCGGTTTCCTGCACGCGTCTTTCCGGTAAATCTTTGCGGCACAGCGTGCGACGGAAAATGCGTCTTCATACAAGGCCTCCGCGCCGCAGAGCATTACATCAAAACCGGGAATCGGCTGTTCGGTATAAAGCTTATAGAACAATTCCGCGCCGTCGCCGATAAGAACAAATTTCTTTTTGGGAAAACGCGCCATCGCGTCTTTTACGATCTCATCATAGGTAAGAAGCGCGTCGTCAGAAAGACGTTTCACGTCATTTCCGGACGAACGGAAAAAGGCATGATAGAATTGGTTGCGCCGTGCGTCCATGACCGGAAGAAGAACTCGTCCGCTCGGAAAAGCGGAAATATTATAAGCCAGTGCCTCCAAGGTGGAAACACCGATACAGATGAGCTCCGGTCTTGCAAAAGCAAGGCCCTTAGCAGTCGCAATGCCGATACGCACGCCGGTAAAAGAACCGGGACCGGTGCTTGCGGCAAGAATCGAGATGTCCGAAAAAGAAAGACGGGCGTTTTCAAGGCAAAAGTCGATCATCGGCAAAAGGCTTTCGCTGTGCGTCAATGTGGCATTGACCGCAACGCGTGCAAGCGGTTTCAGCGAGCCGTTCTCATCCAGTTTACTGACACAGGCAGCAGCTGTTTTGGCGGCTGTGTCCAGTGACAACAGGTACATTTTGCCCAGTCCCTTCTTGCTTCAATGATTTTGCAGAGCGGTCGCAGATACCAGAATATGACATAATTCGACACGATGCAAATGATACATTTTAGTATAGCATAAGAGGGCGGAAATGTCAACAAAAAAACGCATGTTTTTCATGAAAGGATTTTGAAAAAACAGTCGTCCCCGTGCGGTCGATACCGCCTATGGCATTTATGCAAAATGGTTTTCACGTTCCTTATAGTGCAGGCTTATCACGATTTGCGTTACAACAAATTTGCAAAACGAATCCATTTTCTGTTTTCCAACTCGCCTTTGCGCGTTTGTGCCTCACATCTTCACTTTTCACGATTACTTTTTACTTTATATTCCGTCCCCCATGCAACCATAGCGTCAAGCACGGGTTTTAAGCTGTAACCCGTTTCGGTCAGTGTATACTCCACTCTCGGCGGAACCTCTGCATAAACCTTTCTTGTCAGAAGTCCTGCTTCTTCCATAGAACGGAGATTGGCGGTAAGCACCTTTTGAGATATGTTTCCGACCGATTTTTTCAATTCTCCGAACCGTTTGGTGCCTTCCAAAAGATCGCGGATAATCAACACCTTCCAACGGTCCGATATAAGCATCAGCGTTGTTTCAACCGGGCAGGCCGGCAGATTCTTAGACATATGCGTACTTCCTTGCGCTTAAAGTATAATTCAGAAACTAATGCGCCATTTGTTCTGTATATTCTGATTATATCCCGTATCTTGGATTTTGTCAAGACAGTTTCCTTTCGGTAACTATACCACAAATATGTGCGTACTTTACAAAGCAGCCCGGCGATTCTATAATGAACCATATGAGGTGGTTTTTATGACACAGCACCAAAGACGGATCATTTTGATCCAATACCTGTTAAACGAATCCGAAAGATACCGGGATATTGATATTCCGAGCGATATAACGGAACAGAAAAATCTGTTGCGCTCTCTTGTGAATATACGAACACCGAAAGCGATTTCAGACGATTTTATAAAAATACAAGATGAATATCTGCAAGGTGAAATTGCCGAAAAAGGCATAACCGATGCCGATACGCTGCCGTTTGCCGAAAATAAAACCAGCCTGTGGCAAGGCGATATTACAACGATTAAATGCGGTGCGATTGTCAATGCCGCAAATTCCGCAATGCTCGGCTGTTTTGTGCCGTGCCATAAATGTATTGACAATGCGATACACACTTTTTCGGGCGTTGAACTTCGGCTTGAATGTGCGGAATTTATGGAAAAGCAGGGATTTGCGGAGCAAACCGGCAAGGCAAAAATCACAAAGGCTTACAATCTGCCCTGTGACTATATTCTGCATACGGTAGGTCCGATTGTCGGCGGCCGGCTGACAGAAAAACATTGTATTCTGCTTGCATCGTGCTATCATTCGTGTTTGGATTTGGCGGAACAAAGCGGAATAAAGTCAATCGCTTTCCCGTGCATATCTACCGGTGAATTTCATTTTCCGAACGAAAAAGCGGCGGAAATTGCGATAAATACCGTGCGTGAAAAATTAAAAACTTCAACTGTGGAAAGGGTGATTTTCAATGTTTTCAAGGACGAGGATAAACGAATCTTCGAAAAACTTCTCGGATAAAATAACACAGCTTGCCGAAAAAATAGACTCCGCCGACGCTGTTATCATCGGCGCAGGTGCCGGTCTTTCGGCTTCTGCCGGATTTACCTACTCCGGCGAAAGGTTTGACAAATACTTTTCCGATTTTAAAGGAAAATACGGATTTTCCGATATGTATTACGGCGGTTTTTATCCGTATAAAACGCTTGAAGAATATTGGGCGTTTTGGTCGAGATATATTTATATCAACCGCTATACCGACGCACCAAAAACGGTTTATGCCGATTTGCTCCGTCTTGTGAAAGACAAAGACTATTTTGTGATTACCACAAATGTAGATCACCAATTCCAGAAAGCCGGATTTGATAAAAAACGGCTTTTCTACACACAGGGCGATTACGGCTTATTTCAATGTTCAAAACCGTGCTGTGCCAAAACATACGATAATGAGAGCCTTGTAAAAGAAATGGTAAAGCGGCAAAAAGATATGCAAATACCGACCGAACTTATTCCGAAATGTCCTGTCTGCGGTGCGCCTATGACGATGAATCTGCGTGCAGACGATACTTTTGTCGAGGACGATGGCTGGTATACGGCAAGCGAGCGATATTCCGATTTTTTAAGGCGGCACAGGAATCTGAATGTGCTGTATTGGGAACTTGGAGTCGGCGGCAACACGCCGGTCATTATCAAATATCCGTTTTGGAGAATGACCGCCGAGAATAAAAACGCTTTTTATGCCTGCATTAACTTTGGCGAGGCGGTGTGCCCGGAGCAAATTAAAAAGCAGAGTATTTGCTTAAATTGTGACATCGGAGAGGTTTTAAGTGAGCTGATTCAAAAAAATTAAAAAATTTTTTGAAATTTTTCCAGAGCCGAAAAACCGCATAAAATCACAAAGGTTTCGTTTTGGTAACCGCCCAATAGTATCGTTTAGGTAACTACGCCACAAAAAAGTGCTTACTTTACAAGCGAAACAAACAGCGTTATAATAAAGTCAACAAGTGAGGGACACCTCAAAAAAAGAAAGGATTGATTTAATATGAAAATCGCAGTAGTATGTGCAAACGGTAAAGAGGGACAGCTTATCACAAAAGAAGCCATCAATCGCGGCTTTGATGTAACGGCAGTTGTCAGAGGTCAAAACAAGTCGGACGCAACAAAAGCAATCGTAAAAGATTTATTTGACCTTACAAAAGAAGATTTGAGCGGATTTGACGCAGTGGTTGACGCCTGCGGTGCGTGGACGCCCGAAACATTGGACGCTATTCCGAACGCTGTTAAAAAGCTGTGCGAGCTCTTAAAAGGAACAGACACAAGACTTTTAATTGTCGGCGGTGCAGGCAGCCTTTATGTGAATAAAGAACACACGCTCACCGTTGCGGACGGCAAGGACTTTCCCGATGCCTTCAAGCCGCTTGCGGCAGTACATCAGACAGCGCTCAATTATTTGAGAGGCGTTAAAGATGTTAAATGGACTTATTTAAGCCCTGCGGCAGACTTTCAGGCAGATGGTGAAAAAACCGGAAAATATATTCTTGCCGGCGAAGATTTTACACTGAACGCAAAAGGCGAAAGCGTTATAAGCTACGCAGACTATGCAATCGCAATGGTTGATGAAATCGAAAAAGGAAATCATATCGGGCAGCGTATCAGTGTTGTAAAAGAATAGCTGGCGTTTGAAAACAACAGCAATACAAAAACAAGAAAGCAGTCGGAAAGGATTGCTTTCTTGTTTTTTCTGTGGTATAGTATAATATAAATAAAACTTATGGAGGTATTTCATAAGATGACCGGTCCTGATCCCAATAAAATCTATCCCAATGAAAACATCAAACAAATTGTATATATCAAAAATGTCATTACGCGCCCGAATATTATTGTTGGAGACTATACTTACTACGACGATGTAAATGGAGCCGAGAAGTTTGAGGAACACGTTACGCATCACTATGAGTTCTTAGGCGACAAGCTCATAATCGGAAAATTCTGTGCCATCGCAAAGGGCATTGAATTTGTGATGAACGGCGCCAATCACAGAATGAACAGTGTGACAACATATCCATTCAACATTATGGGCAACGGTTGGGAGCAGTATACGCCAACATTAAGCGATCTGCCGCTCAAAGGGGACACAGTTGTCGGAAACGATGTGTGGATAGGGCAAAACGTAACTGTAATGCCGGGGGTACATATTGGTGATGGTTCGATCATTGCCGCTAACTCAGTTGTTGCGAAAGACATTCCGCCTTATTGCGTTGCAGGAGGGAATCCCTGTAAAATAATAAGGCAGCGTTTTAATGAGGAGCTCACTTCATATCTGATAAATCTCAGATGGTGGGATTGGGACGCTGACAAAATCTTTCGCAATATGGAGGCATTATGCAGTGGCGATTTAACGAAAATCAAAGACATCAAAGATTGATGATTCACAGTTTATATTAAAAACTTCAAGACAATCCGTATGGGTTGTCTTTTATACTTTGAGACACAAAAAACAGAGAGTGCTTATTTAAAATAAACACTCTCTGTTTGGTGCGGATGATGGGACTTGAACCCATATGAAATACTTCACACGCCCCTCAAACGTGCGCGTCTGCCAGTTCCGCCACATCCGCAGAAGATGTTAGCATTGCCCTATCTTACCAAGCCGTCGCCAGCTAAGTATTGTCGGCACAGGTGATCTTAACTACCGTGTTCG
>CAKSOW010000006.1 GCA_934479825.1 uncultured Eubacteriales bacterium
TCCCTGTCCCATGCGCAGCCGTCATCGCTGCGTAAAATAGCGACAAGCTCACGGATATCGGATAACGTGTATTTTTCTTTTTTGCCAAAGGCTTTGATTTGTTCTGTCATGATTTTTCCTCTTTATTTCGATTCGTTTATTTTTCAAGTACCCCGCATTTTTCCATCATCCGGCAGATTTTATTCCCTTTCGGGAGCATAAGAATATCTGCACGGTTAAAGCCTTTCAAGGCCAAAAGCACCAAAAGATACACAAGCGCCGCGACAGCAATGGCAACAAGCGTCAAAAACTTGCCCGGAAGATGTCCGTCAAGCAGTCTCACCGTAAACACGGCGGATATGCCGCAAAGGGCGGCGGCAAGAAACGGCTTTAAGAAAACTTTTCGGATACGCGGCACAAAATGCGTATACCGGATAACAAAATACAAATTCAGCGCAAACACGGTCAGATAGCATAGCGCTGTCCCGATAGCCGAGCCATTGACGCCGATCCCGGGCACACCGGACAAGAGATAGGTAACTGCGATTTTCACGAGAATTCCGGCTGTTGTAGCAAAAATAGTCTTTCGCTCAAAACGGTGCGCCTGCAAAACCGAATTGGTAATGGCAATCATGCCGAGAAGAAAAATGGCAGGCGATAGAACCGTCAGCGCCGACGCGGCAAGCGCCGTGGTGGTGATTGCAGAATCCCCGGCATGAATCACTTGCTCACTGCCGGAAAACAAGAACGATATAATGTTTTTGGACAAAGCCCCCATGCCAATGGCACAGGGAAGCGCAATAATAGCCGCTATGCGGAAGGCAGATTCAGTCTGCAAGGCGCATTCCTCTTTGTTGCCTTTGGAAAGCGAAGCAGACAACGCCGGGATAACACCAATCGCAAAGGGATATATGAGCGGTGGAATCATATTGAATAGCGGCACCACCATAGCGGAATATGTTCCGTAAAAAGAGGTGGCGGCCTCGGATGAAAGCCCTGTCACCAAAAGACGGCGCGTCATGAAAAAGGTATCGACCGTATTGGTAAGCCCCATAATGGAGGACGCTAACACGATTGGGATAGCCGTGACAACCAATTCCCGTAAAATGCTCGGCCACGGACGGACAGAAAAATCAGCAGATGAGGCAAGCTTTGCTTTGTATTCATCCGACCGGGTAAAGCGGAATTTTACAATATAAACGTACACAGTTGCCGCAAAAACGCCGACGGTAACGCCGGAAATAACAAACGCTGCGACAATCGGCAGGTTGTAGCCCAAAACCGTGTAAAAATACCATGCGGCCGCAAGTCCGATTCCAAGTTTGCCGAGCGATTCAATAATATTGGAAACCGCCGTCGGAATCATATTCTGCAATCCCTGAAAGTAGCCGCGCCCGGCCGAGGACAGACAGATAAAGAAAAGCGTCGGGGCTATGGCAATCATAGCAAGGTAAGAATCGTCCAGCTTTGAAAAAGAGGCAAAGCTCCGCGAAAAAGCTACCATGACAAGCATACCGGCAAGGCCAATCACGAAAAAGAGACGAAAGGCGATCTTGAAGATCCGGCTCACTTCTTTCAGATTGCCGCGCGAATTTTCAGCGGCTACCATGCGTGAGATTGCCACCGGAAGTCCGGAGGTTGAAACGTTATACAGCGTGACATAAATGCTGTATGCCGCATTGAAGTAGGCCATACCGTCCACGCCTATGGTATTGGTGAGAGGGATTTTGAAAATTGCGCCGATCACCTTTACCAGAATATTGGAAAACATTAGGATTACCGCGCCGAATACAAAGGTCTGACTTTTCGCGTTAGACAATGAAACCACCCTTATATGCCGATTTCTTTAAAATACCGTTTCATAAAAATGCTCGGCGAATGCACGGTCAAAACCGGCATACTTCCCGTTATCCAAATATTCATACGGATATTTGTCGCAAAAGGAGCGTTCGATCCGTTCTCGGTCGCGCGAAACATATTTGGTGACTGCTCCCGCCCCTGCGGCGAATACCGTATGATATTCCCCCATCATATAGATATTGTACAGACATTCCGTGCTGGGATATGCAAAACCGGTGTTATCCAAGTTTCCGACCGTGTTTTTCTGTCGGTACATGTAATACGGCGCATAGCCTTTTTGCGTAAGAAAAGCATTGGCAAACGAAATCATTTCAAAAGCTGTCCGGGACGAACTGTCAACGTTTGCCGTATGAGCGGTCTTGTACTCAGACGAGCGTTTGAGAGTAAAGGCGTGAACCGTCACGTTTTCAGGCCGGACATCGCATACCTTTTGGATGCTGTCGCGGAAACTCTCTTCTGTTTCGCCGGGGAGCCCAGCAATTAAATCGGTATTGATACAGCTTATGCCGATATCTCTTGCAAGATTCATACAGTTTAAATAATCTTCAAACGTATGCTTGCGCCCCACAGAAGCTAAAATCTCGTTATTGGCCGTCTGCGTATTGATGCTGATACGGGTAACGCCGCCGCTTTTCAAGGCTTTCAGCTTTTCAGCCGTGATACAGTCCGGGCGTCCTGCTTCAAAGGTAAACTCCACATCTTTCATGTCAAATAGGGCGTAAACCTTTTCCAAAAGCCGGGCGATCTGTTCTGCGTCCAATACAGCAGGCGTGCCGCCGCCCACATAGACGCTGGACAGTGTTAGGCCAAGCGAATGAACGGTTGCGGCAATATCGGATATCTCGCAAAGCAGTTTTTCAAAATATTCCGGAATCAAGGCAAGCAAGCGCGGCGTTGTCGCCGAGACAAACGAACAATACCGGCACTTGGACGGGCAAAAAGGAATGGAAATATACAAACTGCACGTCTTTTTGTACGGCTTTGCCAAAAGCGGCTCTACTAAACGTCTTTCATTCTGTGCCGTTCGGATACACAGGTCGGCGCGTTCGGGTACGACAAAATATTTTTCGCACAAAATCCGTTTGGTTTGTTCCGCGCCGAAGTGCGTCAGGTAATCCGCCGCGAGTTTTGCCGGGCGGATGCCGGTTACAATGCCCCAAGGAGGCAGATAGCCAAACAAATCTTTGGCGGCTTTTAAAAAAGCCTCGCCGACAAGCAGTTTCACCTGCATGCGCAAAGGCTCCATACTTTGCACATCTGCTTTCTTTCTGCAATGTGACGACGCGATTCGTTCATAAACCTTTATGTCCAACTCTACATCTAAAAGACCGTCTTGTATATCAACCGAAACGCAAAGCGTTTTTTCCGCATCGTCTTTCGGAGAAAATGTCTCGCATGGCAAATACAAAAGAACAAGCGATTGCAGATAATTTTCTTTTATTGAATCGGTTTTATCCTGTAATAACAAACGCATAGATTCACAGCTTTTCCGTATCTAAAATGATGGTTACCGGACCGTTATTGACAAGAGAGACTTGCATACTCGCGCCAAATTCGCCTGTTCCGACCGTAAAACCGTAAACCGTGCGCAGTTCTTCCACAAATTTTTCGTATAAAGCATTTGCTTCTTCGGGAGCCGCCGCCGCCATGAAAGACGGGCGGTTCTGTCCCTTGCATTCCGCGCAAAGGGTAAACTGTGAAACCACTAATATTTCACAGCTCTCACCGCGCTCCAATAATTGCACAGGCGAAAGATTCATGCGATCGTTTTCATCGGTAAAAATACGCAAATTGGCTGTCTTTTTAGCAAGTAAGCGCATTTCCTTTTCAGTATCGCCCTCAAATACGCCCAAAAGCACCAAAAAACCGCGTCCGATCTGAGAAATCTGCTTGCCGTCTACCGCAACAGCGGCATTACCAACGCGTTGTATCAAAGCAATCATAATAGAATCCTTTCGTATATCAGGAAAATCCGCGCGTGACATCGATAACGTCCTTGATTTTTTTCAAGCGCGCTACGATATTGTTGACATGCGCAGTGTTGCGGCAGGTTATGGTTAAATTGATGATCATGCCGCCCGCCGAAGTCTCCTTGGAGTTCATGGAATGCACCGGAACGCGCATTTCGGCAAAAATCGAGGAAATATCAGCAAAAATACTAAGCGAATTGTTGGCATAGATCTGCAGCAGCGTTTCAAACGCACCGGTCGTGTTTTCGCCTTGCTCCAAGGACACGCGCGACCACCGAACGGTAACCCAACGGTCTTTTTCGTCCTCTTTTTTGAGTCCCGCTACCGCGTTCGGGCAATCATATTTGTGAACGGATACACCGAACCCGCGTGTAACAAAACCGATAATACTGTCGCCCGGCAAAGGATTGCAGCACTTGGCAAAACGCACCTGACAGTTATCGATACTGTCCACAATTACGCTTTGTATAGCGCCGGTCGCCTTTTCTTTCTGACGCTTGCTTTCAAGGTTAGGGTCTTTATCGGTTGTAACGATCGCGTCCATCGGATTTGCCGGCTTTTCTTCCTCATCCTTGACGATCCGGTCAAATTCATCGCGTAATTTTGCGGCGAATTTTGTGACCGACATGCCGCCATAACCGAGATTGTTATAGAAGTCGTCAACATCGACAAAACCGGAGCGTTTGGCAACATTTTCCACAATTTCGTTCTTCTGCGCTTCGGTATAGGTTTTGCCGTAACGTTTGAATTCGCGGTCGATTTCGTTTTTGCCCTCGACAATGTTTTCGTCGCGCTTTTCTTTTTTGAACCATTGCCGGATCTTATTTTTGGCTTCGCTGGTCTTAACGATCTTCAACCAATCGCGGCTCGGTCCTTTGGAAGAAGCGGACGTTACGATTTCGCAAATCTGGCCGGTCTGCAAGACCGTATCGATCGGTACGATCACGCCGTTCACCTTGGCGCCCACCATTTTGTTGCCGACCTGTGAGTGAATGGAATACGCAAAATCGATGGTATTGGAACCGTACGGCAGGCTGATGACATCCCCTTTGGGGGTGAAAATAAAGGTCTCGTCCTCGAACAAATCGATTTTTAAAGGACGTAAGAATTCATCGGCGTCGCCTGCGGTGTTTTCGTTTTCAATCAGCGTTTTGATCCACTTTAATTTTTCGGAAATGTTTTCTTTATCCACATCGCCGGATTTGTATTTCCAGTGTGCGGCGATACCATATTCGGCAATCTCATGCATTTCCCAGGTTCTTATCTGCACTTCAATTGGAATACCCTGTCTGCCGATAACCGTCGTGTGAAGAGACCGGTACATATTCGGCTTTGGTGTGGAAATATAGTCCTTGAAACGTCCGGGCATAAGGTTAAACATTTCATGGATAACACCGAGAACGGTATAGCATTCCAATTCGGTATCAACAATGACGCGAATCGCATAGAAATCGTAGATCTCATCAAAGCTCTTGTTTTGGTTGTACATCTTTTTGTAGATGCTGTATATCGATTTCACGCGGCCTTCAAGCGTGAACTTGATCCCCATTTCCTTTAACTTATCCGTGACCTGATTTTTAGCGATTTCCAGAAAATCCTTGCTTTGCCCGTAGCGGTATTCAATGTCCTTGCGAACTTCATCATAGCCGATCGGGTCCAGATATTTCAATGCCAGATTTTCCAATTCATTCTTGATACGCTGAATACCGAGTCTATGAGCAAGCGGCGCATAGACGTGCATGGTTTCGAGCGCGATCGACCGCTGCCGCCCCTCGCTTTTGGCGTTAAGGGTGCGCATATTATGAAGCCGGTCGGCAAGCTTGATGAAAATGACGCGGATATCCTTGGACATGGCAAGGAACATCTTGCGCAGATTTTCTATGCTCTCATCCTCTTTGTTTTCAAAGTGAATATCCGTAAGCTTGGTTAGCCCGTCCACCAATTCGGCAACTTCGGCGCCGAATTTTTTCTTTAACAGATCTAAATTTGTCTTGTCCTTGCAGTCCTCAATGGTATCGTGCAAAAGCGCCGCACAGATTGAATCGGTATCGAGCTCCAATTCCGCAACAATGATCGCCACCGAAATCGGGTGCGTGATATATGGTTCGCCGGATTTGCGAAACTGACCGTCGTGCATAGCCGCGGCGTATTCGTAGGCCGAGCGTATTTTTTCCATATTGTACGGATGCTTGGCCGCAAGTAACTGTTTTTCAAGTTCCTCATAGGTTACTGACATACATTCGTCTCCTCAGACATGGCTTTAACGTTGCGCAAAAATACAGAATCATTCAAATCGACTTTGGCGGAAGTCGGCACAAGCGACAGACTGACCGAATCCGGTTCTTCGCCGCGCAAAAGTTCGATCAACTTCATTTCATTGAACACTTCCAATGCGATATTGAACATACAGGGCGTAATAACGGCATTATAGTCGGTAGAAATCTGCGCCGCTGTACGAAAAACCGAGAATGAGTGGACTTTACCGTAATCCCGGATAGCCGATTTCAGATAGAGAAAAATCGTGCGGAAATGATTGAGCTCCGGAATATGTTCCTTAGGGCAAGGAACCGTACCGTCCTTGACTGCGCGGAATAACGCTTCGGAACGATGTTTGGCGGCATACGCCTTGCTTTCCGGACGGACATCGCGCACATACATCTGTACGGTCTGACAGCCGCGGAAATCATTATATCCCATGGTAAACAGAAAATCTGCATTCATCCCCTCAAAAAACGGGAAATTCTCTTTTGCCATACCGAAATAGACCGCCGTCATAACGACACCGTCTTTTTCCAGAATCAGCTTCAAGTGTTTTCCCTCGCCGATCGAGAAGATCTCACGGATCTGCACATCTGACATATAAAAAAGCGGTTCTTCGTTATGTAAGCCAAACGGTTCAAGTTTCGTCAATTCCAAAGCATTGTCCAAAGAAAAGTCTTTTGCCTGTAATTCCATATCCGCATTCAAGACCGTGCAGACATGATCGAAATCAAAGCTTTGCGACGCATATTCATTGATTTTTTTTCGGAAAAGGTCAACATTCTCACGTGAAATGGTGAGCCCGGCCGCTAATTCATGGCCGCCGTACTTAATCAAATATTCTTTGCAGCGCGAAATGGCCTCGTTGATGTTAAACCCCTTTACACTGCGGCCCGACCCTTTTCCGACATCTCCGTCAAACGAGATCAGTATGGCCGGAAGTCCATAACGATCGGTAATTTTTGAAGCGACAATTCCAATAACGCCCAAATGCCAATGGTCGGAGGTCAGGACGAGAACCTTATCGTTCTCATAGTCCGACGTACTTTCCAAGAGAGAGACCGCCTGCTCGAAAATTTCATTTTCAATCAATTGTCTTTCACGGTTGACCGAGCAAAGATAATCGGCGATATTCTCAGCTTCCTGTTTGTTGTCTGTCACAAGCAGTCTGACGGCACGGTTGACATCGCCAATGCGTCCGGCGGCATTCATACGCGGCGCAAGGCCGTAGCTAATCGAAGAAGTCGTTAGTTTCCGATTCTTGGAAGAACGTTTTTCCGAAAAAGCCGCATGTATAAGCGCATATAAACCGTCGTTCGACGTTTTTTCCAAGCGCTCCAATCCGAGTTTTACAATCACGCGGTTTTCGCCGACAATCGGCATAACGTCCGCAACGGTACCGAGTGCGGCAATATCCGCATATTTGGAACAGACCCGCGTCGGGTTTTTACCGCCCTCCAAAGCACATACAAGCTTAAAAACCACGCCTACTCCGGCAAGCTCGGAAAACGGGTATGCGCTGTCCGGTCGGTGCGGATTGACTACCGCAACCGCTTTCGGCAGTTCTTCGCGGCATTCGTGATGATCGGTAATGACGACATCAATACCGAACGTTTCGGCAAAATCCACTTCTTCACTTGCCGTAATACCGCTGTCCACGGTTATAATCAGCTGGATTCCCTCGGCGGCAAAACGTTCGATAGCCGCTTTATTAAGGCCGTAGCCCTCGCGGATACGTTCGGGAATATAATACGACACGTCTCCGCCATGTTCACGAAGGTACAGAAGCAAAAGCGAAACAGAAGTTACTCCGTCCACGTCGTAATCGCCGTATATCAGAATTTTTTCATTTCTTTCAAGCGCCGTTTTTATGCGGCTGACGGCTTTTTCCATATCCGGGAGCAGAAAGGGATCGTGTAACAATTCCGCCCGACCGAACAGATACCGTTCCGCAACTTCTGTATCAGTTATACCGCGGGACGTGATAAGCTCCGCAAAAAAACGCGATACACCCAGTTTGCCGGCTAATTGTTCCGCTTCGGCAGGCAAAGCTTTTCCGATATTCCAAACGGTGTTTTCTGTGGTTTTAATATGCATATTTTATGCGGCTAACACAAGCCGCTCTCCTTAATAATTTTACAAATAACATTTTTGGCATGTTTGGCACTGATTCGGTCGGCAGCAAAGGCAAGCACGATAAAAGACAGAATAAATGCGATTATACCGGCCAAAATCCCAAGGCTTTTCCCCAACAGCGCAGCAAATACAAGTCCAAAAAGGGCGGCAAAAACAAACGGCAATCCGAAAAGAACAAAAGCAAGTCCCAAGGTAAAGCGATTTTCGCTGTACAGTTCAACAACATCGCCCTTGCGAACGCCTAACGGATCCTCGGCCGTCACCTGAAATACCGGTGTTTCGCCAAAATGGATTTCCGCATGACAAGCGCCTTGCGCACAGCCTTTGCAGGCCGCACATGGACTTTCCGGAAACACGTTTACCGTCGCTTTTCCGGCGTTTGCGGAAAGAACCGTTCCGACTGCTTTCATGAAAAACCCCTCCGTTCCGTGAAACTGGCGGCTAATAAACTAAATGTCGTCCGAAAGACGCTCCAAATATTTCAACGCGCTCTTCAAGCCGTCCACAGCCGCACTGGTAATCCCTCCGGCAAAACCGGCACCCTCACCGCACGGATACAGATTCGGTGCGGAAACTGATATTCCCTCTTGCGTACGTTCCATGCGAACGGGGCTGGAAGTACGCGTTTCGGGAGCGGTCAAAACGGCGTCGTGCGCCGAAAAGCCGGCAATGTGCTTTTCAAAAACGCCAAACCCTTGGCGTAAAGATTCGGAAATGAAATCCGGAAACAGCGAAGAAATATCGCAAAGCTTGGTCTTTCCGGTGTAGGTCGGCTGAATACAGCTCGGTTCAGAGCCATGTGTGCCGTTTAAGAAATCGCCGAGCAACTGTATCGGTGCAGATGAATCACTGCCTGCCAGACGAAAAGCCGCATTTTCAATCTGTTTCTGAAACGATATAGCGCCGTTTACCGTTGAGCCGTAATCGGCAGGATCCACTGAAACGGCGATAGCGGAATTGGCATTTTTTCCGTTCCGCGCGTAATAGCTCATGCCGTTGGTTACGATTTCATCTTTGGCCGAAGCGGACGCGACCACCATGCCTCCCGGACACATACAGAACGAATAGACGGCACGTGTGCCGAACTTGGCAGAAAGGGTGTACGAAGCCGGTTCAAGCGCCGGATAGCCGGAAAACTTCCCATAAAGAGAACGATTGATATCCTCTTGCAGATGCTCAATGCGTACACCAACCGAAAATGGTTTCGGGGAAAGCAGAATGTCGTTTTGAATCAGGACGGAAAAAGTATCGCGCGCACTGTGACCGACGCAAAGAAAAACAGTGGTGCAAGCGATATCGCCCGAGCTTGTCCGGAGCGAAACAATTTTTCCGTCTGCGCGTTTTGTCATTCCGGTCAAAGCCGTATCAAATAAAAACAAACCGCCTAAACGAATAATTTCCTCGCGCATGTTTTTAACGATAACCCGCAGTTTATCGGTTCCGATGTGCGGCTTGGCAAGATATACAATATCCTCCGGCGCACCGAATTTGCAGAATGTGCGCAAAACATAGCCGCAAAGCGGATCGCTGATCCGGGTAAGCAGTTTGCCGTCGGAAAAAGTGCCGGCGCCGCCCTCGCCGAACTGGACGTTCGTGTTCTCATCAAGCACACCGTTTTTCCAATAAGCGTCAACTTTTTCGGCGCGTTCTTCGATCTTACTGCCGCGTTCGATAATCACCGGACGCATTCCGGCTTTTGCCAAAGCATAAGCGCAGAACATACCAGCCGGTCCAAATCCAACCACGACCGGGCGTTCATCTTTTTGTTCTGCCCGGGAAAAAGCCGAAAAGTCCGGCATATACGGTCGGACAAAAGAAAAGGGGCGCGGAATCGTTTGCAGTTTTTCTTCGGAAAGCGGCTCATGCAGCAAAGCCGAGATGGTGTAGATATATTCAATTTTATTTTTGTCGCGCGCATCCACGGATTTTTTATAGACATGAAAATCCGCGTCGCCGAAAGCTTTCGACAGCATCCGGCGATAGCGTTTTTTGCCTGTTTCAAGCGCACATACGTCGTGTTCCGCGGTACTTCCGGCGCTTAGCGCGACATGAATATCGCGTATAAGAATCAAAGGTTTACTCATGTTTCACTCTATCCATTTGCCGCGTCCGAGGGATTCTGCGTCACTTCGGGTTGTGGTTTTGCCGTAACGGTAAGTGTGACTTTGGATACGGCCGTTCCCTCCTCTGCGGTATACGTCGAAAAAGCTTGCACGTTTTCCGGAAGCGCCAAGGTCAGTTCATAGTCGCCGGCCGCGTCGATCCATGCGCGCTGTGTCTTTAAGGCAGATACGGCATCCACATCGTTTACCAAGCCTTTTAAGTAGAGTGCCGACGGGGTGACGGTGTACTCAAAACGGTCCTTATCAATGACAAGATCCGGTTGAATGCCATACAGAACGGTCTTATAGACCGGAACGTCGATCTGAACTTCGGAGGGGGTTATGACGATGTATTTGGATTGAATTTCGTAGTTGTTGGAATCGTAAAGCGTCACCTCCGCATTAGAGGAAACGGCGTTGCGGATACTGCCGACATTTAGTTGCAAGGTCGCTCTTGCAACCGCATTGATATCGGTTTCCGGTCCTTTTAAAGTAACTGTGTCGGCAGAAAGAACCGGTTCGCCAAGCTCATACGGGTATTGGATGTTGTAACTTAACACCGGTGTCAGCTCGATCTGCTTTTCAATAGTTTTATCAACGGAGATCTTCAACTGCGTCGCGCTTTTATCGGTGACTTTGACGGCGGTCGGAACATCAATATTCAAATCTTTCACATACGTACCGCGCTCGGTGACATCGCTTAGATCGACCGTTGCTTTGATATCTTTGAAAGTAATGTCGTTAAGAATGCTTTTGGTTCCGGTAATGGTCACATCGACCGTACTTTCATAACCGCTGACCACATCAAGACCGAGATTTGTGTTGAAGTTTTCGACGGTAATCGGAATTTCTTTGAAAACGCGTTCTTCCTCAACAGCCTGAAAAACATATAACCACAGGGCAAAAGCCGCCAAAACAGAAAGAATTTTCGGCAAAAGCGTGTTTTCTTTCTTTTCGTGCCGCGGTCTGCCGTTTGAATCGAAATCGGTTTCGATATTTTTAAAAACTTCTTTATTCTGATTCGGTGAAATCGGAGCCATAAAAACCATCCTTTCCGCAAAAATCTAATTTAACGGCGAAAACTCCGCTTGATCGGATTTTCCTTTTTCTTTTCGTCCTCCGAACCGACAAGCAGTGTAATCAAGGTCTGACGGAGAGATTCCGGTGTATAGTCACGTGTCAGTGTTCCCTCGATTGCCGTCGAAATGGTTCCGGTTTCTTCGGAAACGACCACAACGACTGCATCGGAGTTCTCGCTCATGCCAAGAGCCGCTCTGTGCCGCGTACCAAGATCCTTATTGATGCCCTCATTGGAACTGAGCGGCAGAAAACAGCCGGCTGAATACAACCGACATCCGCGAATCACCAACGCTCCGTCATGTAAAGGTGCTTTATTGAAGAAGATGTTCTTAATCAGATATTCGGTGGGATCTGCGTCAATGATCGTACCGGTTTTAATTACATCACCGAGCTTGGTGGTACGTTCAAACACAATCAGTGCACCGACCATTTCACTGGAAAAAGAGGCACAGGCATCGGTTACGGCATCAATACACTTGACCACATCGGAAAAAGTGCGCTTATCGTTTTTGCGGTTGATACTTGAAATAAATGAATTTCCGCCGACTTTTTCGAGAAAATAGCGAAGCTCAGACTGGAACACGATCATAAGACCGATAATGCCGACCTGTACAACGTTGCTGAGAAGGAAATTCAAAGCATACATATTGCACACATCGCTGATCAGCAGCAGCAAAATGATAAAGAAAATACCGACCGCTAATTTTCCGGCGCGTCTGTCTCTTACAAATTTGAATATGTAATAAAAGACAACTGAAACAATCGCAATATCCAATATATCAAAAAAGGTGATCGACGTAATACGGTTTATAACAAATTCAAACATCGAGAGAATAAAAGCCATAACAACGCCACCTTACCTGTATTTATAGATATTATAGCACAAACCATAACGTTTGAAAACAGTTTTTTGCAAAAAAGATATGTTTTTTTACATTTTAAAAAAAATGCCGCAAGCAAAAAACAGCCGATCCCCCGTTCCTGCCGCAAAAAGGAGAGAAAGCGGAGGAAACCGGTGATCGGCTATTTTACTTAATGGATGAGAATGTGCATAAAAGCTTTATTTAAGCTCTATGCTGATATCGGAAACAAGGTAGCTGACGCCGCAGTTGTTGAGCGGATTCGACCAGAACTGGAAACAGTCCTTATTGGATACCTTGTAGCTGTCGGGAATGGTATATTCGACGGAAACCTGCTGCCAACCGGCTGTATCGGCTACGTTGACCGAACCGATTACATGGTTGGTGACGGTTTCTCCGTCCGAGCCGAATACAAAGTTTCCGCCAATCGTGTTTTTATCGTATCCGTTGCCGTGGAAGTCCTTTAACGGATAGATACGGTAAGAAACTTTATACGTCTTTCCGGCTTCAAAATTCATGAAGATGTTGAAATACGTCCATTTACGGTCGCTTGCAGTCGTTTTCAGCTCAAACACTTTAACTTCATCGTTATCCGGGTCGCTTATAATATTCATATTTCCGTTTTCAACGTTATAGCGCGCACCGGCCGGGAGCTCTTCGCCTGCATTCCAGACGATTTCTTTCGGCTTTTCTATGATGCGGACAATACCGTCCGGATTGGTAAGCAGAATCTTGATGGAATCGATTGAGAAAGTACCCTCGGCTTCAAACGGGTCGAAACGGATCTTTCCGATCGTCGAAGACCAGTTGACGTTCTGAGTCATATCAAATTCCAAATCAATAAACTTTCCGTCGCTGGAAAGACCCTTTGTTTTTATCTGTACAACATCGTTGCCGTTGAACGAGCCGTTCGGCGGAGCAAAGAACACGGATGAAGTGATTTCGTCTACGCCTTCGGCCACGCCGCCGGTAATGTCATACGCCATACGGACAATGACCTTTTCGTACTTAACGGCCGGAATCGTGATATTCGGCGAGTTGAGAACCGGGTCATGGCGTCTGCCGTTGGAAAGGGATTTAAAGGTAACAACGCCGTCTTGGTGGTCGGTAACTTCGGCGCAGGCAATGGTAAAGCCGTCAAGGTAGCCGTCGATATCGAAATTCCACGCAACATCCAAACCGGTGTTGTCCTTCTCCTCGCTTGCGTAGTGGTGAACCAAAGTATACTTGTTATCGTCTACTGTCAGTTTGAGACCAAGAGCGCTTGCCATGGAATCGATCTCAATCATGGGAATGCCGTCCATAAGTTCCGGCGTACCCTTTAAGGTAATCGTGCCCTTGTTGGTTACAGCCTTGTCGCTGTCCATGGTAAAGATGATATAGCTGTCATCGGCGCCATAGAGAGAAAGTTCTTTCTTGTCTGCATCCCAGCGGTAGAAAATACCGAGTTTTGCATAGAAGCTTGCCGCATACGGGTCAATCGCGGCAAAGAGCGCGCCGTTTTCCAAAACAGGCTGGAAAGATACAGGCGTCGGAGCAACTTCGGCGTTTAAATAAATCTCATAGCCGGTCGGAGCATCCAAAAGCTCAAATTTCTGAATTTCATATTCGCAGTTTCCGCGTTCGATCGGGTCAATACGGATGCGTTTGACCGTGCCGGTCCAAGCAGAGCAAGCGGTCATATCCACAAGGTATTCGTGATATTCATTATCTGCGACAATATTGAAGTTGATATTCTTCTTTTCATTCCACACTTGGTCTGCCTCAGTTGTAAAGAATATCTGACCCTTGGTCTTAGTCGTTTCAGCAGTTGCCTTATAGACAATGCGGAGATATTCCGCTTGGGAAGCATTGATATTGATATCCTTGGTAGTAACGATAGCAAAGTCTCCGCCCTGGCTCTTGCCCTTTAAGCCGGTAGAAGTGTATTCCACATACTCATTTCCGTGGTTATTGCGGAAAATCTGTTCTGTACCGGATTCGGTAAAGTCGTAAAAGAGCGTCACGTTCAGGTCATCTGTGTTCACACCGGTATCTTCCACCAATTCATAGCGGCGGATACGCTTGAACGACTGATTGTAAAGAGCGTTGTAGCGTGCGCGGGTTTCATCTTCCGGTCTGAGATCGGTATGTTCGCCCTGCGATGTGTAGGCATCGCTGATAGCGTCGAGATAGTCAAAGCCCATACGGTTGGTCGGAAGAATGTAGTGACCTTCGCCGAACTCGTTCCAGTTGCTGAGAATCACCATCTTCGTCTGCCACGGTTCGCCGGTACGGGTCGCAAGGAAATCATTCTTGACCCATTTCAAGAGGTTTGTGAGATCTTCTTTGGTAATGAGCGGAGAACGGCTGTTTCCCTGCCCCAAGAACATGTTGCAGAAGCCGACGCCGACTGTCGGGACAGAGGTGATTCCGGACGCTTTGGTCTCTTCGTCCTGTGTGGTAAGTTTGGTTTTCTGGAATTCGGGATCAAAGGCGTTCTGTCCCCAGTTGTAGGCATAACGCCCGTCAAAGCCCATGCGTTTGATCTGATCGTTTGCGCCGTTGCAGACAAGAATGATGGCACCGTCGTAGCCGAGATCCACGCAGGTCTGTCTTAAATAGTCGATTTCCGCTTTGACCGCTTCTTCGGATTTGAAGATATTCATAAGCGTTTCGGTGCGGTAAATCGTGATGAGGGGTTTGTTGTCGATCGTGAAATAACGGTCTTTATCGTACAGATAGTATTCTTTCCAATATTCAACGATGTTCTTGCGGAACTGCTCAGAATTGGAAGGGAGGTTTGCGCTGTTTTCCCACATGATCGCATATTTCATCTGATCGGTATACTTGGAATCAAGCTGTGCGGAGAGCGCAAAGTTGTTACGCGGCGTCTTGACTGCCTCGGACGGTGTTCCGCTGTACCAGCAGACAAGCTTGAAGTCAATACCGTGTTCAATCAGCCATTTGGTTTCCCAGTCCGCCACTTCGGTCGAACCTTCATCAAACATGCCAAGATACGGATACAGCTCGTCGTAAGCGCTGGTGTAGTCCCAACCGAACTGGAAGCCGTTGCGCCATATGTCGCAGACTTCGATACCGACAATCATATCATCCGAAGCGACAACCTTGGGTTCCGGGACGTAATCCGGCTGTTCGTCGAAAGAATTGTAGACAAACAAGTCGTCGAGGAAGATGCTCGTATCTTTTTGTGCCGGCAGGGTGATTCTGATACCGTCTACCGACGAAGCGGAGAATGTGCCGGACGCAAGTTTCTTATGGTTGATGCTGTATGAAAGAACGCCTGTATCGGTGTTAGCCTCAATGCGAAGCGTCTGCCAGACATCGCTGTTATAGCTGCGCAAGAGTGTGCCGTCGCCGGTATAGAATTCTTTGCCTTTGGTGACGATCTTGGCAATTTCCGTATCACCGGAGGTAATGGCAAAGGCAGTTCCGTCGTTATAGTCAACCATGAGGAATTTCATCTCAAAGACAACTTTACGGGAAATCGGGTCAAAATTCGATGTCAACGTACCGGTCTTTCCGGCAGAGGTGGAAACTTTGGCACTGTACGAATCATAGGAATTGGAGATAAGCGATACAATTTTCGCCGTGCTGTCCGTCAATGTGTAGTTATACGGCAGACCATCGCGTTCACCGGTCGCCATAAAGATATCGTTTAAGGCATATCCGCTGTACAACTTGGTTTTGGAAATATCCGCCACAACTTCGTTTTCCTTGTCACTGGAAAAGATGAGCGTATCTACCGAGGAGGCCGCTACATCGGCAAAAGCATAGGTTCCGATCAGTTTGCCGTCGGCGATGAGCGTGTTGGTCTTTGCATCGAGATCCGTAATCGTCTTTATGGTAATCTTTCCGCTTACTTCAAGACCGGTATCCGTAAGCTTGCCGGCTTCTTTTGCATAAAACTTTCCGTCCTTGGTGACAAAGCTCATTGCAAGGGATTTTTCATCTTTTCCAAGATTGATATAAAAACCGTTTTTGGTTGATTGCAGGGAAATATTGGTTTCCATAACGATTTTGCCGGATTTCTGCTCCGCAAACTGACGAAGCATGGCCGTGCGTTCGTTTTTACTGGTATCCAATACCTGAATCCGGGACGGAGCCTGGCCGGAGGGCACGCCGCGCGGGTCGAACTCCCAACCGTATGCACCGTAAGTGGTTGCGCTCAAAGCGCCCGAATCATCGATGAAATAGAGAGCCGGGGTCGGATCGGGACGCTTTTCAAGCGTTTTCTGCAAACGGTTTTCCGGCAATGCGATGCGGTTGATAATAGCCGCCGCTTCGCAACGGATAATCTGGTTGTTCGGATAGAACGAACCGAACTCGTCATTACCCATAACAACGCCGGCCTTATAAAGAGCCAAAACCTCGTCGCGGTAATCCGCTTTTTCGTTTATGTCCGGAAGATAATCCACGTTATTGACCGGCGCCAGATAGCTTTCCGGGACAGAAGCATAGAACACCTGCGCCATTTCCGCACGTGTGATCGGACGGTCATACTTGTCGAACTGATTTTCCGAAATGATCTTGTTTGTAACGGCGTATTTTACGTAAGGTGCGTACCATTCGCCGTCTGTGGAAGAGTCGATATTCGTTCCGCCATAGCTTGCGTGAACACGCGAAGCCATAGTAACAGCCTCCGCCACCGTAACCGTACCGTCCGGCGAAAACAGACTGCCGCCGACGCCGTTCATGAAGCCAAGCTCATAGGCTGACTTCACCTCGGAGGCATACCACTCTGTTTCGGGAACATCCGTGAAAGTTCCGTCTGCGTAGGACACGGTTTTCCCGAAACCTGCTGCAAAGCCGTGACAGGTAAAGGCAAAAGCGGCGAGAAGACCGACAAGAATCCTTTTTTTCATGCTTTGTTTCTCCTTTGATGAAAATTTGTTTTTTGCGAAGCGTGAAATTTCTTCGTGTATCTTGACAATTATATTATAATTTAGATTCTTTTTTTCGTCAATAGCGAATCATGATATATTTCTTGCAAATCGTGACATGCGTGTACAGTTTTCACAAGTTTGAGACTATGCTTTTGTGCAAAGCAACAGTTTTATTTAACACTGTATACGATTTTCTATCCTTACATACTCACCATGAAAGAACCCGAGGCCGACGCATATAAAAAACGACAGCTTGCAGGTCATCCTTACAAGCTGTCTGAAACGTTCTTTTTTGCAAACTTTATGTCAAATAACGCATAGTAATTTACGCATTATTTTATCGAAAAAGCGATTTTTTTGGAGATATCCGAACCGTCATACAGACGATATGCGCATACTTCGGAAAAACTGCCGTCCTGCATCGGCTTTTCAAAATGCAGGGTATAGGTCTTGCGCGGAATTTCGCCGTTTTCATCGACCTCTTCCCCGTCGTTTATCAGATCGATCTGTTCAAAGCAAAGGCGAATATACCGATAGTCGAACTTTTTCTTCTCTTTGTAGAAATACTCGTCATAAACATTGCCATCCTCATCGGTCAAGTAAAACTTCAACGATTCCGTAAGCGTATTGTCCGGGAGAATATCCTTATTGAATTTCACTGAGACCTGCAACTGTCTTGCCGCCTTAATGTGATACAGATAGTTGAATTCCACCAAGCGCCCTTCGGATATGGCAACCCAGGATTTCTGCATTCCGTACTGCTCGACGGCAAAATTATCAGGATCTTCGGAAAAAGCGGCTTTTGTCACATCATTCACCAAAACTTCCGAAACGATCTTGTCATCGCGATACATTGAGCAACGCGCAATTAAAATCAAATACACAGCCGCAATAACGGCAAGTGCCGCCCACTTAAAAAGCTTTCCTACCGTAAAGCCTTTTTTGGGTTCTTCTGTCTCGGGATAATTCTCCATCTTACAGAACAAGCCTCTCTTTCTATCCAATCAAACAACTAAAACAACAATGAAATCATTATTGTAATTTACAAAATCTCCTTGTAAAATATTCATTTTATATGAGCTGAAAAAATATAGGCAAAATTGGTTTTAATCATCTTTTCGATACTCATTCCGCTCTGATGAATATATCGCAGTATATTCTCTTTTTTATCCGGATATATCTTGATTTTCCGTGTGCCGTACTCTATTGTATCACTTGGATTTCTGTCAACCGAAAGAACAAACCGGCCGCCGCCATTCAAAAATCGCCTTACTTTGTGGATGGCCGCCTGCTTATCCTTTATATGCATAAAAGTAAGAGAGGAATAGATCACATCGAATTTGCGGCAGAATTCATATTGCATAAAATCGTCGCAAATGAATGAAGCATTGTTGAACTCTTTTAAATTTTCTTTTGCCCTTTCAATCGTTTTGGGCGAAAGATCAATGCCAAAAAATTCATGGCATAAAGGCGCGACCCGGATAGCGAGCCGTCCGGTGCCGACGCCGATTTCAAGCACGGATTTTTCGCTTGTGAGCTGCAATTCCTCCAAAAACACTCTGCCATCCCATTTATCCATATAGCTTTTTAACGGCTCCGGATCGTAAACCGGATCATTGTTTTCCTCAATCAGTAAGTCGTAATGCTCCCTTATGCCGGTATATGAAACAGACACCTTGTATCACTCACCATTTTCATTCAAAACGATAAACGCCAAGAAATATATAGCACCATTATGCGACAGCATGGTGGGGGCGAAGTCCCCAAAGATTTGTCTACCAAATCTTACTGCGGATATTATACCATGCCGATTCCATTATTGCAACAAGTTTTTTTCAAATTTTATATTTACTTCGCCACCGAAATGTAGTATAATAATTTTAAAACTTCTATGAAAAGAGGTGTCGTCATGCCGCAGGGCGCTTCTACGAAATTCCGTACCGTCAAAAAAATTGTAAAACCGGGCGAAAACGCCGCCAGTTCCTATGAAGTCAATTTAATCACCTATTCGCGCGTCAACGCCGTCGGAAGAAACCGTTTGCTCTCTCCGGTTGAAGCGGAACGCCGCCGAAACCGCCTTATGGCCGGTAAACATGAGGGCTCCTCCTCCATACGGAAAATGCGCCGCCCGGTGCGTACATTGACTTTGAAGCCAGCACCTGTTGTCCCAACTGCACCGAAAGATCCTATTGAAATCAAAAAGAATTTCATTCGCGGCCAATTAAGACAGCACGCCGCTTTGATTGATAAAAAAATCATCTTAACCGTTGCGGCTCTCGCCCTTTTCGGGGTACTCGCCGTGTACAGTGCAACCCTTACCTATTCAAGAAACCGCTATGTCATCATTCAGGCGGCGGCCGCTGTTTTAGGCATAGTTCTCATGACGGCACTGTCATTTATCGATTACCGCCAGTTTGCCAAAAAATACCGTGCTGTCATTCTCATTAACGCAGCGCTCCTGCTCTTTACATATTTCTTCGGAGAAGGCGTAACCGATAAAACTAACGCAAACTGGATTAACCTCGGTTTTATCAAAATACAGCCGTCGGAATTCGCAAAAATTCTGTTTATCTACTCTTTTTCCGCCCACCTGTATTTTGTCCGCGACCGCATCAATAAGTTTTTCACTGCCATGACCCTGTTTTTGCATGCGGCTATCATCATCGGCTTGACATTTTTGCAGAAAGACCTCGGAACGCTGACGATTTTCCTTTTTATTTTTGCCGTTATGTGTTTTGCCGGAAATCTGAATCTGTGGTATTTTATTGCCGGAATTGCCGGAATTTTTATCGCGTCTCCCTTTATCTGGACAAAACTCAATTTTTTTCAACAACAGCGAATCCTTGCGCCTTATGATATTTCGGTCGATCCGAATGCCATCGGCGTCCGTCATCAAGCTGTGCGAAGCATGACGGCCATCAGCCTCGGCGGCATTAACGGCAGCGGATATATGCACGGAAAAATCACCCAAGGTAATTTTTCCGCCAAGCATACCGATATGATCTTTGCAACAATTTGTGAAGAATTCGGTTTTATCGGCGCAATCGCCGTTTTGGGGTTGTACATCTTTTTGGTGACACGCATTATATTGGTTGCTATCCGTTCGGAAAACACGTTCGGCTGTCTTGTCTGCACAGGCGTTGCAGCTATGTTTATCATACAGATCATCGAGAATATCGGCATGTGCCTCGGCGTTCTCCCCGTCATCGGCATTACGTTGCCGTTTTTGAGCTACGGCGGTTCTTCTGCGCTCAGCACCTATATCGCCATCGGACTTGTACTTTCGGTAAGTACGCACAAAGAGCGAACGTTCTTTGGGAGCTGACACTTGACATTTTCCCCAAACTGTGGTATATTTAAAACAAACATACGGATTCATGAAGGAGTACATCACTATGAAAAAAGCCATTATCTGCCTTTTTGCCGCATTCAGCGTCGCGGCACTTCTTACCTCATGCGGTTCCAAGGAATGCAACATGTGCGAAAAGAGCTGTTCCAACAAATATTCCTATAAAGACGGAGAAATCACCCTCTGTTCTTCCTGCTACAAAAAATGCTTTGACGGCAAAACCAAAGTTGATGCCGATGCCTTTTTCGGCGTAGAAGAACCGACAGTGGCTGAATAATCAGGATAAATGAATACGAAAACCGCGTACTTTGACAAAACAAAGTACGCGGTTTTTATATGCAAAGTTATTGAAAACGTCTTAAAAAGGTAATCGAATCGTCCACCCAACGCGCATATGCCGCGTCGTTATAAAAATCGTGTCCTATATCGGTATCGCTGTTTCCAAGCGCCATGCCATGCGGTCCTTTGGGATAAATGTGCAGTTCATACGGAATCTTTTCCTTTGTCAGAGCCGCCGCCATGACAAGCGCGTTCTTTTCAACAGGTACAAGATCGTCTGTCGCCGTATGGACAAGGAACGTCGGCACGGTTTCACTTGTCACGCGTTCACTTACCGTGAAAGCACGGACAACTTCCTTATTTTCCACTTGCGCGCCAAGGAGATTCTGAAAACTGCCCATATGCCCCTCAGGCGTGATAACTGCATAGCACAGCACGACAACAGCCGGACGGTTCGCGCCGGGCGCTACTGTAATGCGGCTGTTTAAAACTGGGTCGTTCCACATGGTTGCAAGGGTTGCCGCCAGATGTCCGCCTGCGGAAAAACCGACCGCATAGACATGCTCCGGATTTATTGCAAATTCTTCGGCATGCTCTTTGATGTATGCCATGGCAAGCGACGCCTCCATGAGAGGAATATACGGGTCAGGCGGTACAACGGTATAATTGAGTACAAAGGCATTCATACCACGCGCTAAATAGGCAAGAGCGATCGGCTCTCCCTCACGGTCTGAGCACACACAGCCATAACCACCGCCTGGGATAACAAGCATGGCATCACGAATCGGCGTTTTGACATCCGATACATATAAAGTGAGATACGCGTCCTTATGAGCCGGGTCAAAATAAATCTTTTCAAATCGCATATTCTTATTCTCCTGATAGAGTTATTTCAAATTTTACGGCAAATACCGATCGGGATTTTGCGTTACGGCTCCGACGCCGGTTAAAACAAAAGTATGGGCATCCACCGTTTCACCGGTTTGTGTATTGACGAGTGCAAGAACCAAGCGATCCCCTGCGTTGAACAGACTGCGGTAGACATCGGAAGTATCTTTTGCCGCGGCAATATTGATGTCAAATCCGCTTGCGTCACGCGTAAAATGATAGACGCGGAACGCATAACCGGACGGCGGAACACTGGCGCGCGTATACGAGACGATCGGCAGATTATTTTCATAAAAAGTTCCTACCTGCATAGCCTCCGTCGCAAAGAGCGAATCAGTGTAAGAAGTTTTTAACACCTGCTTGCCGTCAAGCAAAATATAGGAATCTTCCGGAAGCGGGATTTCTTCCGGATCTGTTTTGATTGGGGAATCGGCGTTGATATCGATTCGTGTGCGGAGTGTGGAATCCGATACAACCGCAATAACTTTCGCCATTTCGGCACGTGTCAAATTCTTTAAGGGATTGAAGTTCCCACTTTCATCTCCGTTGAATATGCCGTTGTAATAGGCTTTCAGAACATAATAATTGTATTCAGCAGGAATTGCGGAATAATCTGCAATAAACGGAATGAACTTTTCAAGCATGCTTTCATCGTACTTGCCGGAATAGATAAACTCATGTCCCAGCCCTTCGCCGACCGTACTGCGGATTTCCGTGCCGTCAAGTTCAAAGGAACGAGTGATAAACGCGGCAAACTCGTACCGTTTCACCGGTTTTTCCAAAATTTCCGGAGAATCTATGGAAATATGCCGTCCCATAACGGAACATCCGTACAGCGATACATCTATGATTCCGGCCTCGTACATCAGCTGTACATAACCGGCATACCACTTATCCGCACCGGCAACATTCAAAATCTCCATGGCGCTTTTCCGATTTGCCGCCTCTTCTTCCAAGCCTAAATAGCGGGTAATGACAGCCGCCGCTTCCGCCACGGTAAATGTCCCCTGCGGCACAAAAGTCGTGTCCGTCATACCTTTGACCACGCCATTTTCCGCAAGATATGACACATACGGATAAAACCAGCTATCTTCCGGAACATCGGAAAAAGACTGTCCGGACAGACCAGAAATATCCGCCGTATCACCGAAAGCATAGGTGCCGCCGAGCATACCAAACACAAGGCCGGCTACCGCCGACAATGCGTAGATTTTCTTTTTTAAACGTCTCATGCTTTATACTTCCCGTTTGATTTAATGCAACGGATGTCCGGTCGAACCGGCGTTTTCCGGCGAATGACCGGAGTCGTTTTCGGATAAAGGATGTCCCGACGAGGTATGTGTGCCGTTTTCGGTATCTCCGGAAGTGTCCGTATCCTTTTTTTCGATCTTCTCCGTATTGCCTGTGTCCGGATCCGTCTCATCGATCGGCTCAAAATCGCCATCCATACTGTCCGGATCATCGTCCATTTCCGGATACACAGCGTTGTGTACCGTGCAATAGCTGTTTTGCGGCGCGTCCACTCCGGGCGAATACCCGGCATACGTCCCAGCCGGCATGACGCTCATATAATACGGATCGGACGGATTTACGACATTCGCCGGATTTCCGGTTTCGGCGCGGCAGGTATAGCGTGCGTCAGTAATCGGGATATTCTGGACAAAATTGCGATCTTCCACCTTAATAAGAGCGATTTTCATAAGCAGATTTTTCGGGCAATACGGCGTTGCAACATGTGCCGTAGAGGAATCCCAATCAATAAGCACATGCGTATCACAGGTTTTGGTCGGAATCTGATTTTTGGCAAACCAACCGTAAGATACACGCGAACCGCGCAGATCATGGCTGCACGCTTCGGACGGCAAAAGTCCGCTGTCCGAACAAACAGCAACCTGCGTCAGACGGGAATAGTCAAACTTTTTGAGCGGTTCTCCGCCGTTTGCCGCGGCGTTGATATACTTTTCATGTACGCGTGCCATAACCTTTTCCCAAGCAATCATGGCAGGATTAGAGCGGAATTTGCCGAGATATTTCGGCGTATCGTAACCAAACCAGCACGCCGCCGTATAATACGGAGTAAAACCGACAAAATAGCGGTCTTTGTCGTTGTTTGTCGTACCGGTCTTTCCAGCGACATTGACTTTTTTATCGAGAGTAATACCGGACGCCGTGCCGCTCGTGACGACATTTTGCAGAATTTTAGTCATGGTTTCAGCGGTATCAGCCGAGATAGCATATTCTGGATTGGCATTGTGCTCCAAAAGGACGGTATCATCGTTCCGGAGCACACGCGTATATAAGCGCGGCGAAGAATACATACCGCCGCTCGGGAAAATGGAATATGCAGCCGTCACTTCCATAACGGTAAGGCCGTTTGTCAGACCGCCGAGTGCAAGCGGCGCAAGGTCTTTATCGCTTGCCACAAGGCTCTTCAAATGCAGTTTATTCTGAGAGAAGTTGTAAGAATACTCCGGCGTCATTTTTTTGAGCACCTTGATGGCGATGGTATTTTTAGAAACCTCCACAGCGCGGTTGACCGAGAGAAGCCCGTCATAGCGTGCCGGCGCATTTTTCGGCCAATAACGTCCTAAATTTTCTTTATATTCTAACGGTGTATCGTCGAAAACAGTAGAATAATTGATTAACCCCAAATCCATGGCCGGGGCATAAACCGTCAGAGGTTTGATGGCGGAACCGATCTGGCGGCGGCTTTGGGTCGCGCGGTTTAAATCGCGGTCTCCGGTCTTTTCCCTGCCGCCGACGACGCCTTTTACATCACCGGTATACGGATCCATAATAACCATGGCGGCTTGCGGCTGAATGCCCTCCGATACACGCTGGAAGGTATCCGGATCAGCAAACACTTCCTCCATGATTGTCTGAATCTCCGGGTCAATGGTCGCATAGATTTTCAAACCACCGGAGTAGATGATTCCGGACGCATATTCACGTGAATAACCATATTCTTCTTTTAGATCAGCGATGATTTGCTCAATAAGCGTATCTTTGAAATAGGAATTGGACTTTGTGACCGTTCCGTCCAGAACCGTAATATTGATAACAAGTTCGGTGTTTTTGGCTTGTTCGCATTCTTCTTTTGTAATCCAGCCAAGCTCTTCCATTTTATCAAGGACATAACCGCGGCGGCGTTTGTTTTCATTCGGATTGCGCACCGGGTCGTATTTGGTCGGCGATTTCGGAATAGCAGCCAATGCAGCACATTCGACAAGGTCAAGTTCGGACACGTCTTTTCCGAAATAATAGTTGGCAGCCGCCTGAACGCCGTAATTGTTGCGCGAAAGATTGATTGTGTTAAGATACATTTCAAGAATCTCTTCGCGGCTGTGTTTCTTTGTCAGGCTTAACGCACGGAATATTTCACGCACTTTACGCTGAATGGTGGTTTCGTCTTCCTTGGTAATGTTTTTTATGAGCTGTTGGGTAATGGTCGAACCGCCATAGCTGTCATTGCCGCCGGCAAACTGCAAAACCGCGCCGAATGTGCGCTTCCAGTCCACGCCGCTGTGTTTCCAAAAGCGTTCATCTTCAATAGCAACAAACGCATTGGTCAGATTCTTCGGCATCTTGTTATAGGATACCCAAGAACGGTTTTCCGTACCGTAAATGCGTTGGTCAACAAGCTCTATATCGTTGCCGGATTCATCGGTATAATAAATTTTGGTGGTCTGATTCAGATTGGTTTTGAGATTTTCGATATCAAAATCGTCCTCAATCAGATAATTATTGACGTATCCGAAGAAAATAGCGGCAATTGCAATACCGGATATGGTGCAGATAAGCAGGATCGTGATCAAGATATTGAGAACCCATTGCAAGGACTTGCCTATCATAACGCCGGTCACCTTGCCGCCGGTCTTAATCACTTTTTTGACGCCTGCTTTTTTCATATTGGCCGTCGTATTTACATTCAGCTTCTTATCCGGATGATCGGATTTTCGGAAATGATCGTGATTGTTGTTCATGTGCCCTCCGCTTTTGGGAATTCTTAAACGAAACATGCATATTTTTCCGTATTTGGTAAAAAATCAATTTGAAGAAGAAAGGAGCAAGCATCCGAATGAAAATGAGATTTTCCGAAAACGCAAAGAAAGCTGTAATCGCCTTTCTCGGCATTTTATCCGTATCCGCCGCCTGTGCAGCTTGTTATGTATGGACAGAATCGTTTGTAAAATACGAAAAAGTCCCCTCAGAAAAGAATACGGACGCAGTCGAAAGCACAGCAAACGCATCACGCGTCACCGATCTTTCGGACTTGCCCTACTCCGACTACTACACTCTTCGTTTGGAAAATGGCAAAATCCGCCTGTACGGTGCGGACGGAACAGAAATCTATTGCGAAAACGATTTTTCTCCGGACGCTTTATCCGCACGCGACAAGGCGGAATTGGAACGGGACGGCTTGGTTCTTGCCTCTCGCTCGGATGTTATTGAAATATTAACTTATCTGAAAAGCTGAGGTTCAATCCTCGTTTTCGGAATCCTTCTTGCAGGACGAGCCGCTGAAAAGAATATCAAAAGCCGTGGCAACAGCACCAATTGCGGCTACAACGGCAACAGCAGTCAAGACGATATCAAAAAGAGAAAACTCTTTGTCAAAATGCAGATTGAACCCGAACAGGTTCTTTTTCTGTTTTTTGGAGTTGATTTCCAAGCCCATGTCAAATTTCGGGCGGACAGTAATGTCTTTGGACGTTTCAATGGCGTTTTTGGCGTTTTCTACGCCGGTCTCACATTTCTCGCGGATTACATCGGTTTTAAAATCAAACATGGTTAAATCCTCCTTATGGATTATTATGGTAAAATCGGATGATTGCTTCAACCAATCAGTGTCAAATCTTATTTGCATATATTATACCACAAAATACGAAAAAGTAAACAGTCTTTCAAATAAATTTATATTTTATCCGAAAATTAAGAAAAATTAAGAATTGAAAGCAATCTTTTTGGAAAATATACTGTATAAGTCTTGAATTTATGCAACAGTGGTAGTATAATATTACAGAAATATATTGACTTGATTCACCTGTAAGGAGAAACCGCATGTTGAAAGTTGCAATCACCGTCAATCCTAACAAAGACCACGGCCTTATATACACCTCGCGCCTGCTCGATATTCTGGACGAATGCGGCTGCCGTGTTTTTATGTCCGATACGTTCAAGAAACCATACGGTAACCTGCCGTCCGTTTCCGAATCGCTTTTAGCCGGACGAAAAATTGAATATCTTCCGGAATATCAGCTTTTCAGGCGCGTCGGGCTGTGCATCGTTTTCGGCGGCGACGGAACAATTTTGAAGATCGCCAAAAAAGCCGCTTTCGGCGGCGCTTACATATTGGGCGTCAATCTCGGCAGAGTCGGCTATATTGCAGAACTTGAAACCCGTGAATTAGATCTGGTACGTAAAATTGCCGCAGTTTCCGAAATAAGCGAAATTGAAGCCCTGCCCGGCGTGCGCATCGACCGGCGCATGATGCTCAAAGCCGAGATCATACGCGGCGGACAAAGCATTCACTGTGCGACAGCTCTCAACGATATCGTCATTTCCAAAGGGGCCGTATCGCGTATGGCCGGTCTCAAACTTTCCTGTGACGGAAAGTGCATTTCAACCTACCGCGCCGACGGAATCGTCGTTTCCACACCAACCGGTTCGACAGCCTACTGTATGTCGGCCGGAGGACCGATCATCGACCCCAAACTCGAATGTATCTGCGCCGTGCCGGTGTGTCCGTATATGTGCGTCAATTCCGGCGCTGTTGTCTTTTCCGACCGCTCTGTTATCGAAGTGGAATTCACGGCTGACAAAATCAACGAGGCTTTCTGCACAATTGACGGAAAAGGCGTAAAAAGCCTGTACAACGGCGATATCGTGCGTATTACAAAATCTCCTTTGAGCACTAAACTTATCCGTTTGAAAGACGTAGACTTTTACAGCCTTTTGAATCATAAACTCGCCGCTGCCCAATCTGGTGTCGAGCAAATCAAGCGGTAATCGGAAAGAGGTCTTTTTTCATGAAAAGCAAACGTCAGGAAAAAATATTGGAGCTAATTGAAAAACATGATGTGGAAACACAAGAAGAACTTGCCGAGCTTTTGAAAAAAGCCGGGTTTGTCGCAACACAGGCGACCGTATCGCGCGATATCCGTGAACTTCGCTTGGTCAAAGTCTCCTCCGGCGTCCGCGACGGCAGGCAAAACAAATCCAAATATGCCGCAAATTCCGTGCGCAACGAGTTGGATACGCGTTTTACCGAAAAATTCAAGAGCATCCTTTCCGAAATGGTCATTAAAATCAGCTCGGCCGGGCACATGGTCGTTTTAAAAACCTATGCGGGCATGGCACAGGCGGCGTGCGCCACCATTGATTCCTTGGAGCTTCCGGACATTATCGGATCTCTTGCCGGGGATGATACGATCTTTATTGTTATGGCAACCGAAAACGACGCAATGGATTTTGTCAAAAAGCTTTCCAAAAGCATCAGCCGCTAAATTTGAGTATAAAGCCAAGGAGAATCTTCCATGCTTGCATCGATACATATTGAAAACGTCGCGCTAATCAAAAGGTTGGATCTTTCTTTTCCGGCCGGCTTTTCCGCGTTCACAGGCGAAACCGGCGCCGGAAAAAGTATTATTATCGATTCGATCGGTATTCTTTGCGGAGCGCGTGTTTCCAAAGAGCTAATCCGCGCCGGCGAAGACTATGCGCTTGTGGAGGCCATGTTTACAGAGCTGACCGGCCAGACGGTCTCCCGGTTGGAAGAACTCGGCGTTTTTCCGGACGAAGACGGCATTCTGTATCTTTCGCGCAAAATCACCGCGGAGGGAAAATCCACCGCCCGCATCAATGCAAAGGCCGTTCCGACTTCCCTTTTACGCGAGCTTTCCGCGTTTCTCATCAACATTCACGGACAGCACGATAACCAAGAATTATTGAAAAAAGAAAGACATCTTTCGATTCTTGACGCATATGCCGGAGATGAAGCCCTGTTTCATCATTATACGGACGTTTATGCACGTTACCGTTCATTAAAGAACGAGTATAAGAACTTAGTCACGGATGACGCCGAAAAACAGCGAACCGCTGAAATGCTGCGGTTCCAGATAGAGGAAATCGGCGCTTTAAAGTTAAAGCCGGGTGAAGAAGAAACTCTCTCCGCAGAAAAAAAGCGTTTGTCCAACATCGAAAAGATTGCCGAGAACGCCTTGACTGCCTACGGTGTGTTGTTCGCCAACAATTTAAGTGCAGCGGAAAACGCGGACAAAGCGCTTTCCTGTCTTGCCAATCTTGCCAAAATGACTGACGGCATGGACGAATTTATCGAACGTTTGGAAAAGGCGCGCTCCGAAATCTATGATATTGCCGAAAGTCTGCACGATATCGCCGGTGATGCCGAAGAAAATCCTTCGGCAAGACTTGACAAAATCGAACAAAGATTGTATGATATATATAAATTGAAACGCAAATACGGGCACACAGTCGAAGATATCCTCGCCTATCGCGAATCGGCCGAGAAACGTTTATCCGATTTGGAGCTATCCGATGTGAGAGCATCCGAATTGGAGAAAGAGCTGCAAAAAACCGAAGCCGAACTGAAAATAGCGGCCAAGGAACTGACAGACGCGCGAAATTCCGCAGGAGAACGCCTGAAAGCGGAGATTGAAAAAGAGTTTGAATTTCTCGAAATGAACAAGGTTCGCTTTGCGGTTCAGATTCTTCCGAAAGAACCTGAGACAAACGGGGCGGACGACATTGAGTTTATGGTACGCACCAACGTGGGACTTCCCTTTTCTCCGCTTGCCAAGACAGCGTCCGGCGGTGAGCTCTCCCGTATCATGCTTGCCATCAAAAGTGTCATTGCCAAAAAAGACGGTGTCGAAACTGTTATTTACGATGAAGTCGATGTGGGCATTTCCGGAAAGACTTCCCGTCGTATCGGTATCAAGCTTTTGCAGAGCTCGCGCTTTTCACAGGTTATGTGCGTGACGCATTCCGCACAGATCGCCTCTCTCGCCGACGCGCATTTTCTGGTTTCCAAAACCGAAAAAGACGGTTCAACTGTTACAAGCGTCCATTCCCTTTCACGTGAGGAACGCATCGATGAAACAGCGCGCATTATTGCCGGAATCGATATCACGTCCTCTGCGCGTGCCGCGGCCGCCGAACTTATTGATGACGCTCAGAATTATTAAAAGGTCAAATCGCGGGTTTCCGCATAAAAAATCATATTTAGGAGCAGAACGATGACAGTATTTGAAGAATTGAAAGCCAGAGGCTTACTTGCCCAGCTTACCAACGAAGAAGAGATCAAAAAGTTGGTAAACGCCGGAAAAGCCGTATTTTATATTGGGTTTGACCCGACCGCAGACAGCCTGCATGTCGGCCACTTTATGGCGCTGTGCCTGATGAAGCGTTTGCAGATGGCCGGCAACAAACCGATTGCCCTGATCGGCGGCGGCACCGGCATGATCGGCGACCCGTCGGGACGTTCAGATCTTCGCAAAGTGCTCACCGTCGAAGACATTGAGCACAACTGCGATTGCTTTAAAAAGCAGATGAGCCGCTTTATCGATTTTTCTGAAGGCAAAGCCACGATGATCAATAACGCAGACTGGCTGTTAAAGCTCAATTATGTTGAGCTCTTGCGCGAAGTCGGCGCTTGCTTCTCGGTCAACAACATGCTACGTGCCGAATGCTACAAACAACGCATGGAAAAAGGTCTCAGCTTCCTTGAATTCAACTACATGATCATGCAAAGCTATGACTTCTACCGTCTGTTCCAGGATTACGGCTGCAATATGCAGTTCGGCGGCGACGACCAATGGAGCAATATGCTCGGCGGAACGGAACTGATCCGCCGCAAGCTCGGCAAAGACGCGTATGCGATGACCATTACGCTTTTGCTCAACTCCGAGGGCAAAAAAATGGGCAAAACCGCAAACGGAGCCGTCTGGCTCGACCCGAACAAGACGCCGCCTTACGATTTCTTCCAGTATTGGAGAAATGTAGATGACGCGGATGTTATTAAATGCATGAAGATGTTGACCTTTATGGATTTAGAAGAAATTGCGGAATATGAAAAATTAGAGGGCAGTGAACTCAACAAGGCCAAGGAAAAATTAGCCTATGAGCTCACCGAACTGGTTCACGGCAAAGAAGAAGCCGACAAGGCACTTGAAGCGGCACGCAGTATTTTTGCCGGCGGCGGAAAGAGCGAAAACATGCCCACGACCACGCTTACCGACGCTGATTTCACAGACGGAAAGATCTCTCTTGCGGCATTGCTTGTTAAATGCGAACTTTGCCCGTCCAACAGTGAAGCCAAGCGAAACATCAAACAAGGCGGTATTTCGGTTGGCGACGAGAAGATCACTGACTTTGCAAAGACCTACGAAAAAGCCGATTTTTCAGGCGATTTTATCATTAAAAAAGGCAAAAAGGACTATCATAAGGTTGTGACGGAATAACAGATTCCGTTTATACGGGTTTCCGCGGAGTCGGTGCGTTTTGCCGACTCCGTTTTTATAAGCAAAGGAGAATTATTTTGCAAGACAAAATCTGCTATATTTTCGGCGCAGGCGATCTGTATGTCGATGAAGTGGAGATATCTCCCGGTTCACTTATTATCGCGGCGGACGGAGGTTTATACCACACCAAAAAGCTCGGTATCGAACCGGATATATTTCTCGGTGATTTTGATTCGGCCGACCGCAGTGACGCCGGAAAAAACTGTGTCGTTTTTCCAAGCAAAAAGGATTATACCGATATGTTCCTTGCCGTTGAATACGGGAAAGAACACGGTTACACGCGCTTTGAGTTATATGGCGGCTTAGGCGGCAAACGCATTGAACACACGCTTGCCAACTTACAAATGCTTGCTTTTTATACCCAAAAAGGACTCTCTTTACGATTGCATGGCAATCAAACCGTCATAACCGCCTATTTCAATGACCCTGCTGTTACGGGGAAAGCTTGTGTTCAAATTGATTTTGACGCGTCTCATCACGGATATCTTTCTTTATTCGCCTCCTGCGGTCAAGTTTCGGACGTTACGCTTACCGGATTGAAGTACCCGTTAAGTAGCGCAGTTCTGACGCCGGATTTTCCTCTTGGTGTGAGTAATGAATTCATAGGTGAAGCGGCGCACATTGAATTTTCCAAAGGCACGCTGATTGTTGTTTATCCGGAAAAGCAATTGCATGAAAAGCAATGAATTTCCTGCGTTTTCCAAGATTTTTTCACAAAAAACAATTGACTTTTCCGCAAGAAAACTGTATAATTGTACTGAAAGAATATCCCTAAATTTGCAGTTATCGATAGATAAGCGAGGTTCTCATGAAAATCAAGTCTTTCTTCAAAGCCGCTTCTCTTACGGCCGCCATGCTTACCTCTTTTACGTTACTTGCCGGAGCAGAGCTTGCCTTGGATTTTAACGTTGAGTCAGGTACCGAACAAATTACAGCTACTGTGGGCGATGAAGCTGTCATGAAAAATGATGCTTCCGCCAAGTTCACTTTGGAGTTGCCGGAATCCTTTATGGAAAAAGCTTTTCCGGACGGCCAAAAGCCCTCCTCTTTTACATTTCGTCCGGCGGAAGATAAAAGCGACTCCGCATCCCTTTTTTCCGTTTATTTTGTCGGCGACGGCACGGAAGAATCCCCATATCTGATTTCCAACGCAGATGATTTGGATCGTTTTTCCAGTTTGATCAATTCGGATTTCCGAGGAGAATATGTAGGCGCACACTATGCCCTGACGGATGATATTGACCTTGGTGGTATTGATTGGGTGCCGGCCGGCTATTATTCAGACGAGACCAAGTATCTTTATACATTCCAAGGCGTTTTTGACGGACAGGGACATAGTATTTCCAATTTTGTCATCAAGAGTAATACTGCTTATGCCGGGCTTTTTGGGCTGATTTACAACGGCTCAGTCAAAAACTTAACTGTTTCAAATGCCCGAATCCAGATTAAAACAAGTTCAGCCATATACGCCGGCGCACTTGCCGGCCGCGTTCTTGCATTAAACGGCAATCAGACAGTCATTGAAAACTGTCATGCCGAGAATGCAGAGATAAACATTGAAAGCACGCAGTATTCTGTTTATGCCGGCGGTCTGGTCGGCTATCTGCACGCCTCTCTCGGCGCTTCGATTAAGCTTTCCGGCTGTTCGTCCGAGGCAGATCTTATTGGATATCAAAGCGACTCCTATGTTTCCCCTGGCAAAGATACAAGATTCAATGTTACGCTTGGGGGGCTTGCCGGATACGTCGGCGCTACCGGAGAAAACAGCACCATTGACATATCCACCTCTTATTCTCTTTCCCACATAAACGGAAGATCCGATGTTTTGCGCTCCGCAAGCGTCGGCGGCAATGACAATGTCAAAGCCGGAGGACTGCTCGGCTATTTCGGCTCGGAAAAAGATGCGGTCATCACACTTCGTAACTGTTACGCATCCGGCGGTGTTCTCGCAGAATCCCGTTCCGACAGTTTTGCCGGAGGTCTGCTCGGCTACCTGATTGCCGCATCCTCAGCCTCCACGGTGGAAAACTGCTATTCAAACGCCAATGTCTATGCTTCCAGTTCCGTGCGAACAGCTTATCTGGGCGGTTTCACCAGCATAGCCGGCGTTCTGGATTCGACCGATCTTGTAATTCATAACTGCTATGCGGCAGGCAATGTTATCGGCTTTGAATCCAACGTTTCCGAAGGCGGAAAATTCACCTCCTATGCTTTGGAACAGACTTCTGCAAGCCAAACGGTAAACTCCAAGATCAAGTTTTCCGGATGCTTTACGTTGAAAGACAGTCTCTTGTACTGTAACAAGCCGTATACTCCGGAAACGGAAATCGATCATGAACTTTCCGCAGAATCTGCCGGTGATCTCTCCTCTTATATCGGATTTTCTGATACCGATTGGAAAACCGGCGAAGATTCTTACCCCTATCCGGTTCTGACGGCAACGTCTCACCGACTTCCGAAAATTACCGTTGTTTTCCTTTCCGGCTCTGAAACATTCCGGAAGTTGACCGGTAACACATACGGTACATCGGTTTCCGCACCGGACAAGACCCCCGACAGCCACTACATCTTTTCGCATTGGTCATTAATGCCGGACAGCGATGCCGTCACACCGAGCGATATCCGTTTAACAGGCGATACGCTTTTCTTTGCCAACTTCACGGATGAATACCGCAGCTATACGATTTCATTCTCTGCTGACGGTGTAATTATCAAAACAGAAGAACTGCCTTATGGAAGTGCCATTACTTTCCCGGCCGCTCCGGAAAAAGCACCCGATCAAGCGTTCCGCTACACATTTTCTCATTGGTCAGACGCGGAAAACGGCGCTGACAACTGCAAAAATGCCACGGTTTCCGGCGACACTACATACTATGCCGTATACACAAGAACCGAGACCGGTGTCTGGGACGGAACGACCTCTGTTCCCTTTGACAGTGGCGACGGAACGGAAAGTTCCCCCTACCAGATCAAGACAGCATCTAACCTCTGTTTCTTATCACAGAACATTGACTCTGACGAATACAGCAAAGCTTTCTATGTATTGGCGCGCGATATCGATCTTGGCGGAAACGAATGGCTCCCGATTGGAAACGAAGAACATCCTTTCTCCGGCAGCTTCAATGGCGCCGGTTACACAATTTCCAATTTTAAGATTACTTCCCCTGCCCCATACGTCGGGGTGTTCGGATTGCTGCAAAACGCCACTGTTTCCAAACTGGCAGTTTCGGATTTTGTAATTGATGTTACGTTAGCAAAAGAAAGCGCCACACTGTATGCCGGAGCTGTAGCAGGAAAACTGACGACTGGCGGCATCAACGCTTTATCCGAAATATCGGAATGCTCTTCAACCGGTACAATCAAGGTTTCCTCCGCCTCCGTTCAGAGTGTGCTTGCCTATGTCGGCGGCATCGTCGGCGAAGCCGCCACACCAACCGCGGATGACACGATGCTTATCTATCTTGAAAACTGTTATTCTTTGGCGAATATTTCCGTCGATACGCCCTCTTTGTCTATGGTCGGCGGTATCACAGGGCATTTCAGAGCGGCGACCTTAGGGATAGCCGGTATCGACCGCTGCTACTTTGCCGGTGAAATACTGGCAAAATCCAATGTGTCCGCCTACGCCGGCGGTATTGTCGGTTTCCTTGCTGATTCCTCAGCTTATATCGAAACAAGCCTATCGGAGGCTGTTCTCTATGCGGCTGCCGAAAAAGGGACGGTACGCAATTGCTTTGCGACAGGAGATGTGAAAGCGGAAACATCCAAAGCTTCCTGCTATGCCGGTCATATCTATGGTAACGGCAACGCCGAAGCCACTATGGCAAACTGTGTCGCTTACAAGAACATGAAGGTTGTCGGTTCAAAGGTTCCCAAGTTCACAGCTCTCGTGGATTCTCTTGAAACATTCTATGATCCGGCTTATCTTGCCGAATTAGGTTTTGACGTTGATACGGTCTGGACAACAGACGGAAAGGCTCTGCCGATATTAAGCTACGAAAATCTTTCCAAAAATGTTTTCCGCATCAAAGCTTTTGCGTATGACGCCGAAAGCCGTACCCTGACCGTTTCCCTGCTTTTGAGTTTCCGTGATACGGAAAGCTATACCGTTTTAGCCGGGGCTTATAACAATCGCGGAAAGATGATCGACTTAGTGGCGCACAAAACAGAAAATGCAGCGACCTTACAAACCGTAGATTTGGAACTTGACGCGTTGGATGATGCTGAGACCTTTACGGTTTCTGTCGTTGATTCCGCAACTCTTGCGCTGTTGGAATCGCCGTTAGAGCTTCGTGTATAGTTTTTTAGCTAAGTAAAATTTTAAGGAGAACACAGCTTTTAAGGAGAACGCGGCTTTTCTTAAAAGAAAAGCCTGGCAAAAGAATTTTCATTTTACGCGCCATTGTCTGAACATTCAGACAATGGCGCGTACTTTCTATTTTGATATGAAAAGGTATATAATTAGACACACGGCGGTTCAGAATACTCTGAATCGCCGTGCGCACTTATATTGTATAATAGAAGCGCTCTGTCATTTGAATTTTCAAATGACAGAGCGCTAAAAAAATTCTTTTGTCTCACTTTTCTTCTAAGAAAAGTGGGCGAGGTGCAGGGCAAGTAACCCTGCACATGTGTAAGACCGTATCAGTCAGAATCCCAACCGTTTGAGCCAGTTAAGCATAAGGCCGCTCCATTGGCAGGTACCGTCAACATCTTCCGCTAATCCCCTGCCATGATTGCCGCTTGGGAAAATGTGCATCTCAAACGGGATATTCTTTTCATGCAAAGCTTTTGCAAGAAGCAAACTGTTATTTACATCCACACAGGTGTCATCCGCCGTGTGCCAGATAAAGGCAGGCGGACAATCGTCCGGAACACTGCTTTCGCCGGACATTTTCTTGACAAACGCCGGATCCGGATCTGCACCAAGCAAATTATTCTTTGAACCCTGATGTGTGTATTCCGATTGCATGGTCACGACCGGATAGCAAAAGATTCCGGCATTGGGACGAGAGGACACCTGATCAATAGCGTCGCCCTGTGTGCCGTTGTCGTAATGTTCACACGCGCTGACAGCCAAATGACCGCCGGCGGAAAAGCCTAAAATTCCGATTTTTTCCGGATCGATTCCCCATTCGGCAGCATGGTATCTTGCCAAGCGAACCGCACGGTTTGCGTCGGAAAGCTCTGCCGGGTGTTTATACGGAGCCACACGGTAATTAAGCACCAGCGCGGAAATTCCGGCTCTGTTCAACAGCTCTGCAATCGGCCGTCCCTCATGGTCGGCACGTGCCGAATAGCCGCCGCCCGGACACACGATAACAAGTCCTTTGTTCTGGTTTTCGTTTTTCAGAAGGTACGGCGTAACCGTTGTTTCTTCTTGGCCGAAATCAGCATTGAAATACGGCGTTCCGTTCTCCCACAGTTTGATTTTTTCCATAAAACTGCACCTCAGATTTTTTAAACTGTCAATTCGTAATTTTTTCCAAGCTCGCCGTGGAAAGCCGCAAGCGCAGGCTTGACGTCGTTCTCGATAAATTCCGTCACCTGCTCGGCACTGCGTCCCGTATAGTTTTCAGGAACAACAATCTTATCCAGTTCTTCCATGGAAAGTCCGAACGCCGGGTCGTTTGCAATGCGCTCCAACAAGTCGTTCTTTTCACCAAGTTCTTTCACGACTTTTCCGGCAGCCATGGCATGGCTGCGAATACGTTCATGCAATTCCTGGCGGTTTCCTCCGCGCTTGACGGCGTCCATCATAATGTTCTCGCTCGCCATAAACGGCAATTCCGCCATAAGGCGCGAACGTACCATTTTCGGATAGACAACAAGTCCGTTTGTTACATTCATGTAGATATTTAAGATCGAATCGACCGCCAAAAAAGCTTCGGCAACCGAAATACGCTTATTGGCCGAGTCGTCAAGCGTTCTCTCAAACCATTGGGTCGCCGCCGTGAATGCCGGATTGAGCGAATCGCAGATAACATATCTGGCAAGCGCGCAAATGCGCTCACTGCGCATGGGATTGCGTTTATAAGGCATGGCGGACGAACCGATCTGGTGCGCTTCAAACGGCTCTTCCATTTCTTTGAACGACTGCAAAATACGAAGATCGTTAGCAAACTTGTAAGCGCTCTGCGCAATACCGGAAAGGGTGGCAAGAATGGCCGCGTCCACTTTACGCGAATAGGTCTGACCGGAAACCGGCACAATGCCGTCAAAGCCAAAGTCGGCGCAGATCATCTGCTCTAACTTTTTGACTTTTTCCGAGTCACCCTCGAATAATTCCATAAAACTTGCCTGCGTGCCGGTCGTTCCCTTGGAGCCGAGCATTTTTAGCGATGAAAGGCGATAGCGCAGTTCATCCAAATCATATAACAGTTCGTTGATCCAAAGGGTTGCGCGTTTTCCGACCGTCGTAGCCTGTGCCGGCTGCAGATGCGTATAGGCAAGACACGGCATGTCTTTATATTTGAGTGCAAAATCCGAGAGATTGGCAATGACCGAACACAGCTTTTTTTCCACGATTTTCATGGCCTCGCGCAAACCGATGATATCGGCGTTATCGCCGACATAGCAAGATGTCGCACCCAAATGAATGATCGGGGCAGCCGTCGGACATACCTTTCCGAACGTATACACATGCGCCATGACATCGTGGCGGACTTCTTTTTCCCGTGCTTCTGCAACGGCATAATCAACATCGTCCAAATGTGCCGCCATTTCATTTATCTGTGCGTCCGTGATATCAAGCCCCAACGCTTTTTCCGCTTTGGCAAGGGAAAGCCAGAGTCTGCGCCAGGTTGTAAATTTCATATTTGCCGAAAACACATATTGCATTTCTTTGGAGGCATAGCGCGTGGAAAAAGGGCTGACGTAAGAATTGTAATCCTGCATGACGTTTTCTCCTTTGTTTTGGGTCAAGCGTGCGTTTTATTTCTTTTCTTCAATCAACTTCTGAACTGCGGCAAGCTTTGCGCTGACGCACAGCACTTTCATACCGGTTGCCAGTTCTTCGACTGTCGGGAACGACGGCGCAATACGGATATTGGTGTCGCCCGGATCCTTATGATAAGGGAACGTAGCTCCGGCCTCCGTTACCACGACACCGGCCTCCTTGGCAAGTGCAACCGTTTTCAGCGCACAGCCGGCATAGACGTTGAGACTGATAAAGTAGCCGCCTTTCGGATTTGTCCACATGGCAATACCGGTGTCAGCAAGATTTTCCTCCAACACCTTTTCACAAATCTCGAATTTCGGACGAAGAATCGCCGCGTGTTTTTTCATATAGGCACGGATACCGTCTGCCGATTTGAAATAACGCACATGACGCCACATGTTCATCTTGTCGTGTCCGATCGTCTGCTTTTGCATGATCGACTTGATATAGTCCATGTTTTCCTTTGAGCCGCCGAGCGCGGAAACGCCCGACCCCGGATAGCTGATTTTGGAGGTTGACATGAAGATAAGCGGCATATTGCCGTTTCCGTATTTTTCGCATTCCGGCAGGATATCCACAAGCGTGTCGCCCTCGTCATACAGGTCATGTACGGCATAGGCGTTATCCCAGAACAAACGGAAATCCTTGGCAGCCGGCTTCATAGAAGCAATGCGGCGCACAACGCTTGCCGAATACGTAATACCCGTCGGGTTGGAATATTTCGGCACACACCACATTCCCTTAACTGCCGGGTCTTTGATCAGTTGTTCGACCATATCCATATCCGGTCCGTCAGCAAGAAGCGGAACACCAATCATCTCGATACCGAGCGATTCACAAATGCCGAAATGACGGTCATAGCCCGGCACAGGACACAGAAATTTGATTTTTTCCTGTTTCACCCAAGGCGTTTCGCCGCATACACCGTACAGCATATAGCGCGCGACCGCATCGTACATCAAATTCAGGCTGGAATTGCCGCCGACAATAATCTGATTCCACGGAACTCCGATAATATCTGAAAACATTTTCTTGGCATAATCAAGGCCGTCTACCAAACCGTAGTTACGGCAGTCAAACCCGTAATCGGTATAGCAGTCCGCATTCGTGGAAATGGCAGTTAACATTCCCTCCGACAGGTCAAGCTGTTCACGGCAAGGTTTGCCGCGCGTCATGTTGATATCGATTCCCTGCTCTTTTAAAGCATTGTATTCTTTTAATAACTCAGCTTCCTTTTTTTCCAACTCGTGTAAATCCATCGAAAGATAACTCATGGGAACAGATCCTTTCAAATCATTCATTACATGTTTGATGGGCAGATACGTTCGCCCATTACTGAATTATTATATCACAAATTATTCGTAATTGCAATAGCAAAACGCATTTTTTCTCTTTTTTTGCATAATGAGCAATTTTATATTGCAAAACAGCTTAATTCGGGTACTTTTCACGAAGAATGTAACGAATGTATGGATACAAGAGCAACAGCGACGCCAAAAGCCATGCTCCCGGATCACCTAAGCATAGTACATAAAATGCCCCCGAAGAAGATAAAGCGTTTGTCGGTCCTCCATTCACAAGTGCCGGAAGGAACGAGCAGATAAGAACGCGGCTGATCAACTCCGCAATACCGGCGCCGAGAGTAAATTCGGAGCGTCCGGTTCCCTGCACCGCGCTTCGCATAACGATGAGAAACCCAAGAATCATATAAAGCGGCATATCCGCATAAAGATAAAGATTGCCGTAGCGGATCGACATGGCTGAAATCTTATCGGCACTCAAAAAAATGTGTTGATAGACGCCATTCACCGAAAGAAGAAGTCCGATCGCTGTACAAACGGCACTGAAACACAACATGATAACAAGCGTCTGATTGGTTCCTCTGCGAATCCGGGCATAATCACCTTTGCCGTAGTTCTGGGCATTATAGCCAACCACAGCCGACCCTAATCCATTAAAATAAACCATGAGGAAGTTGACAAGCTTATTGGCCGCTCCAAAACCGTTCTGTGCCGGATTTCCGGCTACCATAACGCCATCCGGCTGCAAATCAAACCGTATGACCGCCCCCTGCATGGTGATAATACCGATAGCAAGCACAGAAAACTGCAAACCAAGCGGGAGCCCCTGTCTCAAATGCGTGAAGATATCCGCTTTGGTCACCCTGAAATCGTCTTTATGCAATCGCAGCTCCGGATAGCGTACAAATGTATAAACAAAGCATGCCCCGGCGCTCAACGCCTGCGCCAGAACCGTCGCAAACGCCGCTCCCGCCGCTCCCCAATGGAAGCCGACCAAGAACCATAAATCCAACCCGATATTCAAAAGCGTTGACAACACTAAAAAGATAAGCGGCGTCAGCGAATCCCCCACACTGCGCAAGATACTGCAAATAAAATTATAGCCCATTTGCGCAAAAATTCCGATAAACATGACCAAGCAATAGCTGTACGCCGCGCGATAAACCCCAATATTATCGGTGGTCACGTTGATGACATTCAACAGCCATGGCAAAAGTGCAACAGAAAGCGTTGTCAGAACAAGCGTCGTCGCCACAGACAGCAGAATCTGCGAAGCGAACGAGCGGCGCACGCCGGCTTTATCCCCCAAACCGACACGGTTTGCTGTAATAACGCCGAAACCGGCCGTACAGCCAAAAGCAAATTGCAAGAAGATAAAGGTCAAAGCAAACGTATCGTTCACACCGGCAATCTCATCTGCCGAAAGCGTTTGACCGCAGATCACGGCGTCTGTCAACACATATATCTGTTGCAGAAGATAGGAAAGCATGATTGGGAGCGAATATTTTAAAATTACTTTCCATGGGGTGCCGCTTGTTAAGTCAATAGGCTCCGAAAATCGGCGTTTTTGCCTTTCCGATGGCGTCGTATGATACGTATGGTGAAAGATGGATTTCATAGATAAACCCCTTTCGTGTTCTTTTTATACCGCCGGAATTATAAGAAAAAAAGCGGCTTCTATCAAGCATGTTTTTGCAAACATCTCATGAACATCTTTCTATTTCTCCGTTATATAAAAGAATGGCAGAGCCTAGGCTCTGCCATTCTTTTATATAACAATCAATATTCGGAAATCAGCGTTTCCACAAGTTCATTGACCGTGATCGGATTTGCCTTTCCGGCAGTCTTGGCCATAACTTTGCCGACAACGGCTTTAAGGGCAGCCGTTTTTCCAGCCTTATAGGAACTTACCGACTTGGAATCTGACGCAAGAACTTCCCGTACAAACTCTTCCAATACCGCTCGGTCGTTAATCTGTTCCAAACCATGGGCCATAACATAGTCCTCCGGGTCAAAATCACTTTCAAGCAAGGCGGCAATGATTTTTTTTGCCGTCGAGCTGTTGATCTTTCCGTCGCCCAAAAGGTCGGACAAGGCAGCCAATCGTTCGGGTTTCACCGGAAGCATACCGCTTTCGGTATCGCACGCGCGCAAGACGTCGGTGATAAGCATATTGGCGGCAAGCTTGGGATAGCGTGTTTTCTCGGCTGCTGTCTCAAAATAATCGGCAACGGCAAGTTCATTTGTAATAACTTCACTGTCATAAGCAGTAAGACCGAATTTCTCGGTATAAAGCGCTTTGCGTTCATCCGGAAGCATGGGGATTTCGGCTTTCAGTTCCGCAAGTTTTTGTTCGGTTATAACAATCGGCGGCAGATCCGGATCGGGAAAATAGCGGTAATCGTTTGCATCCTCTTTTTTGCGCATAGAATAAGTTTTACCGGTATTGGCATCAAAACGCCGCGTTTCCTGAATCACGCCCTCACCGCTTTCGACGGCGTCAACCTGTCTGCGGTATTCATAATCAATGGCTTTGGCAATAAACTGAAACGAGTTGATGTTCTTCATTTCAGTGCGCGTACCGAACGGCTCACCGGGTTTACGGACAGAGAGATTGACATCGCACCGCAAAGAACCTTCATTCATTTTACAGTCGGACACGCCGGTATAGAGGATGGCTGCACGGAGTTTGCGCAAGTACGCGTCAGATTCCGCGGCCGAACGGATATCCGGTTCGGATACAATTTCGATAAGCGGCACACCGCAGCGGTTGCAGTCAATCAATGTACCGAGTTTCTCGTCATGCACAAGTTTCCCGGCGTCCTCTTCAATATGAATACGCGTAATTCCGACGCGTTTTGCACCGTTTTCGGTTTCGATATCCACATATCCGTGCTCACATAACGGCAAGTCATACTGCGATATCTGATAAGCCTTGGGCAAATCGGGATAAAAGTAGTTTTTCCGATCCTGTTTAGAGAAACGTGCAATTTGACAATTCGTGGCAAGGCCTGCCTTTACGGCATAATCGACCACTTTGCGGTTGAGCACCGGAAGCGTACCCGGCATACCCATGCATACCGGGCAGACATGCGTATTCGGTTCTGCTCCGAAATCGGTTTTGCAGTTGCAGAAAATTTTTGTTTTGGTTTTCAGTTCCACATGGACTTCAAGTCCGATAACCATTTCATAGCCTTTATAAAGCGTCATACTCCCTACCCCCTTACATTCTCTCAAACGCATATCCGGCACGGTACAAAAGCGGCTCAGATAAAGCTTTTCCGATAAGCTGCATGCCGATCGGAAGTCCGCTTTCCGTCATACCGCACGGCATAGACAAGGCCGGCACGCCTGCAATGTTGACCGGAACGGTATAAATATCGCCTAAATACATTTCAATCGGATTTCCGGTCTTGGAACCGAGCTTGTAAGCCGGCGTAGGTGCGACCGGTGACAGAATAAAATCGTATTTTTCAAAAACTTTATCATATTCAGCGATAATCAGGCTTCTTGCCTGCAAAGCCTTCTTGTAATATGCGTCATAATAACCGGAAGAAAGTGCGAAAGTACCGAGCATAATGCGGCGTTTGACCTCCTCGCCGAAGCCTTCGTTTCGGGTGTTCTTATACAGTTCGTCAATATCGCCGTAGGTTTCGGCACGCTTTCCGTAGCGTACACCGTCAAAGCGCGCAAGATTGGAGGATGCTTCTGCCGAGGAGATGACATAATAAGCCGGGAGCGCATCGGCAAGAGCCGGCATTTTGACTTCGCTTATGCTTGCGCCGAGCAATTCAAAGCGTTTTGCCGCCGCATAAATTGAGTCCTTGACATCTTGGTCAATTCCCTCTGCAAAGAATTCGACCGGAAGTGCCACCTTCATGCCGCGAACACCCTTTTCAATGTCAGCGACAGGGTCGGCATAGCCATCCGCAATGGAAGTCGCATCCTTGACGTCATGTCCGGAAATAGCCGCAAACACAAGCGCGTTATCTAACACGTTTTTCGTCATCGGCCCGATCTGGTCAAGCGAAGAAGCAAACGCCACAAGACCGTATCTCGACACTGAACCATATGTCGGTTTCATACCCACCACACCGCAGAAAGCCGCCGGCTGGCGAATTGAACCGCCGGTATCCGAACCGAGGGCAAAAGGGGCAAATCCTGCCGCAACCGCGGCCGCACTTCCACCGCTTGAACCGCCGGGAACACATGTCGTATCAACCGGGTTCTTTGTCACATGAAACGCTGAATTCTCCGTGGTACTGCCCATGGCAAATTCATCCATATTGACTTTACCAAGCATCACAACACCTTGTGCTTTCAGCTTTTCCATAACAGTCGCGTCATAGCAAGGAACAAAGTCCTCCAAAATACGGGACGCACAGGTCGTTTTTACCCCTTTGGTGCAAATATTGTCTTTAATCGCCGCTGGTATTCCGGAAAGAATACTTCCTTTTTCGCCTTTGGCGCAAGCAGTGTCATATTTTTGAGCAGAATCCCCGGCAAGCTCATCGGTCACAGTCAAAAACGCACCGATATCTCCGTCGCGGCTCTTTATCTCATCGAGGAACGCCGCAGTAAGCTCAGAAGAGGATATTTCATGCAAATCTAATTTTTTACGCATTTCGGCAAGCGTAAGACGTGTAAGTTCAGACATCTAAATAATCCCCTTTCTTATTCGACAACGCGCGGAACGGTAATATACTCCGCCGTTTTGGTTTTGGCATTGGCAAGAAGCTCGGCACGTGTGAAGTTCTGCTCGGGCACATCCTCACGGAAAACATTGCTTGTCGGAACAAGATGTTCCCGCACCGGCACACCGGCCGTATCAAGCTCATTCAAGGCGTTGGCAAAATCAATAACGGCCTCCATGTCCTGTTCCAACTTCTCTTTTTTATCTTCGTCAACCGTTAATTTAGCCAATGCGGCAACTGCGTCCACATCGATTTTCTTGGTTTTCTTTTTTGCGGAAACACGCGTACCGTCTGCCGCTACCGTTTCGGAAAGCGAAAGAAGCGAGAGTTCCTCCAACTGCTTCATATCAACCACATTCGGCGCTTCGGTCATCAGGCAGGACGCGTCTTTGGTCTTCGGGAACGCGATCACATCACGAAGCGAATCCGCGCCGCGCATCAACATGACAAGCCGGTCAAGCCCGAATGCAAAGCCGGCGTGCGGCGGCGTTCCATAGCGAAATGCGTTAATCATAAAACCAAAACGTTCCTCGGTCTGTTCCTTGGTAAAGCCGAGAGCTTTGAACATTTTCTGCTGAATCTTGCGGTCATGGATACGGACAGAACCGCTGCCAAGCTCCACACCGTTCAAAACAACGTCATACGCTTGCGCGCGGACCCGTTCGGGATCGCTTTCAAGATATTCCAAATCCTCCGGATACGGCATAGTAAACGGATGGTGCATAGCCACAAAGCGTTCTTCCTCCTCCGAATACTCGAATTCCGGAAAGTCCGTGACAAAGAGCAATTTATAGTCGTCTTTTTTCTTTAAGCCCAACATCGTTCCAAGGTCATTTCTGAGAGCGCCGAGTACGCGTCGGACACTTGCCAATTTATCGGCGCAGAACAGCACAAAATCACCGGGCTTCGCGTCAACGCGTGCAAGAAGTTCTTTCATGACGTCGTCCGAAAAATATTTGGTGAGAATGGTATACAATTCTCCGTCCGGACGCACGGCAATCCATGCCATGCCTTTTGCGCCGTAGGAAACGGCTTTGTCGGTTAACTCTTCAATTTGCGAACGCGTAAAGTCGCTTTTGCCGCACACGTTTATCGCACGCACAACGCCTCCGCTTACCGTTACCGACTTGAAAACCGAAAAATCGCTCTTTGCTGCGATATCCGTTACATCCACAATCGGGAGTTCAAAGCGTAAATCCGGCTTATCACAGCCGTATTTGTCCATGCATTCTTTCCAGGTAATTCGCGGAAACGCATAGTTTATGTCCACATCAAGCGCCTGCTTGAAGATGTATTTAAACAGCTTTTCAAGATGGATCAATACATCTTCCTGCTCAACAAACGAAAGCTCCATATCCACTTGGGTAAACTCCGGCTGTCGGTCGGCTCGCAGATCCTCATCGCGGAAGCAACGCGCGATCTGATAGTACTTATCCATGCCGCCCACCATAAGCAGTTGCTTGAAAATCTGCGGCGATTGCGGCAAGGCGTAAAACATGCCCGGATGTACGCGGCTGGGAACGAGATAGTCGCGCGCTCCCTCCGGGGTGGATTTGGTTAAATACGGTGTTTCCACTTCGGTAAAGCCGTCGTTATCGAGATAACTCCGGGTAATCCGGGAGACTTTATGACGGAAACGCAGATTTTCCTGCATTTCTTCACGCCGGATATCCAGAAAACGGTATTTTAGTCTCAGGTCTTCTCTTACCGATGCCGCGTCCTCCAACTGAAACGGCAAAGGCTTTGATTCTGACAATAGTTCCAGACGGTCGGCGGCAAGCTCCACCGTACCGGTTTTGATTTTCGGGTTGACGGTATCTTCGCTTCTCAAACGAATCCTGCCGCCGACGGAAATCACATACTGATTTTTCAGGTTTTCCGCGATATGAAAATGTTCCGGCGATAAAAGGCTTTCATCAAAAACGACCTGTAAAGTGCCCTCACGGTCTTTTAAATCGATGAACACAACGCCGCCCATGTCGCGTTTGGTCTGCACCCAGCCGCACACAGAGGCGTCTTTTCCGACGTAGTCCTCCGTAAGCACACCGCAATACACTGTTCTTTTCTCCATGTTTTTCATCCTTTCCGATCTTTCCGAAAAGGCGTAAAAGTGCAAACAAAAAGTCCCTGTGGAATTTCTTCCACAGGGACGAAAACTTTCCGTGTTGCCACCCTTGTTGACTGCGCATGCAGTCCGCTCTTTCCGGTACAAATTTATACCTTGCCGCTATAACGTGCGGACTTTCCGGTCGAAACTACTTGCACAGTTGCTTTCGCCCCGACAGCTCCGGGCTGTTCTTCCTCACTATCCGGACGTGCCGCGCTTTCAGCATATACGCCGCTCTCTGAAACGTCTTTTGATGCGATTACTCTTCCCATCCTTGCTGTTGGGAAAAAGTATAGCACTTTTTTTGTATTTGTCAAGCACAAAAAACATGTTTTTACGATAAATTCACATTTTTTAAAAGAATAGCGGTTCTATTTGCTTTCCCTCCATAGCAAGAGCTATCGTTTCATCTACACGCTTGAAATCACAGACCAGACTGTATGGTTTCCCTTTCGGATCATCCTGCGAAAGGGGCACAAAGTATACATTTTTGCGAACGAGCATTTTGGCAAGGCTCTCCGCATTGCCCGAAAGTGCGTCGTTGGTTGCCAAAGCAATCACAAGCGGCCGTCCGGTTCTCAAATGTGCCTTGGCGGCCAATGTCACAGGGGTATCGTATATTCCGGCGGCAAGCTTGGAAAGCGTGTTTCCCGTACAGGGACAAATGCACAGACAATCAAGTTTGATTTTCGGACCGAGCGGTTCAGCACCCGTCAAGGTGTGTACCGCTTCGTGACAGCACAATTTTTCGATACGGGAGACAAAATAAGAGGCCGTCCCGAAACGCGTATCGGTCGAATATGCATGATCGGAGAGGATCGGAAGTATTTCATCGTATTTTTTGGTTAACTCTTCTAATGCTTTCAAGCACTTTTCAAAGTTGCAGAATGAACCGGTCACCGCAAAGCCTAACATTTTATTTTCCCCTTTCGTCATATTCATCAAGAACCGTAAGTACCGTATCCGCAAGAATTCTGCCGGCTGATACCGGTGCGTTTTTTCCCGGAAGCCCCAGCGCCCAAAGCGTTTGGATGCCGGCGTTCTCCGCCGACGCAAAATCCACGCCTCCCGGCTTTGAGGCGAGATCGATAATCAACGAATCCTTTCGGGCATGCGCTAAAACCTCTGTGTTCAATACCGGCCTTGGCACAGTATTGAAAATCAAAGCGCATTGCGGAAGAACTTCTGCAATCCGCGCCGTCTGAATCGCTTTGCACCCGGCGGTCTTTGCCCAGACCAAGTCCTCGCTCTTGCGCGCCGAAGCATACACATCTGCGCCGAAAGCACAGAGCAGGCGGCACAATACCTTTCCGATACGGCCATAGCCAACAACGAGAACCGTAAGACCAGACAGTGTGACCGGCAGTTCACGCAGTGCGATTTCAAGCGCCGCTTCTGCCGTCGGTACAGCGTTTGCCGTCTGAAAATCTTCCCGTGCGGCATAGTTGATTACGTCTCTGTCTCGTAAGACAGCATGTTTTTCAAGTTTTAAACAACCGCCGCCGTATAAAACAAGCGTATTCTCGGGAACAAGTCCGAATACTTCATCCAAAAGAATGCAATCCCCGGAAAAAGGCGCATTGACGGTAATCCCGTCGCAGGTAGCCGGAATCGGAAGAACCAAAGCGTCCGCCATGGAAAGCACGTCCTCCGCCGTATCGCATTTGGTACAAAGACCTATGCTTCCCTTATATTCATCCAATCCATATAAAGCGGTTTCAATGCCTTCTTTGGCAAGTTTTTCAGCGGCATGTACCTGCCTTGCATCGCCGCCGATAAAAGCAATTTTTAATGTATCGTATTTCATGGTTTTCAGCGCATTTGAGCGCCATTATCCCACCTTTCCTGACACACGCGTCCACAAAACAGGCGCGTCTTTTACAGCATATGCCGCGTGTTTTCCGGCGGTTCGTCTGATTGAATCAAACAAAACATCCAAAAGCGGCCAAAACCTGCGATTCTTTTTCGTTCGGATACATAAATTTAAAAAAAATCATTGAAAATAAGTGATATCTATTGTATAATAATAGACATGAAAATATTGATTTCTTGTCTGTGCTAACTTTGATCTTTATATTTTTCTGAAAGGAAATCCTTATGGCAGAAAAATTAGTGAATATCCCGTCGGCCGAGCGTCGGGCCGGCATTTTCGGGAGCTTTGATTCCAATACACGCATTATCGAAAGCGAATTCGGTGTGCAGTTATTTGAATGCTCCGACGGCATCCGCGTGATCGGCGATGAAATGCATGATGTGGAAAATGCGGTCAATGCCATTGAATATCTTTTAAAAATGACCGAACGCGGCGAAACCTTAAACGAACAGACCGTGCGCTATGTCATCGGTATGGTGGGCGCCGGCAGCGCCGGTTTGCTTCACAGTCTCGACGGAGACTGCGTATGCATTACCTCGCGAGGAAAGCCCATAAAAGCCAAAACCGTCGGACAGAAGAACTATCTTGACTCAATTGCGGCAAACACCGTCACGATTGCCGTCGGCCCTGCCGGAACCGGCAAGACCTTTCTTGCCGTCGCCATGGCTGTAAATGCGCTGCGTGCCAAGCAGGTAAACCGGATCATTCTGACGCGGCCTGCCGTCGAAGCCGGCGAACGGCTGGGTTTTCTTCCGGGCGACCTGCAAAGCAAGATCGACCCGTATCTGCGCCCCTTGTATGACGCGTTGTTTGAAATGCTCGGCATGGAGGGCTATACAAGAAACGTAGAAAAAGGCGCCATCGAAATCGCACCGCTTGCCTATATGCGCGGTCGGACGCTGGACGATTCCTTTATTATTCTGGATGAGGCGCAGAACACCACGCCCGAACAGATGAAAATGTTCTTGACCCGTTTAGGATTCGGCTCAAAAGCCGTGGTAACCGGCGATATCACGCAGATAGACCTGCCGCGCGGTACAAAAAGCGGCCTTGCCGAAGCCGTTCAGGTATTAAAAGATATTCCGGATATTGCCGTGCATTTTCTGTCCGACCGCGACATTGTACGGCATTCGTTGGTTCAAAAGATCATACGCGCATACGAGAAATACGAAAACAGCGGCAGAAACGCAGAAAATAAGGCATCTTCTGTCCATTCAGATACAACTGCACCGCTTGACAACTAAGGAGAAAGACAGTATGAAACACACGATATACACGCAAAACAAACAGGACAAAGTCGAATTGACGCCGGCGTTGCGCGCCCTTGCCAAAAAAGTTATCTGCGCCGCGCTTGATGACCAGGAAATTGATTTTCCGACCGAAATCTCCCTCACTTTCGTCGATAACGACGAGATTCACGCTTTGAACAAAGAATACCGCGGCAAAGATGCGCCGACCGACGTGCTCTCTTTCCCGATGTTTGAAAACGGCGAGATTGAATACGACGATGAAACCGGTGAACCGTGCGCGCTCGGCGACATTGTCATTTCTTTGGAACGCGCCGCAGCACAGGCCCATGAATACGGACATTCCTTAGAACGCGAGGTTGGCTTTTTATGCGTTCACTCCGTTCTTCATCTTCTCGGCTATGATCATGAAACCAGTAAAGAAGACGAAGAATATATGAACGATACCTGCGAGGACGTTCTCGATTCTCTCGGATTGAAGCGAAACACAGCCGTGTCGGTTACAACCGAAACCGGCGAGACCATTCCGGTAAAAGACATGAAAACCGCGTTTATTTCCATTGTCGGACGTCCGAATGTCGGAAAAAGCACCCTTCTCAACGCTATTATCGGCGAAAAAGTCGCGGCGGTCTCCAAAAAACCGCAAACCACGCGTGACCGCATTACCGGTATTCACACGATTGGAAATGAGCAATATGTATTCGTAGACACCCCCGGTTTACACAAACCCAAGAACAAACTCGGTGAATACATGGTCAATGCCGCCAAAACAGCTATTCCCGATACGGATGCCGTTATTCTTGTCGTTGAAAGCGGCGAGAATATCACTCCGGCAGACCGCGATATCGTTGAGAATTTAAAAAGCTATCATTTGCCGGCCATTTTAGTCATCAACAAAGTGGATATAGCCAAAAAGGACAAGTTACTTGTCACAATCGACAAATACTCCAAAATGTTTGATTTCAAGTCCATTATCCCGATCAGCGCGCTCACCGGCGAGGGGGTGGACATTGTCATGAACGAGTTAAAGCCGTTTTTGCGGAACGAACGCTGGTATTTTCCGGAGGATATGGTGACCGACCAGACAGTGCGCCAGATCGCGGCCGAAACGATTCGCGAAAAACTGCTTCGTCTGCTTGACGAAGAGATTCCGCACGGCATTGCCGTCACGGTGGAAGATTACGTTGAAAAGCCGGATATCATCGAGATCCGCGCTGAAATCTACTGTGAAAAAGAAGCTCATAAGAAAATCATCATCGGCAAGAACGGCGAGACCTTGAAAAAAGCGGCCACCTATGCCCGTGAGGACATCGAGGCGCTTGCCGGCAAAAAAGTTTATCTCAACCTTTGGGTCAAGGTAAAGGAAAACTGGCGTGACAGTGAACTCAACATGGCGCGTCTCGGCTTCAAAAAAGAGGATTAAGCATTGACGGAAATTACGACGGACGCTGTCGTTCTGCGGCAAACCGATTATAAAGAAAGCGACCGCATTCTCACCGTTTTAACGCCGGAGCGCGGTATCTTAACAGTCGGCGCAAAAGGCGTTCGCAACATCAAAAGCAAGAACAGCGCCGCCGTACAACTGTTTTCGTACAGCGAATTGGAACTTGTGCAGACCGGTTCACGCTATACATTACAAACGGCAACATTAAAGAACGGCTTCTTTGGCTTGCGTTCCGATTTAAACCGCTATTCCCTTGCCTGTTACGCTGCCGACGCCGCCGCACATTTCTGCACGGAAGCCGGCGACGAATCCGAACCGTTCCGGCTGCTTTTAAACCTGTTCTATGCCCTTGCTGAATCCAAAGAAAAGCCGTTATGGCTGTTAAAAGCAGCTTTTGAATTAAAGCTTTGCACGGTTTGCGGTTTCATGCCCGAACTTGGCGCGTGCACGGTCTGCGGAAAAACGACAACAAGTGTGGATGTGCCGGATGAAGCTTTCTTGACCGGGAATAAATATCGGTTTTCGCTTCTTGAAAGCGGCCTTGTCTGCAAAGACTGCTATGCGGCGTCGCGTACATTTTCTCTTGTAGCACCCGGCAGCATGCCGATTCCCAAGGATTACACACGGCCGCTCTCGTTTGCTGCCCTTACTGCAGCTCGCTATGTTGCAATTTCCCCGGTTTCACGATTTATCAATTTCCGGCTTGCTGAAGAGCAAGCTTCCGATTTCTGCGACCTTGCCGAGAACTATTTATTGTTTCTTGCCGAGCGCGGTTTTGACACATTAAAATACTACAAGTCACTTTAATTTTGCAATTCAAAGGAGAACCTTTATGAATATCTGGCACGACATTGACGAAAAGCGCATTCATCCCGAAGATTTTATTTCGGTTATCGAAATCAAAAAAGGCAGCAAGAAAAAATACGAATTAGACAAAGAAACCGGTTTTATCATCTTGGACCGCATTCTTTACACCTCCACCCACTATCCGGCCAATTACGGTTTCATTCCGCGCACTCTTGCTGACGACGGCGACCCGCTGGACGTTTTGGTGCTCAGCAACGAAGAAATTGATCCGCTTGTTCTTGTTCGCAGTTATCCGATCGGGGTCATCACTATGTTGGATAACGGAAAGAACGATGAAAAGATCATCGCGATTCCTTATGAAGATCCGATGTTCAACACCTATTTGGATATTACGGATCTGCCGAGTCACATTTTTGAGGAAATGCGCCACTTTTTCTCAGTCTACAAGCAGTTGGAGGGCAAAAAAACAGCCGTCAATGAAGTACAGGGGCAGAAACGCGCTTTGGAAATCATCCGCAACTGCATCGAAAACTATAAAACCATTTACGGGCAGAAATACTAAATCATTCTGTTTTCCGTTTTGGTTTACCGCTAAAAGTAAGGAAAACTATGAAGAATAATAACTTATACTTTAACTCAGATTCTCTGAATCAAAGTGCCGGAGAAGATTTTGAGCGCGCCTGCAAAACGCTCGAATTTGACAAGGTGCTTTCAATCCTTTCCTCTTTTGCCGCCACTGAAGGTGCAAAAGAAAAGATTATGCTGCTCCGCCCATCGGTATCGATTGAAAAGATCCGCGATTGGCAGAGCGAAGTCAGCGAAGCCAATCTTTACATCGAAACCAAAGGCACCCCCTCTTTCGGCGGCGCCAAAGACGTAACCAAGCACATCGCCATGGCGCAGAAAGGCGCCATGCTCTCCATGGGCGCACTGCTTGAAATTTCCGGTGTTCTCACATCTGTTATGGCGCTTGAAAGCTATCTGACGCTTCCCGAAAAAGCACCGCACTTGGAAACCTATAAACGTTCGCTTATTCCCAACAAATTCTTACGCGACAAGATAAACACCGCAATTCTTTCAGACGACCTCATGGCGGACAATGCATCGGCAAAGTTATTTGAAATTCGCCGTTCGATCAAGACCTGTGCCAACAAGGTGCGCGACATTTTGCAAAAGTACACCTCCGGTTCAGACAGCCGTTATTTACAGGAAAATATCGTTACCATCCGCAACGGGCGGTATGTCGTTCCGGTCAAAAATGAATACCGCGGTGAAGTCAAGGGGCTTATTCATGATACGTCTGCCTCCGGTTCGACTGTGTTTATTGAGCCGATGCAGGTCGTTGAGACCAATAACCGGCTTCGCACACTGGAAGCCGAAGAAAAAGCCGAAATTGAGCGCATCTTATATGAGCTTTCTGCCGAATGCGACCGCTTTTCCGGCGACATTCTCACCGGATACGAAACGCTGACGACACTTGCCGTTATTTTTGCAAAAGCCGAAATGAGTCATGCGTTCCATGCCTGCGAACCGGTCATGAACACAAACAAAAACGTCAATCTGATTGAAGCGCGTCATCCCCTTTTGGATCAGAACAAAGCGGTTCCGATAAACGTTTATCTCGGCAAAAAATTCACTACGTTAGTGATTACCGGCCCGAATACCGGCGGCAAGACGGTCACGCTGAAAACAATCGGACTGCTTGCCCTCATGGCGCAGACCGGACTGCATATTCCTGCGTCTGACGGCTCGACACTTCCGGTATTTGACGCAGTTTTGGCTGACATCGGCGATGAACAAAGTATCGAACAGTCGCTTTCGACCTTTTCTGCACACATGGTAAACATTGTCCGCATTATGCAAGCGTTTACGCCGAATTCGCTTATTTTATTCGATGAGCTTGGCGCCGGAACAGACCCGATCGAGGGCGCGGCCCTTGCGCAATCAATTTTGGAGCGCGTCACATCCTGCGGCTGTCTTTGCGCCGCAACGACACACTATGCCGAATTGAAAGCCTATGCGCTCGATACGCCGGGCGTTTCCAACGCTTCTTGCGAATTCGATGTACAGACACTTCGGCCGACCTATAAATTAACCATCGGTTTACCCGGCCGCTCCAACGCATTTGCCATTGCGTCAAGACTTGGTATCTCCCCGGAGATTATCAAGTCTGCCAAACAAAAGATAGACAACGGAACACGCTCCTTTGAGGGACTGATCGGAAAACTGGAAAAGCAACGCGTCGAACTGGATCGCAAGCGCGGCGACGCCGATAAAAAACTCGCACACGCAGAGGTCATGTATGCCGAAGCGGAAAAAATGCGTAAGGAATTCAATACGCGTATAGAAGAGGAAAACCGCAAAGCCGAACAAAAGGCAAACGAACTTCTCGAGCGAGCCAGGAGCAGTGCGGACTATGTGTTCGACTCCTTACAGGAATTGCAGCGGCAGAAAGATTCCGAGGATTTTAAGAAAAAACTCGAAGAAACGCGTGAAAATGTCCGAAAGAAACTCGGCATGGTTTCAAGAGAAACAACGATTGCACAAAAAATCGAAGCGGAATATCTGCCGCCGCGTGCGCTTGTTGTCGGCGATAGCGTAGAACTGTCCGATTTGGGAAAAATCGGCGAGATTGCATCTATCGACGGCGAAAACGCTGTGGTCGCTATCGGAAGTGCCAGAATCAAGACCAAGCTCTCAAAACTGCGGCTTGTTGAACAGAAAAAAGCGCCAAAACAAACCGCCGCACATACACCGCGCAAAGCCGCCGACATAAAAAGCGAAATTGATGTTCGCGGCGATACCTGTGATGAAGCCATTTTTGTCATCGATAAATTCTTGGATGATGCCACGCTTTCTTCTCTAAACACCGTGCGCGTTATTCACGGAAAAGGAACCGGCGCACTTCGCAAAGGGCTTTGGGATTACTTCAAGCATGATCCGCGTATCAAAGAGTACCGCATGGGTTCATTCGGCGAGGGCGACGCAGGCGTTACGGTTCTGACGCTGAAATAGCGGAAAGCGGAAATCCGTGCAAACATGTAAAATATTTGTGCAAACCAGCAATTTCCTCTTGAAAATAATTGTGTATTGTGCTAAAATAGTGCTATAAGTTTTCCAAGCATTTTTCTGCATTTTCCTGAAAGGAGTCGGTTATGAAACACAAAGCCCTGAAAATCGGCGCGTCGATTCTTATCTGCGTCATGCTTCTTTCCGTTTTTGCCTTTTCTCTTGTTTCCTATTCGGACGGAAGCGACCCGCTCGTCACGCTCAGTTATTTAACCGATGTTCTTATGCCGCAGTTCAAAAAAGATGTGCTTATGGAAGTGGCCAAGACGGACGGTTCTTCCGGTTCGGATTCCACGCAGACATCCGGCGCAAACGGCACATACACGCTGTTGGAATTGGAAAACGGCACAAAGCTTTACACAAATTCAGTCCTTGAATTCATTGTCCGTCCCGGAAGTGACGTTGCTGTCATTTCCCCGTTCGATGAACAAGGCATTGCCGATATCACAAACGGTATCGAATACCTCGACGGAGATACGGTGACGCACAACGCCTACTGTCTTATTCCGCGCGGCTCTGACGGGCGCGGAATCGAGGTTTTAAATGATAAATCATACATATTGGTTAGGGGTGAATACTACATTGGCTAAGACAGAAATTACAGCGGAAAAGGCCGCAAAAAAGAAAGCAAAGGCAGATTTCAAGTTATGGGGTACACGCATTCTTGTTGTTACGCTTGCCGCACTTTTCATCATTTCGACTCTTATTGCAGTCATTCCTGCGTTCTTCGCATAACGGTTTTGCTATGAGAAAACGTCTGACAAAATTAGAGCACACGTTTTGGCTTGCGGCGCTTATGATGACGATAAGCGCCGCCGCTTTTTCCCTTACGGTGAAAGCGGCCGAATATCAAACGCCGGTTCGTATCGGGCTGTCCTATGGTTCAAGCGCCGCAGAATCGGTCACATTAAGCGCCGAAGGCGGTTTTTCCGTCAAGGTCGAGGGATATGCCGAAGAGCCGGTTAATCTGGATGTCAATGAGCTTGTATTCTCGGTTTCCGACAATTCGCTTCACGCGGCAACGCTGTTTGGCGCAGAAATCGCATCGGCACAGGAAAATGTGAAGATCCGTATTCAACCGATCATACCCGAAGAAAATATCCTCTTTGCGGACAAGCCTTACAGAGGCGAATTTGAAATATACGCCAACAAGGACGGCAAAATTACGGTCATCAATTTGTTGGACTTAGAAGATTACTTGCGCGGCGTTCTGCCAAGCGAAGTCTATGCGTCCTGGCCGATGGATGCCCTCAAAGCGGCCGCTGTTGCGGCACGCACCTATGCGCTCCGCAGTACCATGTCCTCCTCGCATACAGCCTCCGGCTTTGATCTGTGCGCAACAACGCACTGTCAGGTATACAGCGGTCAATCCAAGGAACATGAGCGCACCGACCAAGCATTAAAAGAAACAGCCGGCCTTATCTTGAAATACAAGAATACGCTTGCCTCCACGCCTTATCATTCTTCCAACGGCGGTTATACCGAAAGCGCCTCCGCCGCCTGGGGAAGCGACGCTTCGGAATATCCGTATCTGACGACTGTTTTTACGCCGTATGAGGATTATCGGAACGTTCCGAACGGGAAATGGGAAAGCGTTATCTTAGAAGATGAACTTTTAAGTTATATCGCGCCGACCTATCTTTCCCGGCTGACCGACGGCATAAAAGATTTGGATTATACGCGCGAATCCTCCGGCTATATTGAAAGTATGACGGTTACTGACGGCGCCGGAAATAAACTCGTGTTGAAAACTTCCGGCAGTGTCCGCTCCTTTTTCGGTACATTGGTCAAGAGTGCCAATTTCGACATTGCGCGCGCCTATGTGCCCGATGATACAATTACACCGGTTTTGTCGGTCATTTCCGCAGACGGAGAATACGACCTTACCGGCATCGGCGGCTATACCTATCTTGCGGCAGACGGCGAACATACGACAAACGGCGTAAAAAGCGTACTTGTATTTGACGGCTGCGGCTACGGTCACGGCGTAGGACTCAGTCAATTCGGTTCACGCTGTATGGCAGATGCCGGATTTTCCTACACGGAAATTCTTGAAACCTATTTTCCGGGAACAGACCTTGTGCCACTCTATTCCGAAAGTATAAGCCAAAATGCGGAAAATGACGGCGCGGAATCCGCAAAGGAGTAAGATATGCATATCCCCTCTGTAACAAACACCGTAACTCTATCGGTACTGTCCTTTGAAGAAGCGCTTGAAAAAGCGCTTCTTCCGCAAAAAGACTATGATTCATCGGCTTGGCTATATGTACCGCCGACCTACGAAGAGTATCGGTATATTCTCGGCACACGCGGAAAAAAGCCGCTTATCTGTATCGGAATCAATCCGTCAACCGCCGCACCGGACGACTTGGACAACACCTTAAAATCTGTTGAACGCATTGCTCATTTCAACGGATTTGACAGTTTTATCATGTTCAATCTCTATCCCCAGCGCGCCACAAACCCAGATGACATGGAGCTTTCCCGAAACGAATATTTACATTCCGAAAATTTAAAAGCTTTTGAATATGCTTTAAATCTGTATGCAAAATCCGATGTTCCTGCGGTCTGGGCGGCATGGGGGGCTATCATCGAAAAGCGTCGGTATCTCTTTGACTGTGTCGGCGATATGGTAAAAACGGGACAGAAATACGGAGCCGCGTGGTTCACGGCCGGAAAACGCTCAAAAGCCGGTCATCCGCATCATCCGCTGTATTTACTGAAAAATTCCGTTCTCGAACCGTTTGAACCAACCGCATACATAGACAATTTTCTTGCGCCAACTCCGAATGAATAACCGTAAGAGAGATTGATGGAAAGAATCAACGACGTTTCTTGTGAGAGCGTCGGATTAAATATCAAGGTACTTGAAGAATATGTTTGAATTTTTCTTAGCTTTATTTGGCGGGACTTACTATGGCGGTAAGGTAGCTAATGAAAAGCGTAAATTAAAAGATGCTGATATTCATACACGAAAGCTTATAGACACATTAAAACAGGATAATGCGCAGTGGATTCGGTGCGTAGTAGACGACAGGCTTGAACACACTCTAAGCGAACTTCAAACAGAAGATGCAGAAAGAATGAGACAGAGAATACTTGATGAGGCAAAACTTATATCTGTGTCTGATGATATGGTCTTAATGGGTTTGCTTGCCCAAAAAGCAAAGATACCCAGAAGTATTGCTGAAAATGGTATTCATTCTCGTGGCGTGTGGGATTATGCAGAGCAACAGAGTTGGACTGAACAAAGGCGGTTTATGGTATGGTATGACAAAGAGCTCAGACGTAACGGTCTGCAAGAACCCCTTTTGTTTGTTGACGGTGTTAACGAAAGCAAAGTTCGCCAGACTATAAGTTTGGCGAGCCCCGTTACAGCTGCCTCAAATATGATAGGTGGAAGGTACTTCTGGGCTCCCATGAGAATTCGTGTTTATTAAGTTAGTCTTCGTAGATATTCAAAGCTCTTGTTTTACAATTTTTCAGGCAAAAAGCTCGCCGATTGTATAAATACAATCGGCGAGCTTTTTTATTTTATCTGTAAGATATCCTTGTTCCGGCAAATCACACAGCCGTCTTTAACCGGAAAGCAGGTGCTTTCCCCATTCATTTCGGCTGTCTGCACAGCGCGTGCCCGAATCAAACGATATTCCGCATCTTTGGTCTTATAATAGCAATCATAGCCATAGAACGCCCGTAAAATCAAATCCGCACGTTCAAACGGCGTTTCCGGCGATATCGTGTACATTTCCTTACCCGGCATTGGCAAATATACGCCGTCTTCCTGCGGTTTTGCCTTTTGGTACAGTACATCGAAATTTGTCACCAAATCGTGTATCATCGCCGGCAGAAGCGCATAGACCTTGTTCATGAACGTTTCAAGCGTTTCAGCTTTATCCAGATCAAAGGCTTTCTGCAAAAGAATATCGCCTGTGTCAAAACCTTCGGCAATCTTATGAATCGTGACGCCGCTTGTTTTACGCCGGTTTAAAATATCAAGCGGCATCGGCCAGCCGCCGCGTCCGTAAGGCAACAGCGACGGATGAATATTAACGGTCGGAAGTTTTGGGTACACCGGTATTTTATAATAATATCCAGCACAAACGGCAGCGTCACATCCTTTGTCCAACAGTCTTTCAAAATCGGCTATCCGGATTCGCTCAGTCGTATACGGCGCGTTTTGCTCCTTGGCGAGTGCCGTAACGCCCTCGTGAAATTCCGTTAAATTATCCGTTTCACAAGTGAACAACTCGATAAGTTCGCACTTTTCTGCAAGCAAAGCTTTAAGAGCCGGTAAAAACAGGTCGATGCCGATATAGGCAATTTTCACGGCGACTCCCCTTTCCTATTTTTCGATTACAAACACCGAAGTATACGGGTCAAGTGTGATATCGCTTTCCTCAGTAACCGTTCCGTCGATATTGTGCCACACCTCAAACGAGGCACCATCTTTAAAGCGGACGGTAATCATGTTAGCCGCAGCACTGGAATTGATAAGATAATAGACGCGTTTTCCGTCCCGTATATAGGGGCTGATAAATAACGCCAACGCATTGTCCGATGAAACGGAAAGGCCGTAATCCACCTGTTTTTTCAGAATGGGCGTCGGGTCATCATACAGTGTTTCATTCATATCTTCCGGGCATGAGCCACACCACAGAACAAGACCGCCTTGCTTTTGAAACTCTGCCAAACGCTGGCGGATACGGTCGCTTAAAATGACCGCGGCCGGCATAAGAATGGCTGTAATCTCCAAACCGTTTTCAGAAAAAGCACCATTTTCAAGAGCCGCATCCTGAATCCAGTCTGCATCGATAACCGTAAAGTCCAAACCGTTTGAATAAAGAAGATCATGCAGACGGAACATGGTCATTTCCGCTTTTTTCTCGGTCTCCGTCACCGGAGCGCCGCTGTTGATTCCCACATGCTCTGCATGGTAATACCCTTGCATGGTTTCAATCGGATAATACATACCGATTTTCCCGTTCCAACAACTTCCGCGCAGAATATAAGAGGCGCGTGCAAAGTAATCGGCATACAGTTTACTGTTGCCGTTTAAGCGTTCAGGGGCAAGATAGGAATTGATATGATTGACACCGGCCATGAAGATAAGATCCATGGTTCCAATCTCTTGTTGGAGTGTATAATCCTTACCGCCGCTATAATCGCAGAGCGGACAGATTTCAACCATAACTTTCTCGGTTTTTCCGGTCATGCGCGCCGCACTACCGGCATATTTGGCCGCCATGCAGTATTGCATACGCACATCGTGCAAAAACGCCTCCGGATCTCCGGTTAGCATATCCACGCCCGGATAATCAAACGATTTCAAGCATTTTAACAGGTTTCCGTACAAGGGCACGTGCATGGAGATGCACTCTTCCAACAAGGCGTGACCCGAAAAGCGAATCCCGTGCTCTGAACACCAGGTTTCTATCTGCTTAAAATAAGCTTTGTTCACCATTTCGGCGACAGTCTGCCAGAACATGAGTTTTCCCGGGTGAAACGTATCGGCTGTATCAAACAATTCACCGATTATTTCAAATAAAGAAATGCCATGCATGGAACGGAATACATCCGGCAAAGTGTCATGCCACGGCAAAAACGGATATTCCATATGCACCGAACAGTTGACATATGCGGTCATAAGACTGGGTTCATCGGTAAAAACTGCCTCAAACTCATCAAAATGTTTGACTTTTTCAAAGTAGCGGTCATATGTGCAGTGTATAAACGCGGCAATGGCATCTTTATCCAAAAGATTCGGATATCTGCGTGGACCCCAACCGCATTTTTGCGCATGACTTCCCTCAAAAACCGGTGAAACGACGTAGCAATAGGCAGCATTTTCGGCACTTTTTTCCGTAAACGCAACCGGTGCGCCGTTTTCATCAACCGCATAGATAATTTTCTCAAACGGAAGTTCCACGGCATACGGTTTTCCATCTGTTTTTACAGCGGTAAAGCCTTTTGCTTCAAACTCCGGGTGTTCAGCCAAAGTAAGCCCGTCTGCCGAACCGCTCGGGTAGCCTTTTTCATCATAAAGCCAAACACCGAAATTTTTCTGCATACATGTCTCGATTTTATGATCGAGAACCTCGAAATCCTTATCGTTTTGCAGATATTTTTCCGGATCGTCTTTTTGGTCATGCCATGCAGCATTGAGCACGACGCCGCCATAGCCTTGTTTCTTCAAAGTGTCCAGCGTATCCGCACAATCCTCCGGCATGCCGTGTGAAAGGCGGTAAATGCGATAGCTGTTCTCCGGATTTTCATACATTTTTCTGTCTAACATTTTTCTCTCTCCTTTATTTACAAAGCAAGCGGCGTACTGTTACAGCACGCCGCTTGAATAATAAATTAACCAACGATACCTGAACGTTCAATACCTTCAACAAACGAACGCTGAGCGAATAAGAATATGATAAAGAGCGGCAGGATTACCAAAAGTCCGCTGGTATTTGTGATAGCCGATTCCCAAAGTGCAGAGGCGGCATAGTCGGTCTTTAACGTCGGAGGAATCTTGTTTACGATGTTGGTAAGCAAGGGTTCCGCACTTGCCGTAAAGAACGGAGATGCCGTATAGAACGTATCCGTCCATTGCCAAGAGAAAGAGAACATAAATACCGTCGTCATCATCGGAACGCTAAGCGGAATAATGATGCGGAAGAATGTTTCAAACACACCCGTACCGTCGATATAGGCAGCTTCTTCCAGTTCATCCGGCACACCCTTATAGAACTGGCGGAAAATGAAGATATACAAACCGTTCTTAAAGGCAAGACCCGTAAGAGACAGAATGTAAATCGGCCATTCGGTATTCAAAAGGCTGATGGTCTTACCGGTAAACAGCTTGATGATACCGAGCACGTCGAAGTAACGGAACTTCATGAACATAGAAAGAAGAAGCGTATCATGCGGAATAAGAAGCGTGATAATAACCGCGATGAAGAGAATGTTTCTTCCCTTAAACTTGAACTTTGCGAAACCGTAGCCGATAATGGCACAGATGAAAGTCTGGAACAGACCGCAAAGAATCGAGATACGTGCTGTGTTGAAGAGTGCCTGCCAATACTTGTTTTCCTTGATGATAAACACCCATTGGTCAAGCGTGGGATTCTTGGAAATGAGTTTTACCGTCTGATCGGTGAAGTCGGTAGTGCTCATAAAGGAAGCCGCAATTTTTGTGATAAAAGGATACAGGATGATATAGGAAATACCTATCAAGAGGACATATCTTAAAATCATCCAGATGACCTTTCCGAGAAAGTCTAACGAAAACACACGCTGACGGAGTCGTTCGGCTCTGCCGACCTTTCCTTCAAACTCAATGCGCATTTCTTTTCTCGTAAGCTTTTTTTGCTGATTCATAATGATTTGTTCCTCCTTTCCTTAATCCTTACGCTGATAGAACACAAACATGGAGATAATGCCGGTCACAACGGCGATAAGAAGCAATACCACCAAGAAGTAAATCCAAGACATGGCAGAGCTTAGCACACGTGCGTCACGCGTTGTTCCTTCGTAAACCCGGTTTATGTACGACATAACTTCATTGGACTTTGAGGTAAAGGAGTCGATGACCGTGTAAATGGTGTTTACCAAAATCATCGGGCTTATCATCGGGAAAGTAATCTTCCAGAATGTTTCCCAGCCGGTAGCACCGTCCATGGTGCAGGACTCATAAATAGCCGGTGAAATGGACTGTAAGCCTGCAAGGAAGATAAGCATCTGAACGCCGGAACGGTTGACGATATTGAAGATGTTATTAACAACGTCTACAACGTATTCAACAAGCTCTGTACCGACAGCCATATTGCCGAGAAGCGATGTAATGTCGAGCGCATTGACGATCTCAACCCCACCCGAGTTTTCCAAAACATCCGACGCGCCGGTATCGATACCACCGGAGCCCATATAGTTCATAATGGCATTGGATTGGTCGATCTGGTCAATAAGACCGGTCGTTAAGATAACCGGGATAAAGAAGATCGCACGGAAAGCGGCACGTCCAACCATTTTCTGGTTCAAGACGATTGCCATAAACAGTGAGAAAATAACGATAGCCGGAACATCCAATACCAACTGTTTGAGGCTTGATGTGAGCACTCGCACGAAATTGGCATCGGAGAACAGCGCTTTGCTGTAATTCGCCCAACCGACGAACGTCAATTCATAACCGCCGCCACCGCCGCCAGCATTTGTCAAAAGATTGATTTCACTGAAACTGAATTCAATCGACTGGAACAGCATCGGAATATACAGAAGTACGAATCCGATTACGAAAGGGAGTACGAACAACCATCCTGCTCTCGACTTTTTGGCGTCAAGAGAGGCAACCTTTTTCTTTTTAGGCTGAACCGCTTGATTCATTTTCAATACACCCCTTCCTTATTTCTGGGACGAGAGCGCAGGTTCTGCGCTGTCGTCCATTTCGTTAAACTGAATGAAGTTCATAGCTTCGACTGTCTGACCGTCTACCTCAACCGGATGTGTATTATAGTTGAGAATGAATCCGACGCCGTTATCATAAACCACTTTCACCACACGGGTATCTAATGTTTCATGATGCGTGATGTAGGAATATTTGACTTTCTTCATCACACTGTTGAAGTTATTATACGTCGAAATCAGATCCTCTTTCCAGATGTCGAAACCGATTGCATAGTAACGGCTGAACACTTCAAACTGTTTAAGTTCAGAGGTGTTTTGCTTGGAAAGGATGAAATAGAGGTTCGCACCGTTTTCGATCGCTTTGAGGACGCTGTAATCATAGTCACCGTCCAAGTTGATAGCACTTCCGGCGAATTCAACACTGCCGTGGAGAACCATGCCGACAAACGGAATCGATTCGCTGGTATTGATGTTCAAGCTACTGTCAAGCGATACATCCAACACATGATCCACATACGGAAGCGTATAAGCGTTACCGCCTTCGACCATAAGGCTGCCGTTATCTTCTTTCATCTTGGAAAGCGCATTGGTAACTATGGTCTTGACATCTTCACGGTTAAGCGTGTAATCCTCATTGTGGTCAGAGCTCAATTCCGAACCGAGAGTCGAAACGGAAATACCGGTCGAATCCAGTTTTGCAATATCATCGCGAACTTTGTCATAGAACTTGTTCATTGAGGTCGGCGAAATGATGAGTGCACCTTTCTCGTTGAAGCCCTGATACAAGTCATTGTACTCACGATGAACTGCGCTACGGTCATCAATGGTCTTGGCAGAGTCTTTTTTGTAGTTAAACCCATCAAATTTGGAAAGCTTATGGACATAAACGAAATCAAAATCCGGATAAAGACCAACGCCATTTTCCTTGGCGTAAGCGGCAAGCTTTGCAAAGCCTTTCTTACCGCCGATAGCTTTCTCAATCTTGATCTTTGCCGGAACCGTATGGCTCATACCGCCGTTATACCAACCGGTAAGCTTGACATTGATATTGCGCACACCGCTGTCGGTAAGCTCTGTCAACATGTCTTCAGTCTGTTCAAAAGTTGTAAGCGGCATCTGAACATCAACCGGGAAACCGGCGACTTTTTTGGTCGTTTTAATGGAACCGAATGTTTCAAGGTACAGCGGAACATCATCCGATGTTTCATCGCCCTTGGCAATCTTCGTAAACGCACCGGTCTCTGTAAGGTAATCACGGATTTCTGCAGCCATATCGTTATAGTCGCAGCCGTCACCGGTAATCGGGAAAATACGAAGCGTATAATTTCCGGTATAACGTCTGTCGCTGTGAACCGTCCAGTTGGCAGAACCGGTGGTAGAAATTCCTTCCAGAACATACGAGTCATTCGGCTTAGGATAGAATGTGGTATAAACCGAACTGTATTTATGTACCGTACCGCCGTGGTCTGCTGTGATTTCTGCCATGGCATCGCCTTCAACTAAGTACGCAACATAGCCAGCCGTTACCGTTTCCGCCGTTTCAGTGGTGTCGGCAGAAGTCGTATCGTCAGCGGTATCTGCATCCGCGTCCGAAGTATCGGTCGGCTCAGCATCAACTACCGGCTTTTCTTCATCAAGAAGAGGAAGCGTTACCGCGTCATTTGCCGTCTCTTCGGCCGTATCCGCCGCATTATCGGTTTCATCTGTAACAGCCACGTCGGTTTCGACATCTGCTGTATCCGATTCCGCTACGGTTTCATCCGCAGATGCAGTCGCAGTAACAGTAGCTTTCTCCGGAGTTACCTGCTTGGTTTCCATGACACCGAAAGCCGGCAACCGCATGGTCTCCTGATAACTTCCGGAAATCGAATGGAAAGAATAATCTCTGCCGTAAAGCTTACCGGTCAAAGTAAAAGAACGGTTTCCGATATCTTCAAAACGGGTAATGGTACCGGAACCATCCGGAACCATGGTGAAACCGGTGTTCTGGTTACTGCCGGCGCAGAAGTACGGCAAGAACTTTACACTTTCCAACGTATAGTTGGAAGAATCGTAACGGATGCTGCTGGCAGGCATGCGGATCGAAAGACCCATATCATCGACGTTATACTCAATGGCGAAGCGGAAAAGTGCAGGAGCCGCCGAGGTATCGACGTAATTGAGCATTTCGTACATTTCTTCGACTTTGGAATAATCGTCGTAGTATGTACCCTTGATGTAGCCTTCCAATTCAAGCATTTCGCGGTTACCGACGCCGGTATCCAAAACGTAAATGGCGTATTTTTCGGTAATCGGCCACTTTAACTTCATCGCTTCGACAGTTGCCGAAGACTGACCGGATGCATTCGGGTCTTTTAAGCTATAATAAGCGGAAAGTTTTTTATATTCTCTCGAACCTTCTTCAAAATAGGAAAGAATATTCTTTTCAAAAGCTTCTTTCTCAATCTGGCGCGGAACGATGTATTTAACCGCTTCACGGCCGATGGTGTATTCGACGCGAAGCCCGGTACGTGTAGCCGACATGTGAATCTGCTTGGTTTCATCCGAAGCAAAGGCCGCATCAGCAAAGCTGTTAAGGCTTACGATCGTTCCGGCGTTGTCGCTGTACGAAAGAATGATCTGGGAAAGCAACTGCTGCTTGACCGCATCCGAAGATTTGGAGGTTGCTACATCATACGGATTGGTTAAGAGGATCTGACCGGTGGCCTTGACAAGAAGTCCGACTTCGCCGGTTTCTTCCAAACCGTAGATAGCATAATCATCGGTTTCAAAGTAAAGCGACATGGTTGCAAGCTTGGATTTTGCGCTTGAAAACGGTTGACCGAGATAGTCAAAGGTTTCCTCTTTTTCGGTTTTGTCGTCTTTCTTGGTATCGTCCGCAGCAAGAACGCTAAGCGGCGAAAACGCGGAAAGAATCATAACAAGCGAAAGAAAATAGATAAGTAGATTTTTTGCCTTCATTTTTTTGCTCCTTTCGCTATACTCGATATGATAATTCGGTGATAATGCTGGCGATGAAAGAAACGATCTTTCCGACGAGGCTGGAAAACAGCACGCCGATAAACATGATAAACGCCATACCGACTATCGTGGCAAGTGTTGTAAGTACGTTTTTGAAGAGCGTATAATCGTGAATGACCATCGTACCGAAAAACAGTAAGAAACCAACCCAGAAGTACGCTACATTCATGGCAAGCGAAAGAATCGACGCTTCATTTAAGGTAACAATGTTGGAGAGCAACGTCGTCAATACCAAGAAGGCCGGCAGCGGGAACAGCGAATAGCACGTTGCGATATAAATATCTTTCATGCTGCCTTCGCCGTCAAACAGTGTCGTCAAACACCAGTTTGCAACAACCCAAAGGATGATCGGCAGAAGAATCGAAACGGCAGAAATCAGAATATTCATATCAGCCGGATGCGGATCGATCAAATAAGCTTTGCCGACAAGCGAGTAAATATAGGTAACAATGGTGATGGCAAGAATGAAAGTAGCGCCTTTGGAGGATGCGCGTTTTTCATGCTTGATATCCCAGAAACCGTCAAACGGATGGAACATGACATGGAAACCATACAGCCATTCTTCTTTGAGGGTACGCTTGGGCTTCATCACCTGCCCTGCTACGTTGACCTTTTTAGCATAACCGAACAGTTTGCCAAGCAGATAGAAGAACAGGATAACAACGACCGGTACAACTAACGCATACTTTTCAACCCATGCCTTACGCACATGCTGATAAGCTTCTGAATAGTGCTCGGTATCGTATGCATACTGATAGGATTCCATTGCCTCTTGGTATTTTTCCTGACGGGCAAGGCTCTGGCCGATTCCAATATAGGACATATCGAAATTAGAGTTTCTCTGCAAGATGTTCTCCCAGTGTTCAGCCGCCTTATCGTACTGGCGGTCTCTTTGGAGTTTCAGAACCTCAACCAGTTCGTCTCCATAAGAAGTACGCTTGAAAACAGTGATATTATCGTTTTCTTTGTCGAGAACCAACATGTTCGTGCCGGCATAGTCGATTGCCTGAACCATTGTGAGGTTTCCGAGCTGGCTACCCTTATCGCCGAAAGCAAAGAGCAGATTGCCGTCCTCATCGTAGGTGAAGATTCTCTGACGTTTCTGATCGATGATCGACCATGTTCCCTCCGGACCGAGAGCGATATCCACGATCGTCGAAGGACCGGTAATGGTGAAATTCGGAGTTGCTGTTGCGGTAGTAGTGAAATTGATTTCACCGACCGGCGGATAGAAACCGGTACGTTTCATAACGTCCTTACCGCTCGGATTTAGCTTTTTGGCCGGCGAATACTTGCTATCAGAACTCTTGGAGTTGATGGCATTGGTAAGGTCGGTCTCAGAAATTGATGCAGTCGTTGCATACACGAAGCCCTGTTCATCAATGTTGATGTTATTGAATTCGAGGGTAACGGTGCTGATGGACTGTTTTCTCTGTTCTTGGGTCTGGAAACGGCGCCAGATCATATCCATGAGGGACATAGACTGCGTTTGAGTACCCAAGAAACCGGTAAATTTACCTTCGTGGTTCATGGAAATGATACCCTGATAGGTAGTGGAAGAAACAACGTAAATATAACCGGATGTACCGACGGCAACTGCAATCGGCTTATAGATGTGGTCGTCCGGGAACACTTCGCTTTTCGGTTCTTCAATGATGCGGATGAAATCGCCGCGCTTGTACTCGTCCGTATCGACCGTCGAGAATACAAGAATACGCGCTGCATCGGTATCGCATACATACAGTTCCTTATCCGTTGCGTACAGACCGCGAGGAGTGGAAATGCTGTCCGGTACGCCCCAGTTATTGACGAATGTCGTAAGCTCGTATTCATAGGAATACTTGCAGGTGTCGAAATCGTACTTGATGGCAATGACGCGCGGCGTGTCTCCACCGTCTGCGATATAGAGCATGCCGTCCCATTCGCTGGTGTACTTATCCTGTCCGGTTTCCTTGATAAAAGTTTTACCGATACAGAAATCATACGGCTCGTTAATCGGAGTTTCAAGTCCCAAGGACGAGGAACTAATTGTTTCATACGGCACATAGGCATGCGGCGATTCAACATAGTTTCCGTCGATATCGTAGGTATACGTCGAATACGGGATAATCGCACCGACCGGGATACTGCTTACTATCATAAGCAAGCAGAAAGCAAGGAGAAATACGTTTCTTAATTTTTTCATTGTCACATTCCTCCTTAGTCTTTCATACCGGAGCTTGCCATCGTTTCGATGATGTTGCTCTGCGTGATAATAAATACCGTAACCGGAACAAGCATCATGATAACCGTAGCAGCAGCGGCGGCGCCGGAACGGACGATACCGCCGGCAAGAATTTGCTGAATTGCGTAGTTGAAGGTTTTAAGCTCTTCACTGTAAATGTAAACTGACGTACCGCTGTTCCAAAGTCCTTGGAAACAGTACACGATTAAAGTCAACCATGCCGGTTTTACCATCGGCATAACGATCTTCCAATAAATGGTAAGCTCCTTGGCGCCGTCGAGGCGGGCAGATTCAAGAACGGAATCCGGAACAGTCGTTTCCATGAACTGACGCATGAGGTAGAAACCAAGCGTCTGACCGAAAGCCGGAATAATGAGCGACCAATAGGTATCGATCATATGCAGAGCCGACATGATGATAAAGTTGGAGAGCGCGGTAACCGTTGCATTAAACATAAGAGAATAATAAACGATCTGGAACATTGCCTTGCGGCCGGGGAAATTGATCTTGGTCATTGCATAAGCCGCAAGAGACGCAAGGAACAAATGACCGCCGGTACCGGCAACCGAAACAAATGCGGTATTGAATATGTAACGCGAGAACGGAACCCAGCTTTCACTCATTAAACGGAAGAGTTCCTGATAGTTTTTCAAGCTCGGATTCTGCACCAAAAAGCGCGGAGGGAACATCCACAATTCATCAAGCGGTTTCAAGGATTGGGAAATCGCATAGACCATAGGAAGGAACATGAATGCGCCGAAGATAATAAGAATCAGATTGATTCCGATATCGCCGCCGACCGAGCGGTTAAATGAACGTTTTTTAATCTTGAATTTCATATCATTTACCCACCTTCGACAGCATTTTGTTTACTAAAACGTTTGCACCGATCATGATAGCAAAGAGGATCGTTGCAATAGCCGAAGCATAACCGACTTCCCAACGCTGGTTACCGTAGTCCTCCAAGTGGTGCATAATGGTATGAGCGGCATAGTCAACACTGGGGAATCCGCAGAGTGCCGTAACGACAGCACCAAAACCGAATGAACCGGTAATCGACATGATTGCCGCGAACATCATCTGGTTTTTCATAACGGGCAGCGTAACATACCATAACTCCTGCCAACGGTTCTTGATACCGTCCACCGCAGCGGCTTCGTAAAGGGATTTATCAACCACCTGAAAACCTGCGATAAACGAAAGGAACGAAGTACCAAGTGAAGTCCACAGAGCAACCAGTATAACAAGCCCCATGATATAGTCGGTGTCCTGGAACCAGAGAATCGGGCTGGAAATAATGCCTAACTTCATAAGAGTACCGTTTACCCAGCCGTATTGGTCACTGGAAAACAGCGTCTGCCAGATGAGGTAAACCTGGCCGGAAATACTCGGTGCATAGAAGATAAGCGTTACTACGGCACGAATCTTCGGCGTCAGTTCATTGATGAACCATGCAAACATCAAGCACAATAAGTATGAGACCGGACCTGTCATGGTTGCAAATATGAGTGTGTTACTGCAAGCCAAGAGGAAAATATCATCGTCCAGCAAGAGACGGATGTAATTGTCCAAGCCGACGAAAACCGGAAATTCCAGCATATTGAACTGCGTAAAGCTAAGAAGCAAGGATACGACAACCGGCACGACCGTGAACGTCATAAAGATCAAATAGTACGGAGCTACCATAAAGTAACCGGCTTTATGAATCTTCATTTCACGGAGCGTCCACTGCCATTTAGTCATATCTTTTCTGAGCTTTGGCGCCTTTTCGGCGCTGACCTTTTCAGACATTGAATTCACTCCTCGATTTATCCTTTAATTAAATGTGTCTTATTCAGCGTTATTCGCGGCAAGACCAGCCTTATAATCTTCGGCTGTTAAGAAGCCGTATTCCGAACGCTTACGGGTAAGTTCGCTGTCAATGACATCGATATAGGAACGCATTGCCTCAGCGGCAACCTCACCGTCGTCTACAACATTGTAGAACGCAAAGTTGGTATATCTTGCGACGATGTAGTTACCGGGCGACATAGGAGTGCCTTTCAACGATTTGAACTGCTGATCAAGATTTTTCTTTTCCTGAGCCGTCCATGACTGGCCTTTCAAAGCCTCAACGTTAGCCGTATTATATTTTGCGGCAGTACCCATAATAGCGACCTGTTCTTTACCGAAACGCTCCTGGGTTGGGGTACTTACCCACCATTGGAGATACTTCCAAGAGTTCTGTGCTCTGAGCGATTCCGTATAGTCCTGATCTGCTGTAATATCATCAGCCGCATCTTTCATCATCATGACCGCGCCGACTGTAATGGGAGACGTGTGATCAATCGAACCGTCTGCCTGTTCAACGCCGGGCAGCTGAACAAATTCCCAAAGACCGCTGATTTCCGGTGCAAAGACTTTCAACTGGTTGTACTGCGTGTAGCTTACAATACCAATCGGAAGCTCGCCGGTACGGAAACGGTTGGAGAAGTCATAGGTTACAGGCTGACCGTAAAGAGTGAACCATTCGGTCATGCGCTGGAACGCATCAAGTGCACCGTTACTGCCAAGGTTGGTTTCAATACCGACCGTGCGCAGGTAGTCGCGGTTGTTCTGGTCGATAGTATCGCCCAGATCTTCATAATCGTAACAGGATTTGAACCATTCCTCACCGGTCTGATACATGCGAATCTGCGTCAAGGTCTGGTTGAAGCCCATTTCTAACTGGTTTTCCGAAAGAGCGCGGATAACGTCCTCAACGTCGTCCCAAGTCTGCGGAACATCCAAACCAAGCTGAACAAAAATATCTTTGCGGTAGAAGAGCATCGGGAAATCAAGCGTAGACGGCAAACCGTAGATAACCACGCCATTGCGCTCAACGCCGTTTACTACTTTAAATTCCGCGTTTTCGTCCTGGTCGATCGGGACTTCATCGCCGACAAATTCGCGGCGGTCCGGGTCAAGAACCGTTAACGGGACGAACGTTTCTTCGTTAAACAGCTTTTTGACTTCGCTGAATCCCATTACATTATCGCCCATATAGTTGTCTGTATTTTCAAAATAGTTCAGCGGCATAACCGCATTACGAATACCGAAACCAACCGGGTCAGCGTCCATGGAAACATCCGGACCGTTTCCGGCAAGCGTTGCCGGAAGAAGAGTACCGGCAGCAATCAGTTTTAAGTTGACCGATACGCCGTATTCTGCGGCAAAGCTGTCGTCCACCATCTGACGCATGATCGTTGCCTGATCGCGTCCGGTCGTAATCCAGACTTCGATAGCATTCGGGTCGTTCTCATCATAAACCGTGCTCGAACCCATGGAGTTGTAATCCGAGAAGAACGACATGATAAAGGAACCGATTTCATGGCCGATCGACTGCCATGCATTAGCTTCTGCCTGCGGCATTTTATCATTCTCAGCAGACTGGAACTGAATATAGTCGAGCTGTAACGGCTGAGACGTTGTCGAAAGAAGCCATGTGCCAAGGCTACCGATATAACTCTTATAAGTAGAAAGGTTGGTAGCAATCTTATCCTGGTCGTTACCCATCAGTTCAAGAAGATACGCAACTCGGTCAAGGATAACAGTGTTCTCACCCTTTTCACCGATTGTTTCTTCAAGCTGCGCCGACATAGCATAAAGAAGTGCAGCTTCATTTCTCATACCGCGAAGAACTTCCGGGATCAGCTTGGAGAATGAGTAGTCTGTATATTCATCCGGATCAGTACCGGTGATCATCAAGATTTCGCGGTAATACTCATTCAAACGGTCGGCGCTTGCATCAATCGTTTGGAGGATATCCGCCATCTTGCCGAGGACAACTTCCATGGAAAGCGTGTGCTTACCTTTTTCAAGATAAAAAGTAAATTCGGTCTCGCCGTCGTTGAGAGCCTGCGTCTGCCAGTCGCTCTTATATTTAAACTGACATTCTCTTGCTTCGGCAAAGGGAATCTCGCCGTCAATTTTAAGCGAACGAGACGAGAACAAACCGGCATTTACAGTCTGCTTGAAGCGCGGCACGATTTTATACATACCAGTCTCAGGAACTTCAAAGTCCCATTCGATCCACTGACCGGTAATCTTCCATTTATCGCCGCCGTTACCGCCAATCGTATTAAGGATCGTTGCCTTTGTGCTCTGCGGATCGGTAATGGCAGAGGTACGGTCGTTCATTGCGTAAATAACCTGTTCAGAGGTTTTAAGCGGTGTTTCCGCGTTGATACGTACCACAGTATCCTCACTAACCTTGGGAGCATCTTTATGTAAAGCAAGATACTCTTCATAGGTCGGAAGCGTTTCGGCTTTATGAAGCTTTATCGAAGCTATTTTAAGCGGTTCACTGGCAGATTCAAAAGCAATGGTATGTTTGCCTTCTGTCAGATAGAATTTAAAAGGATCAGCATAGAATGCCTGGGAATCAATGAGCGTCTGGGTACGCCATTCGGGTGCTTCTTCCTTGATCGGACGCATTTCGTTTTCATTGACATCCAGCTTGAAAGTCCGTTCGGTTCTGGAATAACCGTTTTCCTCTTTATCGATCCAGACGCGCGTAAAGTTCATGTAACGCGCCTCATTGAACGGAATCTTGTCATCAATTAAAAGGATGCGTTCAATGGTAGCACCGTTTCCGGCCATGGGATAATACTCAACCGTAACCGAATACATCGCCGTTTCGGGAACATCAATATCATATACCAGTTTTCCCTCGTCGGTGGTGCTTACCGTTCCGGCCTTGATTTCCTTTCCGTCGCGTACAACCGTATCGTCTTTCGTTGTCTCAATCGTACCCGTTGATAAATCCTTATTGTACTTGGTGACGTCAATGTCAATTTCCTTTGTTGTATCCGGAACTTGGGAATAGTCCGCAAGGTAATCCGCATACGTCAAGGAAACCATCAGATTCGCCATATCATCGAGCGAGTTGAGGGTGTACGAGGTATCGTCCTTGACCTCAGATACAGAATTTTCCGCATCCGTAACCGGCTCGTCTGCATACACAGACATTCCTGCCAAGGGCTGGACAAGCATGCTCGCAAGGATCATCGCAGTAACAAGCCTGTTCTTGTGTTTAGCATTTTTCATGCTGTTTTCCTCCTGCCTTGAATTGAAAATAGCTTCGCGTACAGGCAAAGCGGCCTTTGCCCTTTCCTTTTCCGACACCGCTTAAAATAATCGGAAAAGTAAAAATGGGCAAAAAGAACCTATATCTGCCTAATTACATACAGATAGCATATCACTTGAAAGGATTTTTGTCAAGAGTGACAATTTCGCCTGTCGTTTCTTGTCGATTTATCCTAAAAGCCTAAAAAATGAACGAAATATTCTATGCGCGGCACGGCATAAAATTTTAAAAATACAAATTTTTGTACAATTCGATTTGTTTAAATGTTCGTTTTCTATATATTCCCTGCAAATTTACGGATAATTTTGCCAACATATTGAAATTGTAAAAAATAAGACGTTTTTGAATAAAATTTATTTGCTTGTTATATTTTCAGAAAAATGTTAACTTTTTTCTTTTTTAAGCAGGTTAATCATCCGATAGTTTTGTGCAACTTTAACAAAAAGCAGGGCAAAATTTCTACATCATGGAAATTATGCCCTATCCCTGTTTTTGTCGAAATTCCCTGTCTTTCGGGACGAATTTCATGGATTTGTACAAATTGACACCCATGCTTCCGATGAATCCGATTCTCTCAATTACTCCAATTCATCCAAAAAACCGTACAGCTTTTCCAGTTCTTCTTCCATTTCGTGCGCCGCGGCAAAAAGTTCTCCGACACGGGTAAAATCTCCGGCCGCTTTTTCCTGCATACGCGCGTTCTCCGCAAGAGCCGTTTCAAGCTCCCCGATCCGCTTTTCCGTATCAGCAATCTGCTTTTCAAGTTTACGCGCCTTGCTGCGTTCTTCCTTATTCTTTAAATACTCATCCTTGCCTGTTGCGGCAGCAGACGTGCTTTTTTCCGTTTCAGCAAGAATATTCTTTTGCTTTTCCTTATACTCGTTAAACGCTTCATAGCCGCCTTCAAAGCAAAAGCAGCGGTCCGAACGCATATCCAGTATGCGCGTAGCAAGTTTTTTGATGAAATAGCGGTCATGGGATACGGCAAGCAGCGTCCCCTCATATTCAGCCAACGCCTGTTCCAACACTTCACGCGAGGGAGAATCGAGATGGTTGGTCGGTTCATCCAAAATCAGCATATCGCTTTTTTCCAACATAAGCTTAGCAAAAGTAAGCCGCGCTTTTTCGCCGCCGGATAAGACCTTTATCGGCTTGAATACATCATCCGCCGTAAACAGAAAGCAGGCAAGCGCAGAACGGATCTCTGTTTGCGTCTTGTCCGGATAGCAATCCCAAAGCTCATCGATAATTGTATTTTCCGGATTCAAGCCCTGTTGCTCTTGGTCATAATAACCGATACGAAGTCCTTGCGCATATTCAAAAACACCGGCGTCGGCACGCACTTTGCCACATAAGATTTTAAGAAGCGTGGATTTTCCGATTCCGTTCGGACCAAGTACAAACATCCGGTCTTTTCCATGCAGCAAGAACGAAAGATTTTCAAACAGTTTTTTCCCGGGATACGCCTTTGCAAGCCCTGTAACTTCCAAAAGTTTATGAGGCGTTTTAATGTTTTCATCGGTTTCAAAGCGGAATCGGATCTGCGAGGGCAGGTCTTTCGGTTTGTCGATCTTTTCCATGCGGTCAATTGCCTTTAACCGGCTTTCAGCGGCAATAATATTGCGCTCTCTGTTCCAGCGTCTTTGATTTTCAACAAATGCCTCCAACCGGGCGATTTCTTTCTGCTGCTGCTCATAGTGTTTAAGATCGTTCTTCCGGTCTTCTTCCTTGCGCTTGACATACTCCGTATAACCGCAGTTATAGAGTTTTCCGGCTTTGTTCTCTATTTCAAAGGTCTTGTTTGTAATCTTATCCAAGAAATAACGGTCGTGGGAAACCACCAAAACAGCCTTTTTATAGCCCGAAAGATAGCTTTCTAACCATTCCAACGAATCAATGTCCAAATGGTTGGTCGGTTCGTCCAAAATCAGCACATCCGGTTCGGAAAGCAGTCTCCTTGCAAGAGCAAGCCTTGTTTTCTGACCGCCGGAAAACTCATCGACACGCATTTCCTGCTTTTGCCGGTCGAACCCCATAGCATCCAGCATGGAAACAATACGGCTCTTGTACTCATATCCCCCGTCGCGCTTGAATCTCTCTTCCGCCGCCGTATAGCGTGCGGCAAGCGCCATATGCTCTTCTGCGCCAAGGGAAGAATCGTTCAATTTCTCCACAAGGTCGCCTAAATGTCTTTCTGCCTCAACCAGTGCCGGAAAAGCGCCCAACATTTCATCATATATCGTTTTGTCCGAAACAAGACCAGTATCCTGTTCCAGAAAGCCGACTGTTTTACCGGAGGCTGTAAACACTTCGCCGGAGGTCGGTGAAATGCGGCCGGCAAGCATTTTCAAAAACATGCTTTTGCCAGCGCCATTGACGCCGACAATGCCGATCTTATCGTTTTCGCCGACACCGAGCGAGATTCTGTCTAAAATAATGTCTGTTCCGAAAGATAAACACAAATCGGAAGCGCTGAGTATAATCAATTTTCTGTTCCTTTCAATCTTACAATATAAATATGACTATAAATGCGGCAAAATTCTTTTGCCTGCTATTCCCTCGCCTTTTTCCGGTACGCCGCAGGAGCACATCCGAACACCTTGCCGAACAAGCGGTAAAAGTATGCAACGTTATTGAAGCCACAGTCAAACGCAATCGTAAGAATCGGCAGATCCGTGGTCAAAAGCAATTCTTTGGCGCGGTATAAACGTTTTTTACTTATATACTCATTAAAGGTAAGCCCGGTCGTCTTTTTGAATAAACGTCCTAAGTATTTTTCATTGATATAAAATAACCGCGACAACCGCTTCAAAGTCAGTTCACTGCAAAAATAAGCGTCCACATAATCGACAACAGCAGTCAGCCCGGTTGCTTTTTCACGCGACAGTACCGAAGGATCCGCTTGAACCATGTCCAGAATATAATCAGAAACAACTTTGCCGGTGTCAATATAAGCAGAAGCGTCCGGCACCGTCTGCAAAAGCGAGCCGTATTCCTTTACATAGCCGCGTGTTGCTCTTTCAAACAACCCTCCGACAAAAACGACGGCCATCACCGTGTTTTCGCGAATGACCGGCACAACGGCCTCCCACACGCCATGAATGCAGTAAGAACAGAACGGCACACCGGTATCAACCGCCTTCTTGGTGGCAAAATGCTTGCAGATCAGGCACTTTCTTAATCCGCCGCGCGTTTTTTTCATGTTGTCACAATAGGGGTGCGCATGAATGATATGGTTTTGCGACAAAGCGAGTTTTCCGCAAAAACCAGTTCTTCCGAGCGGAAGAATACTGACATGCATTTTCGTTCCGCGTTCTAACGCTGCAATCAGTTTTTCAAGTGAAGATGATTCCATTTTTTCCGCACTCCCGTATACTGACGGTAAAACATTTTTGCAATTCCGGCGAATTTGTATCGTTTGTATAATATTATATTTCAAAAATGCAAGAAAATCAAGTGTTTCTATGGTAAAATTCAGATAGAATTCCAAGAAAATGAATTTTTACGGCAATTTGCCCGGAAAGGAACCCAAATATGAAAACAAAATATGATATCCTTGTAGCCGGCGGCGGTTTAACCGGTGTTGCGGCGGCTGTTTCTGCCGCTCGCCGCGGTGCGGATGTACTGTTAGTTGAGGCGTCCGGCTGTTTAGGCGGTGCGTTGGCACAAAATCTCGTTTTTCCATTCATGCCCTATTCCACCACCGTCGAAGAAAAGGGCCAAAAGAAAGAACTTCTTCTTTCCCAAGGCTTTTTTGGCGAGCTTTGCGGTCTTCTCGATATGCCGCGTCCCGGCTATTTCGACATGGAACATTTAAAAGTGCATTTGGACACGCTCGCCGTAAACAGCGGCGTGACATTACTGTTTCATGCAACGCTTGGCAAGGTCAATACGGAAAACGGAAAAGTAAAGTCTGTTGTCGTTACCACCAAAGCAGGTCCCTTGACGCTTTTTGCAGACACCTTCATCGACGCGACCGGCGACGGTGATCTGATGGCGTTTGCCGGCTGTCAGTATCAGCTCGGACGCAGTGCAGACAACCTCTGTCAGCCTATGACGCTCTGTTTCCGTGTGACAGGCGTCAACGATGACCTTTTCTGGGACGATTTTCCGAAAATCACACCGCTGTACAATGAATTCCAAAAGCAGGGAAAGATCAAGAACATCCGCGAAAATGTGCTGATGTTCCGCAATCTCGGCAAAGGAATCGTACATTTCAATTCCACACGAGTCATCAAACTGAATCCGGTCGATCCGGTTGATCTTTCTCGTGCCGAAGTTGAGGCAAGAAAGCAAATGATCGAATTATTCGATTTTGTCCGCGAAAACTTTGAAAGTTTCAAGGATTCGACTCTTGCCTATTCAGCCGTTTCCATCGGTGTACGTGAAAGCCGGAAGTTGGTCGGCGAATATGTGCTTACCGAAAAAGACTTACTTGATTGCCGTCGGTTTGAGGATTCTGTCGCCACCGGCAATTATGACATTGATATACACAATCCGGCCGGAACCGGAACTTCGCATCACTATTTTGCCCCCGGCGAGTATTACACCATTCCCTACCGCTCTTTTCTTCCGAAAGAATATGACAACCTGCTTATCGCCGGACGCTGTCTGTCAGCTACCCATGAAGCCCAGGCTTCGGTACGCATTATGCCGATCTGCTGCTGTATGGGCGAAGCCGTCGGCCTTGCCGCTTTTCTTGCAAGAAACAACGGCGGAAACGTTAAAAAGATCGATATGGCAGCCCTTCATCGAATGCTCGATGAAAACGGCGCAAAATATTTTTAACACCAAGCTTTTCCACCTGAACCGCTTCAAACATCCAAGCGGTTCTTTTTTTATTTTTTTCAACCCCCCCCTTGACAAATTGAAATTGCGTGCTATAATATAGACAAATAAAACATTTGAGCAGTTGTTCAAATGTTTGAATAAAAATCCTGAAAGAGGTGAGAATGTGACCGATACAGCAAACGCGGCTGTTCCGGGCTGTGAAACAAGCGAGGTACACCCCGATATCTTGAAACGTGTGCAGAGCGCGCTGCCGGAAGATTCCGACTTAAACCGCTTGGCAGAACTTTACAAGGTTTTCGGCGACACGACACGCATTAAAATCCTATATGCGCTGTTTCAGTCAGAAATGTGCGTCTGCGATCTTGCAGAATTACTGGGCGTCACGGTTTCCGCCGTATCTCATCAGTTACGTGTCTTAAAGCAGGCACAGCTCGTCAAGTACCGGCGCGAGGGAAAAACCGTTTTCTATTCTCTGGCGGACGATCACGTACGCACAATCATTGATCAAGGCAACGAACACATTCACGAATGACGGATAAAAAGCCGTCCGAAAGGAGTCATTATCATGGTAAAAGTATTAAAAGTAGAAGATCTCGACTGCGCACACTGCGCCGCAAAAATTGAGGATGCTATCAAAAATCTGGATGGAGTAAACAGCGCTACTGTCAGTTTTTTTGCTCAGAAAATAACGGTAGACGTTGATGATGATAAAGTAGACACGGTTTTGAAAGAAATCGTGAAAACCGCAGAAAAAATCGAACCTGACTGCGCGGTGGTGATATAAGTCCATGTTCAAAAACATGACCAAAAAGCAAAAGAAGCTTTTAAAACGCATACTTCTTGCCGCACTTCTCACAATCCCCTGCTTTCTCATTCCGAAAAAGGATGACGCATTATTTGTGGCGATAAGAGCGGTGGCCTTTGCCATTCCGTATGCCGTTGCCGGATACGATATCGTCGTAAAAGCTGTCAAAAACATTAAAAACGGACAGATTTTCGATGAAAACCTCTTAATGGGCATTGCCACCATCGGTGCGTACGGTCTCGGAGAATTTTCCGAGGCGGTCATGGTTGTACTGCTGTACCAGGCCGGCGAACTGTTTCAGAGCCTTGCCGTTGCCAATTCACGCCGTTCGATTTCGGAGCTTATGAACATCCGTCCGGACTATGCAAACCTTGCTTCTTCCGACGGCTCTTATAAACAGGTCTCACCCGAATCGGTCAAAGTCGGCGACACGATCCTGATAAAAAGCGGTGAAAAGATTCCGCTTGACTGTACGGTGCTTTCCGGTGAAAGCGAGATTGACACTTCCTCCCTCACCGGGGAATCTGTTCCGCGCAAAGCCGGAATCGGTGATTCGCTTGCCAGCGGTTGTGTCAACATAAGCGGCACATTAACGGCAAGAGTCGATAAGCTTTTCGGCGAATCAACCGTTTCCAAGATTCTCGAAATGACAGAAAACAGCGCTTCGCGCAAATCAAAATCCGAAGCGTTTATCACGAAATTTGCTAAATACTACACGCCGACTGTTTGCGCACTGGCGCTTTGCATGGCTATTCTCCCGACGCTCATTATGGGCGGCGGTTTCCGCGAACACTTGAAGAGCGCTTTGATCTTCTTGGTTGTTTCGTGCCCGTGTGCACTTGTCATTTCCGTTCCGCTTTCTTTCTTCTGTGGGATCGGCTGTGCGTCGAAAAACGGTATTCTGATTAAGGGCGCCAATTACATGGAAGAGCTTTCCAAAATCGATACCATGATTTTCGATAAGACCGGAACACTCACAGAGGGAAAATTCAAGGTAACGGACGTAAAATGCGAAAACGGTTTTGAGCGCGCATCGCTTTTGCACCTCGCCGCCGGAGCAGAGTTCTATTCCGACCACCCGATTGCACGTGCCGTCAAAAACGAATGCACGGATATTGCCGCCGATAAAATAGCCGACGCATCTCAGATCATCGGTAAAGGCGTTTGCGCTAAGGTAGACGGAAAAGAAGTCAAAGTCGGAAACGTCGCCTTAATGTCCGAGTGCGGTCTTACGGTAGATGCGGACAGTAACCGTGCTGAAACGGCGCTTTATGTAGCGGTTGACGGCGTATACGCAGGCGTTATTTATGTAGCCGATACCGTAAAGCCCGATACAGAATCGGCGCTTGCCAACTTAAAGAAACAAGGCATCCGCAAGACCGTCATGCTGACGGGCGACAAAAAAACGGTTGGCGAGAAAATCGGCGGTAAACTCGGAATCGATGAAATCCACTGCGAACTGTTACCGGCCGACAAGGTCGAAATTGCTGAAAAAATTCTTGACAAGCACAAAGAAGAACATCCGAAAACGTTTGTTGCTTATGTCGGCGACGGCATTAACGACGCGCCGGTTCTGTCCAGAGCCGATATCGGTATCGCCATGGGCGGTATGGGCAGTGACGCTGCCATTGAGGCCGCAGATGTCGTTCTGATGGACGATAAACCGTCCGGACTCCCGACCGCAATGAAGATTGCACGCAAGACCATGCGCATTGTACATCAGAACATTGTTTTCGCCTTAACCGTGAAGATCGGCGTCATGGTGCTTACCGCTCTCGGTTTTGCTTTCGCACAGAATATGTGGCTTGCCATTTTTGCCGATGTCGGCGTTTCAATGCTCGCCATTTTAAATGCGCTTCGCACATTCCGTATCAAAGACTAAGAGCTTTCATAAGATAAAAAAAGGAAAAACCGAATTTGGTTTTCCCTTTGAGCGTGTCGCAAAACTGCGTTTTACGACACGGAAACAGATTCGTACGCTCGCGCCTCATGCCAAAAAGCTCCGCTTTTCGACACGCGCGAATCTATCGGTGAAAAATCCGTGGCACATGTCCCCGGATTTTTCGTATTTTTATTAAAATCGGGCTTCGCCCGAAAAGTCTTATAGACTTTTGCAACAATCTGAAAGGGAAAACCGAATTCGGTTTTCCCTTATTTTTTTCATTCGCTTAATCCGCGTTCTTTGATTTCTTTCGGCGTAAATCCACGGTATATGGGTAAACGCGTGTTTTCATAGGTATCTTCCAAAAGCGGTATCAGTTCTTCAATTTGCTTTTTGGTAAGCCGTTTATTTCTTTCTTCAAACTCACCGAAAACCTCATCTAAAATTACATCGATATCTTCCGTTACATCCAAAGTCATATGCGTATTACAGTCACACACTTCATGCCATGCATCCACAGCGGATATATGGAATATCTTTTGAAAAAAGGTTTGAAGTGCCAGTGCCTGCTTTGTTTTCTCGACAACGTTGCCCTGTTTGCCATTTTGAAGCAGCTTTTCCTTAGCCGGAATGTATAATGGCATATTTGACTGTATTTCTGAAACATCATAGTACATATCATCGTCCGCATCCATAAACAGATACTCTGCTACAATTTCCCAATCCATTTCAGAACGGCAGATTTCTTCCTCATACAGTTCATCCGGAGCAAGAATGTAATACCCTTTTGCATCATCGTGACGCGCTGCGGCTGCAAACTGTATAAATTGTTTTTCCGACACAATATCGCCGTTTTGCCTTTTGAAAATCCGGAATGCCTCCTTTAAGGACAGGATATCATAAAAGGATGCAAAAGCCTCAAAATAGCGTGATACCAAATCAAAATTCTGTGCTGACAAACCGATTTCCTGATACATGGAATCCAATTTTTGTTTGTCATACTCATTTGGAAATTCTTTCATACACACATCTTTCTAAATCTCAGTTTTTCCTGAGAGAATATTTTTATAATCCTCTAAGTTTTTGCGCAGTAACGCCGGCGTATCCAAGCCATACGGACATTTCTTTTTGCATGCGCCGCAGTTCTTGCAGTCCTCGATTTTGAACATTTTCGCCTGACTTTCTTCCGTCAGCCAACCGGCCGACGGACTGCGGCGGATCATCTGCGACATACGCGCACAGTTATTGATCTCAATTCCGGCCGGACATGGCATACAATATCCGCAACCGCGGCAGAAATCGCCTGCCAGCTCCTTTTTGTCGCGTTCGATACGGGAAATCATATCCGCATCCATAACCGGAGGATTCTCCGCATACGAAATAAACTCACGCAATTCGCTTTCACGCTGTATGCCCCAGATCGGCAAAACATTATCGTATTCATTCATAAAAGCACTTGCCGCGCGTGCGTCCGTGATAAGACCGCCGGAAAGTCCTTTCATGGCAATAAACCCGACATTTTTCTCTTTGCAGAGTGCGACCAACTTCTTATCCTCTTGCGACGCGAGATAACAGAACGGGAATTGCAGCGTCTCGTACAAACCGGATTCGACTGCCTCGCGCGCCACATGCTGACGGTGGTTAGTAAGTCCGATATGGCGGATCTTCCCCTGCTCTTTCGCCAGCAGCATGGCTTCATAAAGCCCGGTTCCGTCGCCCGGTTTGGGACAGAACGAGGGATTATGGAACTGATAGATGTCAACATGGTCGGTTTTCAGGTTCGCAAGGCTTGTTTCTAAATCTTTCCAAAACTTGTCAACCGTTGTCGCCATGGTTTTAGTTGCAATAAAGATACGTTCTCTGACATCCGAAAGCGCCTCACCCAATTTTTCTTCACTGTCGGAATAAGCGCGCGCTGTATCGAAAAAAGTAAATCCGGCCTCATAAGCCATTCTTAAAAGCTTTACGGCATCCGGCATTCCGACACGCTGTACCGGAAGTGCACCGAACGCATTTTTCGGTGTAACAATACCGGTTGTGCCAAGTGTTACGGTTTTCATATTCTCACTCCTGCTCTCGTTTTATTTAATTATAAGAAAAAAGGCGGATTTTGTCAAGACTTGCAGACTTTTTTCCGATTATAAAAATGCATGTATGATTTATTCGGCTGAGGGTAAACTGTAAAAAGTAATATAAAAACACTGCGAAATGCAATCGCCTGAAATGTTTTGGAATATTTTGATAGTTTTTTCAAAAAATCTCTTGACAAAATATCAAAAGCATGTTATTATAAGCACATAAGATTCAAACAATTCCAAAATATTCCAAAATATATCACAGAGGTGCCTGCATGCTAACAGAGGAACGCTACGAAAAGATCATAAAATATTTAGAAAAACACCGAACAGCAACCATCGCCACCCTTTCCGAAGAACTCGGTATTTCCGAATCGACCGTCCGGCGCGATTTGCAGGCGCTCGACGAAAAAAATTGTATTATCAAGGTGCGCGGCGGCGCAACGGTTATCGGGGATGAACGATTTGATTTCAGCGAAGCGTCTGTCGAGGCAAAAGAAATCAAATTCCGCGACGAAAAAGACTCGATTGCGAAATACGCTGCCGGAACGATCCGCAAAAACGACTTTGTTTTTATTGACGCCGGCACAACGACCGAGCGTATGATCGATTATATCACCGAAACCTCCGCCACTTATGTAACCAACGGCTTCAATCATGCAAAAAAACTTGCAAAAAAGAATTTTACCGTCTATTTGGTCGGCGGCCGAATCAAACCGACCACCGAAGCTGTTATCGGTGCTGAGGCAGTCAATGCGATATTGAAGTACAATTTCGTAAAGTGTTACTTAGGTACAAACGGCATTTCCCTTTCAGCCGGTTTTACAACCCCCGACCCCGACGAAGCAGCCGTTAAGGAAGCCGCTTTCCGCAAAAGCTATGTCACATATGTGTTAGCCGACCACTCCAAATTCGGGCAGATCTCCTCCTGCACGTTTGCCCCGTCCGAAAAAGCGTGCATTATCACCGACCGTGTCGAGGATGCGCGCTACAAAGAGACCTGCATTATCACAGAGATCTTAAACGGCTGACATATCCAATTTTTAAGGAGGCAGTTATGATTTACACAGTAACCTTTAATCCGGCTCTTGATTATGTCATGAATATTCCGGGACTTGTTCCCGGCGAAGTCAATCGCTCTGAGAAAGAGTATATCTTTTTCGGTGGGAAAGGAATCAATGTTTCCTTTGTTTTAAGGCAATTAGGGAAAGAATCAACCGCACTCGGCTTTATTGCAGGCTTTACCGGGGACGCCATCCAGAACGGGGTCGAACAAGCCGGAATCAAAAGCGATTTTATCCGTCTGGAAAAAGGGGTGTCCCGTATCAATGTCAAGGTCAAGGCAAGCGTTGAAACAGACCTTAACGGCAAAGGGCCGGACATTTCGCAAGAAGCGGTAAACAAGCTCTTTTGCAAACTTGACACTCTGCAAAGCGGCGACATTCTGATTTTAGCCGGCAGCATACCGCCCGATCTTCCGGAAAACATCTATGAGACCATCCTTGCCCGGCTTTCCGGAAAAAACATCCAGTTTGTAGTAGACGCAACCGGTGATTTACTCAAAAACGTTTTGGTTTACAAGCCTTTTTTAATTAAGCCCAATCACCACGAATTAGGCGAAATATTCGGCAAGACCTTAACGAGCACCGACGAGATTGCCTATTACGCAAAACAGATGCAAACGCTTGGCGCGCGCAATGTGCTTGTTTCCATGGCCGCAAACGGAGCTTTACTTGTCGATGAAACCGGAGAAGTCCACATCATAGGAACAGCCAAGGGAAAAGCCGTCAATTCGGTTGGCGCAGGCGATTCTATGGTAGCCGGTTTTGTAGCCGGTTGGTTAGACAAACACGATTATGCCTATGCACTTGCTCTCGGCAGTGCCGCCGGAAGTGCCACTGCCTTTTCCGAAGGGCTGGCCAAAAAGCCGCTTATTGATAAGCTCTTGAAAGAAATACAAACCAACCCATTAAAATAAATACTTCAAAGAAAGGAAGATCTTCATGCGAATCACAGACTTGCTTCAAAAAGAAAGTATTCTCTTAAACGCCGCTCCCACAGGAAAGGCAGACGCAATCGACCAGCTTATTTCGCTGCAAATCAAAAATGGAAGTATCTCCGATCCGGAAACTTACAAAAAAGCCATTCTCGCGCGCGAAGAACAAGGCTCGACGGCGGTCGGAGACGCTATCGCCATTCCCCATGCCAAAAGCGACGCAGTGAAACATCCGGCTCTTGCCGCCATGACCGTCCCAAGCGGCGTGGATTATGCGGCGCTTGACGGAAAGCCCTCCAATCTCTTATTTATGATTGCCGCGCCCAACGACGGCGATGTGCATTTGGAGGTTCTTTCCCGGCTCATGACCATGCTCATGGACGAAACCTTCCGTGCCAAACTTCTTGCGGCGAAATCGGCCGATGCATTCTTAAAAGAAATTGACACCTTTGAAACAGAAAAATATCCCGATGAAGCGAAAAAACAAACGACGGAGGCACAAAAAGGTTTCCGCGTCCTTGCCGTGACCGCTTGCCCAACCGGCATTGCACATACCTATATGGCGGCAGAGGCGTTGGAAAAAGCCGGAAAAAAACTCGGTTATCCTTTAAAAGCCGAAACCAACGGTTCAGGCGGCGCAAAAAATATTTTAACCGACACGGAAATTGCCACGGCTGACGGAATTATCGTTGCCGCCGACAAATCGGTGGAAATGGCACGTTTCGACGGCAAAAAAGTTTTAAGCGTCAGTGTTTCCGAGGGGATCAAAAACCCAGAGGCACTGATCAATCAGATTATTTCCGGAGACGTACCAGTCTATCATGCCACGGCAAAGACCAAAACCTCCGTTTCAAACGGCAACGAATCGTTCGGCAGAAAAGTTTATAAGCACTTAATGAATGGCGTATCCCACATGCTGCCGTTTGTCGTAGGCGGCGGTATCTTCATTGCTCTTGCCTTTCTTATTGATACCATCGCCGGCGCGCCGCAGGATTCAAGTTTCGGTACGTTTACCCCGGCAGCCGCATTCTTCAAAGGAATCGGTGGCTATGCTTTCAACTTCATGATTCCGGTACTTGCGGCGTTTATCGCGCAAAGCATTGCCGACCGTCCCGGTCTTTTGGTCGGTTTTGTCGGCGGCTACCTCGCTACAACCGGTTCAACTTTTGCCCATATCGGCGGTGATATCCCATCCGGTTTCTTGGGCGCGCTGCTTGCCGGTTTTGCGGGCGGCTATCTCATGCTCGGCATTGAAAGGCTGTGCGACAAACTTCCCGATTCGCTGGAAGGCATTAAACCGGTTCTTATTTATCCGCTTGCCGGGCTTGGCGCCATCGCGCTTGTGATGTGCTTTGTCAACCCGTTTATGGGTATGATCAACACCGGCCTTACGGATTTCTTAAACAGCATGAACGAAGCAAGCAAATTCGCACTCGGGCTGATCTTAGGCGGCATGATGGCCATTGATATGGGCGGTCCGTTCAACAAAGCGGCCTATGTATTCGGAACAGCAGCCATCACAAGCGGCAACTATGACATTATGGCGGCCGTGATGATCGGCGGCATGGTTCCGCCTCTTGCCATCGCGCTTGCGGCGGCGCTCTTCAAAAACAAATTTACCGAAGAAGAACGCAAAAACGCACCGGTCAATTATATTATGGGGCTTAGCTTTATCACCGAGGGCGCTATTCCCTATGCCGCGGCCGATCCGCTTCACGTGATTCCGGCTTGTGTGCTGGGCGCCGCGCTTTCCGGCGGTCTGTCCATGATCTTCAAATGCACGCTTATGGCGCCGCACGGAGGAATCTTTGTGTTCGCCGTTGTCGGGAACTGGCCGCTGTATTTACTTTCCTTGGTGGCCGGAACGGCGCTCTCCACAGTATTACTCGGTGTATTCAAAAAGAACGTCTCACAAAAAGCATAGTATAACTAAAAAACATTAAATTGATCAGAACGGAGAAAGTATCATGACTTCCAAGACTTTGACTATCAAAAACGCACAAGGGTTCCACATGCGCCCGGCCGGCCAGTTTGCTGCCGCCATGGCAAAATTTAACTGCAACGTCACCATTAAATTCAATGGTTCGGATGTCAACGGCAAGAGCCTTATGAATATCATTGCCGCCGGAATTAAATGCGGCAGTACCATTGAAATCGTATGCGACGGCGACGATGAAAACGCTGCTCTTGACAGCGCTGCTTCTCTCATCGAGAGCGGATTCGGCGAATAAACCGCAAAGGAGGAAACGGCCATGTTAAAGGGAATCGGCGTATCCGGCGGATACGGAATCGGTAACGTGGTTTTGCTTGACAAAGAGGATCTGTCCTTTGAGGATCGGAGCGGCTGTGATCCGACAGCCGAAAAGGAACGGTTTCATGCAGCCCTTGACCGGTTCATCAAAAAAAACGAAGCAAGCGCAAAAAAACTGCGTGAAAATGTCGGTGAAAAAGAAGCAGAAATCGTTTTGGGGCATATTCTGATGATACAGGATCCCTATATGCAAAGCGAAATCGAAAAGCTCATGGATTCCGGCGTCTGCGCCGAAAGCGCCATCACGCAGATATGCGATAGGTTCGCCATGATTTTTTCGCAAGCGGAGGATGAACTTACAAAAGAACGCGCTTCTGACGTAAGTGATATCAAAAACGATCTTCTTTCTTTGCTCCTTGGTAAAGAATCGCCCGAGCTTTCAAGTCTTGCACCGGACAGCGTGATCTGTGCCAAAGATTTAGTCCCCTCGGTCACCGCAGGGCTTGACCGTGAGCATGTCGCCGCCATTCTCACTGAAACAGGCGGTGCGACCTCTCATTCAGCCATTCTTGCGCGTGCCATGGGAATCCCGGCCATTTTAGGAATTTCCGGACTCACGGAAACGTTAAAAAGCGGCACGTCTGTAATTGTTGACGCACAAAACGGCTCGGTTCTTCCGAACCCGTCTGACGCAGAAATTCAAAAGTATCGTGCCTTGCAGGCCGAATACAACGAGAAAAAGCGGGAACTTGCTTCGTTTACCGATAAAAAAGCCAAAACGGCGGACGGAGTTCTCTTAGAAGCTGCCGGAAATATCGGCAGTCCCGAAGATGCGCAAGCCGTCATGCAAAACGGCGGCGACGGTGTGGGACTGTTCCGGACGGAATTTCTCTTTATGGAACGTGAAAGCGCACCGAGTGAAGAGGAACAGTTTGAGGCCTACAAAAAGGCCGCCCTCATCTTAAAGGGCAAGCCGCTCATTGTTCGGACGCTTGACGTCGGCGGCGACAAGAATATCCCCTATCTCGGACTGAAAAGAGAGGAAAATCCCTTTTTAGGCTTTCGCGCCATCCGCTTTTGCGAATCGCATACGGATTTGTTCAAAACACAACTCCGTGCCTTACTTCGGGCAAGCGCATACGGCGACATCCGCATCATGCTGCCGCTTGTCACCGGTGTGGAAGAAGTAACAAAAGCGCGCGCGCTTCTTTCGGAATGCGAAAAGGAGCTTGAAGCAAAAGGCATACCGTTTGCCAAGTCCATCAAACTCGGTGTTATGATAGAAACGCCGGCCGCAGCGCTCTGTGCCGATCTTTTTGCCAGACACGCCGACTTTTTCAGCATCGGCACAAACGATCTAACTCAGTATACCATGACGGTTGACCGCGGAAATCCGGATGTGTCCTATTTGTATTCCGTTTTCTCCCCGGCCGTGCTCCGCTCTATAAAACATATCATCCTTTCGGCAAACAAGGCGCATATTCCGGTTGGCATGTGCGGTGAAGCGGCGGCAGACGAAAGGTTGATCCCTTTGCTTTTGGCATACGGATTGGATGAATTCAGTGTCAATCCGGCCTCGATTCCGGTTGTGAAAAAAACACTGTCGCTTTGGACCAAAAAGGACGCCGCGGATCTTGAACAACGAATTTCGGGACTTGAAACCGAAAGCGAAATCCGCAAGGCGCTGGAAGAGGCAAAAAAATAAGTTTTTTCCCCTTAGGAAAAATGGCAGTTCAGTCGAACTGCCATTTTTGCGCAAAAAGGGCATAAACCTTGCTTTTTGGAAAAATTTGTTGTATAATAAGTATATTATCACTGTCTTTGAAAGGATCCTTTCATGTTCAAACGTTTTATTCCCTATTATAAACCGCACAAAAAACTATTCTTCCTGGATATGACTGCGGCGTTAGTCGCTTCTCTCATCGGCGTTGTTTATCCGATCATCACCCGAACCATGTTAAACGACCTGATTCCGCAAAAAGAGTACAAAATGATTATCTTTGCCGGTGTCGCACTGCTTGTCCTTTACTATATCCGTAAAAGACTTGACTGTTTCGTGCAATACAAAGGCCATGTCATGGGCGTACTGATGCAGGCGGATATGCGTCGGGACATGTTTGCAAAACTCCAAACGCTCCCCTTTTCTTTTTTCGATGAGAACGAGACCGGTAAGCTCATGAGCCGCATGACAAACGACCTTATGAATATCAGCGAATTAGCGCACCATGGGCCGGAAAACGTAATTGTCACCGGCATTACGATCTTAGTCTCGTTTGCTTATCTTGCCTCCATAAATCTGTATCTGACGCTTATTGTGTTCTTATGCGTACCGCTTTTGGTCTGTGTGGCGTTTAAGTTACGGCTTCGCATGCGGCGCGCCTTCAAGGCGAGCAGTCAGGCAATTGCCGCCATCAACGCTTCTCTCGAAAGCAGTATTTCCGGCATCCGTGTGACCAAAGCTTTCACCAATTCTGCGCGCGAAAAGGAAAAATTTGCGGCAAGCAACCGGGAATTTGTTGAGGCACGCACCGGCGCCTACAAGGCTATGGGCGAATTCTTGTCAACGACCTCTTTTCTTTCCAATTTTTTCAATGTTACGGTTCTCATTGCCGGCGGTTTGTTCTTATATAACGGAAAAATCAATTTCGGCGATTACTCTGCCTTTATCGTTTCCTTGAATTTGTTTTTGACGCCGGTAACAACGCTTATAAACTTCATGCAGCAATATCAAGACGGTGTTGCAGGATTTGAGCGTTTCTTGGAAATCATGGACGCTTCTCCCGAAACAGACGCCCCCGCTGCCAAGGATATTGGCAAGATTCGGGGCAATATCCGTTTTGAAAACGTGTCGAACCGTTATGGAGAAAACGAAGAAGTCTTGCACGGTGTCTCGTTTGACATTCCAGCTGGCGAAACCTTTGCACTTGTCGGCCCCTCCGGCGGCGGAAAAACCACTATATGCCACTTGATTCCGCGCTTTTATGACATTTCGGACGGACGAATCCTCATTGACGGAACAGATATCAGCACAGTCACACGGGAAAGCCTGCGCCGCAACATCGGCATCGTACAGCAGGATATTTACCTGTTCAACGCCAGTATCAAAGAAAACATCCTGTATGGACGTTTGGACGCCACTGATGAAGAAGTAATTGAAGCCGCCAAACGCGCCAACATTCATGAATACATCCTTTCTATGGAAAACGGCTATGACACGCAGATCGGCGAACGCGGCGTGCGGCTGTCCGGCGGTCAGAAACAGCGACTCAGCATAGCGCGCGTCTTTTTGAAGAATCCGCCGATTCTGATTTTGGACGAGGCGACAAGCGCTCTCGACAATACCACGGAGCTTCTCATTCAGAAATCGTTAGACGAGCTTTGCAAGGGGCGTACCACACTGGTTGTTGCTCATCGGCTTTCTACCATCAAGAACGCCGATGAGATTGCCGTCATTTCCGACGGCAAAATTGCCGAACAAGGCTCGCATAAAGCGCTGATTGCAAAGAACGGAATTTATGCAAAGCTATATAACGAACAGTTCCGTATCGATTCCCTTTGATCTCCCTGATTTTTAATATTCCCTGCCCTTAAAGTACGCAACTCTTTGCAAACTTTAAGGGCTTTTTTCCGTTCTCGCCGCAATTGCTCAAACAAAAGCAAAGTTTTGTCTGCGCCGACGCACTCCGTTCCTTTTTGTCATATACTGTAACAGGAGTAACCGCTATACAAAGGCAGTTACCCTGAAATTATATGAAATAAAACACAGGAGAACGATAGCTATGAATCAATTAGCTTGTGATATTCGTTCCGGTGCTGACACCATGCCCATCGGGCTTGCCGTTGCAAGCGTTCCCATGCAGAACGCCGATTTTGACGCATTGTTCCCGTTAAGCGAAGGATTGAACAACGGAACTATATTCCCGGAGCTTTATATGCCGTTTCTTGCCGTAGGAGGTGCCCGGTCGTGAGAATGAGAAGCAAAGAAAACAGCCGTGCACGCCTTATGCGCACCGTCATGGAAGAAGGTTTTGCCGTCGACGAAGCACGGCTTTATCTGGACACACATCCCGAAAGCAAAAAAGCACAAGCCTTTTTTGACCGGCACAACGAAGCGCGCCGCAAAGCGGTTGCCGCCTATGAAGAACTGTATGGACCACTGACGACCGACAATTTGGAAGCTACCAAAAGCGGTTGGACATGGATCGATCCGCCTTTTCCCTGGGAAGGAGATGAAAACTGATGTGGAATTATGAAAAACGTTTGCAATTTCCGGTAAATATCAAAAAACCGGACGCACGTGCCGCCATGGTGGTCATGAGCCAATACGGCGGCCCGGACGGCGAATTGGGCGCCTCGCTCCGTTATCTTTCACAGCGGTACAGCATGCCATACAGCGATATAACCGGTCTTTTGACCGACATCGGTATATCGTGTCAAAAAGACACCTTTTATTATTCGATAAACGCCGTACAGGTCAACCCGGTCGCAAACCGCAGTTCTGTCTTTTCTCTGCCAAAAACAGTGATTCTATCCAGCAGTCCCCTGTAAAAGGCGCTCTCACTTTCCGTAAGTAACTTTTGGATTTTTTCAAGAATTTCTTCTGTTCGCTGCTCTGCCCAATCTTTCTCACTCGATGTGCATATTTGGGTCTGCTTTTCATACTGCGCTTTTCTCTGCAAATAATGCTCCTTATCAATGACACCTGTCAGATATAAATCGAGTAATCGCTCATTTTGCCGACAAAGCTTTTCGTTTTTCACAAGCATGGTATTCTGCTCCTCTCCGTCAAAAACACGGTCAAGGATATTCCGACAGACACCTATCAGTTCCGAACGGTCAAATTCAAAAGCATCCACAACTTTTTGCAGCAGAATAAGAAAATCCGCATTCCGGATCTGCACATGCGGCGCCTTGCAATCCGGATTCCGGCATTGCCAAGCCGGGCTAATAGAGCCGTCTTTTTTGTGTTTGGTTCGCGCCGCAAAGGGTTTTCCGCAAAAACCGCAGAAGATTTTACCGGATAAAGGGTAGCGACCGGTATGTTTGGACATTTTGTGCATTTGAGGCGACTGTTTGTTTAAGCGTTCTTGCGCCGCATTCCAGATTTTGCGTGAAACAATCGGTTCATGATGATTCTGTGTGAAGACGAGTGGTTCATCCCCATGATTATACCTTTTTTCATGTGTCAGATAATTGGGCGTAAACGTTTTTTTCTGCACAAGATCACCGCAATATTTTTCATTTGCAAGCAGTTTTAAGATGACGCTGTGCTGCCAGACTTTTTTTCCGGTAAAAGTCGGGATTCCGGATGCCGCAAGCTCGCGCGCAATGACAGAAGCACCCTTATTTTCAAAAACAAATTTATCATAGATCAATCGAACAGTTTCTGCCCCTTTGGGTTCTATCTGCATTTTTCCGTCTATCACACGATAGCCAAGCATATCTCTGCCAAAAACCACTCCTTTTTCCATTTGCCGCTTTTGTCCCCATTTGACACGTTCTGATGTTTTTCGGCTTTCCTCTTGTGCCAGCGACGCCATAATCGTCAACCGCAGTTCCGCATCGGAATCAAGGGAATATATATTGTCAAGCAGAAAATATACCCCTATTCCCTTTTCTTTTAGCATACGCGTAAAAGACAGCGTATCAAGCGTGTTACGTGCAAAACGCGAAACTTCTTTGGTCAAGATCAAATCGAATTTCTGTAAATTTGCCGCATCCATCATCTGATTGAAAGCGGCTCGCTTTTTGGTAGAAGTGCCGGTTAGCCCCGAATCCGCATAAATGCGGTACAAGATCCAGTTTTTGTGTTCCGCAATAAACCGCTCAAAGTATTTTTTCTGGTTTTCAAAAGAATTGGCTTGGTCATCACTGTCGGTCGAGACACGGCAATACGCGGCACAGATTTTTTTCTGTTCAGAAAAATCAGAAAATTTCAAGCAAATCACGCCTTTCTTTCAATGTGTGATTGCTAAAATGTATGAAAATAAAGCGAAATTATGATAGAGTATGCGGTTGAATAAATAAACGCGGCTTGGCTCATAGAAAAAGCGAACAAAATTTAACGCGCGGTGATCTGACTGCTCAATTCACCGCGCGTTTTGCATGCTGATAAGAAAATGAATTTAAAGAAAGTATCCCGGAAAGCAAATTCCTTTGAGTTTTCTAAAAAGGCTCAAAAGCGAGTGTCCTTTGTTTAGACCAATACGCCTGCCTTCTCTTTGTTTTCAGAAGTCGACGGTGCTTTCGGGGTGTAATGATATGTCGGCACAACCTCGGAGACGATACGTTTGATCGTTTCTTCATCCTGCGGCACAGCGTCTTGCAGTTTTTGCATCTTTGCAGCAAGCTCATCAATCGAAATATCCATCGGAGCGCCGACAAAAATTTTGCTGTGAGCTGTTTTCTTTAAGCCCTCTTCGTTCATGAGCAGTTCTTCATACAGTTTTTCACCGGGACGCAAGCCTGTGTAGACAATTTCAATATCAATCCCCGGTTTTAACCCGGACAAATAAATCATTTTCTCGGCAAGATCGCGTATCTTGACCGGTTTTCCCATATCCAACACAAAGATCTCACCGCCGGAAGCATATGCCGCCGCCTGCAATACCAATTGAGCCGCTTCGGGAATCGTCATAAAGAAACGCGTAATTTCGGGATCAGTCACCGTAACAGGACCGCCGGACGCAATCTGCTTTTTAAACAACGGAATAACCGAACCGTTAGAGCCAAGCACATTTCCGAAACGTACCGCTGCAAAATCCGTTTTTCCGTATTTTTGCATGGTCTGAATAATCATTTCGCACATTCTCTTGCTGGCGCCCATGACATTGGTCGGGTTGACAGCTTTGTCAGTCGAAATGAGTACAAATTTCTTGACTCCGTACTTTATGGCCGTGCGTGCGGTGTTGTATGTGCCGAAAACGTTGTTCTTTATGGCTTCACAGGGCGAATATTCCATTAACGGAACATGCTTGTGCGCGGCGGCATGGAAAAGAATATCCGGACGATATTTTTCAAAAATGGATTCCAATCGCGCCACATCGCGCACCGACGCAATCAGAACATCCAAGGTCAGATCCGGATAATCTTTCGTCAGCTCATTTTGAAGTTCATACGTGGTATTTTCATAAATGTCAAGAATAATAAGCCGTGCCGGATTGAACTTTGCAATCTGACGGCAGAGCTCCGATCCGATCGAGCCGCCGCCACCGGTTACCATAACCGTTTTTCCGCAGATCTGACCGGCAATCAGGTCGTTATCCAACTTGATGGGCGCACGTTCCAAAAGATCTTCGATGACAATTTCACGCATTTTGCTTAACCGCATTTCGCCGTTCAGCGCGGCCTCCACACCGGGAATAATCTTGACTTTCACGCCGGTTTGACTGCATATGTCAAGCAGCTCGCGTTTCTCCTCCACACTGGTCGTGTAAATAGCAAAGATAATCTGTTCGATTTTCTGCTCCCGGCAAATGCGCGCAATGTCCTCGCGTGTTCCGATGACACTTGCATTGTAAATTCGTTTATGCTGTTTTCGCGGACTGTCGTCAATAAGCCCCACAACATCGAAATTCAGATTCTCATTGTCGGCAATGTCACGTAACAGCATGACCGCAAGCCGTCCTGCTCCGATAATAAGCGTTCGAGTACCGCCCGACTTTCCTTTTAACGTACCTGTTTTATAAATCAAACGTACCGTAAAGCGAAGGGTACAAACCATGGCGACTAAGATCAGATTTGCCGCAAAATTGAGTTTTGGATACAGAGCGTCGGTATTTACAAATAATCCGGCCGCCACACTGAGAGCCGTGCAGGAACTCAAAACAGAAAGCAACCGCAAATACTCGCTGGCGCCGGCATATAACCAATCAATATTGTAAATGCCCCACACATACATAAAAATCGCATAGATTCCCGTTGTAAGACCAATCAAAAGCGCGCCCGCCCCGAAATGCGCAAAAATCTGTGACACGGGGAAGGCTATTCCCAATGCGATTATGTATGCCGCAAGGCATAGCAATATATCCAAAATAAAGATATGGCGGTTACGGATTTTTTTCATTTGCTTTTAACATCCTTTTTTGAAGCATTCATTTAAATATAACGATATTTGTTATTTATTTTCACTGCACATTTTCAAAATATACACATTTATCATCAAGAAACGCGCAATCTGCGCTGCTATACTACAACACCCAACATTTCTTGTGCATTGGTATCAAACAGTTCGATTGCCTGTTCCTTATAACTTTTTTCTGCGATCGCATAGGCTGCTTTCATGTTGCAGGGTCTTGCGTGAACGCTGTGCATATCACTCGAAACAATATACGGATACCCGTATTTCATAAGCTTATGAATTAAACGGCGTCCGGAAAACGTGAGGAACGCGGAAGCGTTGATCTGATAATATATCCGCAGAGAACTTAACGCCTCCAAAACATCTTTCCAAAAGGGATAGCGGTCAATATGGGCAATCACCGGAACAATTCCCCGGTAATTCATCTCATAAAACCACTCTTCCCCATGTTTCGGAAAACCTTTTTCAGTCGGGAATTCCATAAGCACGCAACTCGACGCGCCAAGGCACAGCCGCTTTAAACCCGAATGGCGGCTGACATCGTGATCTAAGTAGAGCTCCGCCCCCAAAAGGAGTTGCGGCGCCGGAACGGATTCTTGCGATACCGCCTCCGTTAAGGTCTGATAAGCAAGCTGTCTGTCATGGAGAAATTCATCGATATCCTCCTCCGAATGAATGACGGCATGCGGTGTTGCGACAAGCGTGCGTACACCTTGTGTATAGGCTTGCCGCAACATAGAAAGACTTGCATCAATATTTCTCGCACCATCGTCAATTGCCGGCAAAACATGAGAATGTATATCCGTCATAACGATTTATTTCTTGACATCGTCGGCATAACGATAGTCATATTTATACTTGTATTTGTTGCCGTACTTCTTGGAGCGGTAATAACCGTATTTTTTGTATTTGTTGCTGCAACCGTGAACGATAATGCCCAAAATCTTGGCATCGGCATTCTTAATATCTTCGACGGCTGAATCCAACATATCATACGTCGTTAATTCACTGCGTGCCACAAGAACGACACCCGAGCAATGTTTGGTCAGAATGGCCGCGTCGGTAACGACCGTAACCGGCGGCGTATCCAAGAAGATATAATCGTATTCATGGCGCAGGGTATCGACCATATTCTGGAACTCGTCCGATTGAAGAAGCTCTGCCGGGTTCGGCGGAATTGCGCCGGCTGTAAGGCAATCCAAGTTGTCACGGACATTCTTACGAATAGCCTTTTCCAAATCCGTATAGCCGCAAACGACGTTGGTTACGCCTTCGTCTCTTTCAAGCTGTAAGTAACGATGCACTCTTGAACGGCGCAGGTCGCAGTCGATCAGCATAACCTTTGCTCCGGTCTGTGCAAATGTGATGGCAAGGTTAATCGCCGTCGTGGTCTTTCCCTCACCCGGAGCGGCACTGGTTACGATAATCACACGTCCAAGCTCTTTCTTGGGCATGGAGAACATGATATTGGTACGGATAGCTTTATACGTTTCCACTGTATCAAAATCCGATTTGCTGTTCAAGACGTTTTGCAATTCTTCAGGAAGTTCTTTCTCTTTTTTGCGTTTGGATGAACGGTGCGGATCCAAAGAGGTTTCACCTAAAATCGAAACGCCGTAACGTTTTGCAACATCGTCGCTCTTGTGAATTTTTCTGTCAAAGAACTCATAGATAAAGGCATATACCGCACCGAGTACAAAACCGAGAACAAAGCCGATAGCAGTATTTCTGGCAATTCCTTTATTGTCAGCGATTGTAGGTTTTACGGGCGGGTCAACCACTTCAATCTCACCGCTTTTGTACACGCTGATAAGCTTTGCAGGCGCCTGTGCCATAAAGGCTTGGGCGATCTGGTAAGCATCCTCCGCGTTACCGGCTGTGACAGTGATTTTGAGGAGTTCCGTATCGTTGACACTCGAAATGCTGATCATGCTTCCGATCTGCGTACCGGAATACTTACCGTCAACCGCATTGCTGATATCACGCAAAAAAGCACGTGTTTTTAAAATCTCGATATAAGTCGTACTGAGAGATTTGGAAGTATCAAGGTCCGTCTTTTTGATGGAAGTATCCGGGTCGCTTTCTTCTTTTTTGTTGCTGACATGAAGAATTCCGTAAGATGTATACGTATCTGCTGTCAGATAGGTAGTTTTTGCAAACATGAGAAGCGCGGCCAAAACCGTTAAAACGATAATGACAGCTTTATGCTTCCAAAGCATCTGGATATAAGTAAGAATATCTTGTCCGCTTTCCTCTACTGTCTCAAATTCTTTTTCTCTCATCATATTGCTCCTTTTTGAAAGTGAACCTTGCCGAAACAACACCTTGCTTTTATAAATAAGCCAGCACAATTTCATGCAATTACATAAGAAATAATAGCACAGAAACTATGTTTTGTCAATGCTTTAAGCGCATTTTGCTATGAATTCCAACAGAAATACTTAAAATATTTCAATACAATTATCATAAATGCACATATTTTCGTGTCGAATTATAGAAATTTTAGGAGAAATATATATTTTTAATTTATTTGTGTTTTCTTCTTATAATTGCAACTGCATGGTTATACTCAGACAGGGTCAGAGCATTTTCCTCCAACAGCAGCAAAAAGAGTTTTTGCAGAGCGATTTCCTGTGCTTCAAGGATATTTTTCGATTGCGTGACAGATGTTTCTATCCGGATTTTCGTATTCTTTTTTATCAAAGCGATTCACTCCCCCACATACTTATGTTGCAGGAAGTAAAATAATCCCTTCAAGAAGATGAGATAAAATGAAAAGGGGGGCTTGAACAGTTTCCTGCGCAAGCCCCGCTCATCATGAACAAGATTTTGAAGTGTTTTTGAATGTTTGTTTTTTTGTTTTTGTTTGAGTCCTGTACCGGAATATCAACTACCCACCGAAGCAAACAGTTGGTTTTTCCAAGATACATGCCCTAAGTAATTTTATTTTACTTAGTGACAAATTTTGGAATAATTCCGGTATTTCGCTGCCAGACCCTGTAAGTTCTCCGGCTCTTCGGGCTGATGCATCGTTCCCGCGGATGCAACATCGACCGACTTCACAGCCGTTTCAAACGCAGCTTTTGCAAGTGCGTTCACAATTCGATCCAACATTTCAACTTCCTCCTTTCAGCGACTTCCGGCCAATCGGCATTAAAACCGATACAGCCGTCAAGGTTACTGCAATCGCAATACCTTCCTTTATTCCCAAAAATGTACACAAAATTGATAGTGCGGATAAAGCAGATGTCAAAAGAACTGCTTTTGCCTTGTTCGTTTCTTTTTGTTCTTTGCTTAACGGTTTATTCGGATGAATCACCGGTGCGAAAAGAACCATTGTGCAGACATTGATCATGCCGAGCGCAGAAAGAAACAGCATCAAGGCGCCGCCAAGATAAGGTTCACACCACACTAAAAGCTGTGAAACAGCAAGTGTGATGAAATAAGTAAGAATCATGGAGCAACGGCATATGTGAAATGTCTTTGCATGAAAGCCGCCGCTGTATATGCGTACTCCGCATAAAACGCTCACAAAAATGAGACTTTCGGCAAACCGGCCGAATATAAGACCCAGAAGAAGAACAACTGCCGCATTCGTCACATCTGAAAGCATGAGCTTGAAACCGTATGCATAGACGCTGCGTAATTCCTCCGGCATGTCCTTTTTTAAATAAAGCCGGTCTGTTAAAGCATTTGCAAGTTTTTCCATTTCTCTTTCCTTTCTGTACACAGTATAGTGTTTTCACGATGCAATTTCAAGTAGTATGTGACAACTTACACAAATAGCGGTACAACTTACCTACCGTCCGATTCCTGTAAAAGCATAATGTGGCAGATGAACATGCCGTCCCGTTCGTAGTATTTCAGCATTCCGTTGCATCACCGCACGATTTCAAGAATGGATTTCGTCCCCAGACCATGCATGGATTTGTTCGGCTTGGTGGTTTCAAGATTCCGGTTTGTTTCTAACACCGATGTTTTTATGGTATTTGCTAATTCCACCGTCAGATATTCCCCGTCGTTATGGACATCGAGCGTAATTTCCGGTTGTTCGGCAGCGCTTGTCGCCTCTATGGCGTTATCCAAGAGATTGCCAAAAAGCGCGGCCGTATCGGTCGGAGCAAGCGCAATAACGGTGCCCGATTTGATATTGATGCGAACCGGAATATTCTGATTGGCACACAGAGCGACCTTGGAATTGACAATGGCATTGAAAGCATCGTTATCGGTCGATACATAACCAAGGAGCGTCGGCAGGTAGTCATTGGAAAGCGAGCGGATATACTCCTTGGCTTCTTTGACTTTTCCTTCGGCTAAATAGGCATATGCCGTGCAAAGCTGATTTTTGATATCGTGTCTGACCGTTTTCATCTTCTTGACAAATACATCCATCTCCTTGATGTATTTTTCCGAAGTTTCTTTTTCCAGTTCTAACATTTGCATATTCAGATTCTGTTCGTATTCTTTTCCAAGAGCTGTGAAAAAATAGTATACAATTCCGTCCGCAAGCACAATACCAATCATAACAATCCAGATATAGATCTGGATATCGTCGTGATCCAACGTTGCTTTTAACAGTGAACCGAGCGACACAAGCGATACCGTCGGTATCACCGCTACCAAGAGCCATGTGTTTTTGGTATGCAATGTCCGTTTGTTCCGGTGTAAGATCACTTCGGTAATAAAAACAAACAGCAGTTTGGTGAAAATCACGCAAGCAACGCGCGCACCGTTGAATACAGTCGCTAATTTTTCGGGGTCATAGCCTATTACATTGCATACGGTAAGATTGGTAAGAATTCCTATCGCATAAGCAAGGTAATACGTGACAGCAGACATCAAAAGCTGTGATTGCCATTTTCCGTTCAAGAAAATACGTGCATAGACAAAGTATAACAGGATAAAAACAGCGGTTGCAAACGTTTCCACTGTGACAAGTTTGTTCATCGCGCACATGCAAAGGAATGAAAAAAGCCATGTCACGCAAAAGCCTATATATTTGTATTTATTTTTGAATTTTGTGCCGAAATAGCGTGTCATGAATTCGGTAAACAAAAATGTTTCAAAGAGATTTATGCCGATTTCAAAAAAGTTTTGCATTAAATCCGACTCCTTATGTATTCTTGATATTCGTCCTTGATATCATCGATGCGGTCTCTTCCGGCATTGAACGATGTGCCGTCTGTCATAAAGACTTCTCTGCTGGTTACTTTGGATATGTACCGGCAATTCAACAGAATGCTTTTCTGAATGCGAATGACGTGCATGGGATATAATTGACGCGCCGCGTCTGAAATCTTGCATCGCACGCGGATATCTTCCTTGACACGGTCATGAATCACTATATCGTTTTTAAAGGATTCAATATAGACAAGCGTATTGATATCCAATTCGATCGTGCAGTTTTCCGCATTGAGAAGAAATCTCTGCCGCTTTTCTTCATCCCGCGCGTCAATGACGGTAAGAAGCTTCGGCAGCACATTTTTAAGCTCTTCCAGATGATTCTTTCGGATAAACCAGAACGGATGATATTCATAGGACTGAAAAACAAGATTCTCATGACTTGTGACAAATATCACCGATACATCCGGTTTACTTTGCTGTAATTTCTCTGCAAGGGCAAAGCCGTCCATATGCGGCATATTGACATCAAGTATCACTGCGTCGGCAAAAGTCCTGTTCCATTCCTCCAAAAGCAGTTTCGGACTGTCAAACACAAGTATTTCGGCCGACCGTTTCGACGGCATTGCCTTTTCTGCGGTTTCTTTGATAAGATTGGCAAATACAGCATTATCATCGCAGATAAACATACGGATTTCTTTTTTCATGCTGGGATTTAAGGACATTGGGATCACCTTGGTTTAATTTTCTTCTTAAATTATACCAAATCATCACGAAAATTTCAATATTTTTTCAAAGAAATCTCGGCTTATTCTCAAAAAAATCCGCAAGCACGTTTGTTTTCCGTGCTCGCGGATGTGAATTCAATGTTAACGGTGCAAAGCTTTTTCCAAATCCGTTTCCGGTTTATCGGCAGGGGTAAGATGATACTTCTCCGCCAACACTTTCAAAACACCCGGCGATACAAAAGCCGGAATCGTCGGCCCTAAGATAATATTCTGAATGCCTAAATACAAAAGCGTCAACAGAATGCAAACCGCTTTCTGTTCGTACCAAGAAAGAACAAGTGTGAGAGGCAGATCGTTCACGCTACATTCAAACGCATCGGCAAGAGCCAGCGCAATTTGTATAGCGCTGTATGAGTCATTACACTGACCGCAGTCAAGAATACGCGGAATGCCGTCGATTTCTCCAAGGTCTAAATCGTTGATACGGTATTTACCGCAGGCAAGCGTCAGAATGAGCGTATCCGGCGGCGTTAATTTGGCAAAATCCGTATAATAGCTTCTGCTGGGCGATGCACCGTCACAACCGCCAATCAAGAAGAAATGCTTTATTTTTCCTTCTTTCACAAGCTTTACGATCTTTTCTGCCTGTGACAGCACCGCATGATGCGCAAAACCGGTCATAACGGTGTTTCCGCCGTTCATACCGGTCATCTGCTTATCCTCGTCATATCCTCCGCATTCCAATGCTTTTTCAATTACCGGTGTAAAATCCTTGCCCTCTCCGATGTGGACAAGTTCCGGATAAGAAACGACAGAAGTGGTAAAGACTCTGTCCGAATAGCTTTCACGCACAGGCATTAGGCAGTTGGTCGTAAAGAGGATAGGAGCAGGAATATTATGAAATTCCGATTGTTGGTTCTGCCAGCCTGTTCCGAAATTTCCTTTTAAATGCGGATATTTTTTCAATTCGGGATAGCCGTGTGCCGGCAGCATCTCACTGTGCGTATAAATATTGATTCCTTTTCCGGCCGTCTGTTCCAAAAGGAGCTTCATATCGTGCAGATCATGTCCGCTGACGACAATAAACGGACCTTTTTCGATTGTGAGCGGCACTTCCGTCGGCACAGGTTCGCCATAAGCAGACGTATTAGCTTCATCCAATAATGCCATGCATTTGTAGTTGACCTCGCCGGTTTTTAAAACAAGCTCCAACAACTCCTCCGGCGATTTATCCTCCCCGATGGCACATAGTGCCTCATACAAGAACCGGTTAATTTCCGGATCTGTTTTCCCTAACGCCAGCGCATGATAGGCATACGCGGCCATTCCCTTGATACCAAACAGAATAAGGGATTTCAATGAGCGGATATCCTCATTTTCCTCCCATAACGCTTTCATATCATAATCCTCAATCGCTTTGGCATTGATTCTACGTTTTTCGTTTTCAATATCCGTTTTCATTTGCTTGATGGTGACATTGTTAAAATTGACATTTGTAATGGTAGTAAATAAACCTTTTAGCACAAGCTCGTCTGTGCGGGCGGTAACATGTCCGTCTGACGAAGCACGCGCAAGACCAACCAGCGCACCAATCAGTTCATCCTGAAAATTCGCGGTGTCTGCTTTTTTGCCGCAGACACCGGCTTTCCCCTCACAGCCTGTGTTATGCGCCGTTTGCTGGCATTGGAAACAAAACATTTCTTTCATAAGAATCCTCCTTGTTTTTTTGATTATTGTTTCTTGCACAGCGGCGTTTTATTCTCCGTTTATTCGGAAAAGGCGTATAACTGACACGCTGTCGGTATGTCGTGTGTTTAATGCTCCCACACAGGTCATTCGGCTCTAACGCTGAATTTAGCACTACTTTCCATCTGTGTGGGAGCAAATTTAAATAAACATCAAAATGCTTTCTATCATAAACTACAATCTTTTCAATGATTGTTTTATAAAAAATATCGTCTTGCTTTCTTGCATAGAGTAAATCTGACAGATATTCTTTCACATCGGCAATTATCTGTTCGCTATCGTATGAGTTGTATTTCTCCTTATTGCTTTGTGTTAAAGAGTAATTTAACTCCGCAATCTCTTTTTCGTAGCTCTCTTTCTTTTGCCGATATTGTTCTTTTGTCAAATCCTCACTCAAATACAAGTCAAGCAATCTTTCCGATTTAGATGTAAGATTCTCAATTCTCTTTTTGATTGCATCTTCATCAAGTTGTTTGCTTTCTCCTGCATCGAATACAATTTTTAAGACTTCAAGGACTTCATCTAAAATTACTTTTCTGTTTGCTTTCAAATTTTCAATAACTTTCTGAATCGCAAGCATAAAATCTTCATCACGAATTTGAGAATTAACATTACATCCGATTTGATTCCCTGCAGCATCAACTTTCGGCAAGCCATGTTGTGCTGCTTCATAGCATCGCCAAGCTTTATATCTGCTTCCGTCTTTTCTTTTTTTTGTTCTTGACACAAATCTGTTTCCACAACAACCACATTCTATTTTTCCCGATAGTGGATAACGATTACTATGTCTTAATTTGATTTCTTCAGACGGTGAGCGTTTGTCAAGTTCATATTGTGCCATATCCCAAAGTTCTCTTGAAACAATAGGCTCGTGATGGTCCCTTAACACAACAAAATCTTCTTCACCACGATTGTATTTTTTTTGATGTGTAAGAAAATCAGGCGTAAAAGTTTTCTTTTGAATAAGGTCACCACAATACTTTTCATTCCTCAGAACCTTCAGAATAACAGTATTTGTCCATATTGCATTTCCCGTTATAGTTTTATATCCTGCTTCACGAAGTTCTCTTGCTATGGTGTATGTACCTTTTTTCTCTATTGCAAACTTATGAAATATCAATCTTACAATCTCTGCTCCATCTTCATTGATATGCAGAACACCATTTACAACATCATATCCAAGCATATCTCGTCCGAATACAACACCTTTTTCCATTTGTCGCTTTTGTCCCCATTTAACTCGTTCAGATGTTTTTCTGCTTTCTTCCTGAGCCAATGAAGCCATAATTGTAAGTCTTAATTCTCCGTCCGGTGCAAGAGTGTCAATATTATCAAGAGCAAAGTAAACACCAATATTTAGAGATTTTAATTCTCTTGTATATTGCAGAGTATCTACGGTGTTTCTTGCGAATCTACTTACTTCTTTTGTGATAATCAAGTCAAATTTTCCTAAGTGTGCATCTGCAATCATTTTATTAAAAGCTTTTCTCTTTTTTGTACTTGTACCCGTCAAGCCTTCATCTGCATATATTTCATAAAGTTCCCACTCAGGATTCCTTTTTATATATTCCTCAAAATACAACTTTTGACTTTCAAAACTGTTTGCCTGATCATCTTTGTCGGTTGAAACTCGACAATATGCTGCTACATTTAGCATTATAAACCAACTCCTTTCAATAAAATTTTACCATCTGCTTTGAATATTCGCAAAAAAATTACTTCTTTCTAAAATTTTTTTCAAGCAATTCTATTGCGTATTCGTATTGAAAGTGGTTTATTTTTTTACTTTCAAACAAAGTAACAAGCATTGCCTTCTGAATGTTAAGAATAAATTCTTTATCGTTTTGGATATTATCATCTTCACAAGTCACAACATACTTATCATCCACAAAGCAACACCGTCCTTTCTTCATTTTATGTGTATCATAGTTTGTAATATTCCGATTTGATAGCATTAAGAAAGGGACCAATACACAATACAACAAAGTAACAGGTGCATACATACTTATATTTGTATTTTTAGGGGGACTATGCATACCGATCCCTTTTTTAATACCATCAAACCTTATCAATAATTAAAGCAAAAACGGATGGCAGCTTGCGTAACTACTCCATAGGAATTTCACCTTCCCGGCACCGCCCGGACTGCTCTTATTGCCTGCGACGCTTTAAACGCTCGGACTGTAACTAAGCAGAAGTATCATTATGCCGATAAATCATCTTTGCCACAAGGTAGCAGACCTCTTTTACAATGCAGGTATTTCTCGCTCGAATTTTCAACCTTTAGAAAGAAGGTAAATGAAGGTTGTTTAACAAAATCGTCATGGCGTACCCATTGCCCGGCTCAAATTTATCGGAATGTATCCGTATGCTCATATACTGCAATGCCGTTATCTTGCACGCTTTCTTTTTCAAGGTTCACAAAAAGATTTCATTTGTCCTTAGAAACAGAAAATTTGTTAATTATGTTAGAAAGAATCATCTTATCTTTAGATGTTACTTTTTCACATAACTTCAATAATAACTGTTCTTCTTCAGAGTTTAAATACTCTTTAGGACCATCAAAATCCGAATTGAGAAAAATACCTCCACCAGTTCCTTTGGTGGTGATTATGGGCAATCGACTGCTGAGAAAAACAATATCATTCATAATTGTTTGTCTTGAAACATCGAACATAAAAGACAATCTAAGAGCAGTTGTAGCCTTCTCTTTAATTAAGAACAACTTGATATTTTCTCGTCTTTCATATGTAGTTAGTTTTTCTTTCACAGCCGACACCCCCTTTCTCGGCTTTTATAATACACGTCTAATGTCAAGGAAACCTTTACATTAGAAAAAATAATTAAAGTTTTTTTCATTCGAACATCCTCCAATCAAATTTTTGTTAAATTTAATTGGAGTACGGAGGCTCTCAGCAATGATATTCAATTACTGCATAGGAAACAAAACAGCCAAAACACACCCTATAAGAGAGTGATGTTTTGGCTGCACGGTATGAGTGACCTCCATAATCGTCATCAGATGACTTCTTATGGCTTGTCCTATTATGAGCAATGATTCTGTGATTTGTAAAAATTGGGATGACTAAATAAAGCATATTTCACTCCTACCGCACGGCAATCCGCCGTTGCAAGGAGCGAATTGAACCTAAAATGCGGGCGAAATTGCCACGCCAAAAACTTTATTATTCGTTTGTATTGATTGTCCGCAACACTCTTCAGCATCAATAACCATTTCATTCACCTCATTTCCAAAAATTGACAATAGTCGAGTAAAAAAAATAAATATCGTAAAAATTCGCATAAAAAGAAACCGCTTGAGGTCCTTAATAACCCCAAGCGGTTTTCATCAACTTTCTAATTATTAACTTATAATGCAACAGATAAAGCATAAAACCAACTCCATTCAATCATTTTTATCAGCATTACAATAAAACTGACCGTTATCTTTCTATGTAGCTTAATTGTACCATTTTTCGATAGAAAAGTCTGTCGAAGGTTGGAATGTGAATTAAAGTTTTTATCGTCCGATTTTGAGCAATTATCTTATAAAAATAAAGAATAATACAAATAGATACAAAAAAATACAGAATACGATAAGGTATTCTGTATGATTACAATGTAGCTTGTCGAACGATTTTTGGAATAAAAAACCCGTTGGCTGCATACCAACGGGCATTTAAGAAATAATTTAACTGTATTTTCTGAATTTCAGGATTGCTTTGAACATATCTCCGTCCAAGACAATCTCAAATTTACCGTTACAAATCTCGGTGTAACTCTTTGCAATTGCAAGGCCAAGACCGTTACCTTCTTGTCTATGATCAATTTACATGGAATCTCATTGGTTCCCAAAAGTACAATCCACCAATCATCTGTGTTCCTGTTGATATAGGTCTTGCCAACTCGATATTATGTCGTACTTTGCTTTCTTCTATTCCATTTACAAATAGTATCGGTTCTTCTATTCCATTGTGACCAAGTTCTCTGTCATACCACACCAAAAATTTGCGTTGAGCACTCCAACGAAGCTTTTCTTCATAATCCCAAACTCCATGAGAGCGAATCCCATTTCGTGCTATATCTTGCGGAATCTTGCCATCTTGAGCCAAAATTCCTAACCTTACCATATCATCAGCGACAGTTTCAATCTTCGCTTCATTTTTTATCCTGTCATGCATTTTTAAATATATTTCGTCCGTAGATTGTATTTTTGATACCTCATATTCACGCTTTTCATCTATTACTTTTCTTTCCCATTTCTGCAAATCATCCTTCATAGTATCAATCCATTGTTTGGTTTCTTGACTTTTTTCCTTTAAAACGGCTTTTTCATGTGATGCTCGTGCACCAATACCTATTGAACCAAATAATGCAAATAAAAACTCAAACATATATTTCACTCCGCATCCTTATCAAGCTTGCTTTTTATTATCCTTTATGATAAACTGATAACAGATATAAATTGTGGTTGATTTATATCTCAAGGTGTTTTATGTCTAATGGTGTGGTTGCCATTAGACATAGTTTCCCTTTGGGTTCATCTTTCGAGATGAACCCATTTTCATTTTCAAAAAGTTTTATCGGGTTTTGTTTACTCGTTTATTTTGAATTTGTTCCAATCGGTTGCAACGTGCATCTCAAGACCATTATCAAGAGCTTTGAAATGCTCCATACCACAATGTATCTTTAATTGTTCCGGTGTCTTTAAGTTAAAGAGCGAAGTTGTGCCTTTTGTTTCAATGATAAAGTAAAGCTTTTGTTCGCCGTTCTTTTCCCAAAGTACCGCCCAATCCGGGTTATATGTTCCGATTGGTGTGTCAATTTTGAATCTGTCAGGAATTTTGAAGAACATCTTTACATCAGGATCGTTGTCAAGTGCAAGTGCAAAAGGCTTTTCAACAGTTGAACTGTCATAGATAATGTGGTCATAGACACTATGTTCAACCTTAACTGCGTTCTTATCAAGGTTTGCTACAAGCTCACTTGAATCAAAGATTTCTTGTGCATAGTATTCTTTTCCGTCAAGTGGATATATACTAAAAAAGTAGACAAGTATGATATAATAAAAACATAAAAAAGAGACAACCGAGGAGGAGAGAAAAA
>CAKSOW010000007.1 GCA_934479825.1 uncultured Eubacteriales bacterium
AAATCCGGATATTTAGCGATAGTCTCCTTGAAACATGGTCGTCTTGTTCGCGTCCGCTCACAATACTCCCTGTTTCGCGGTCTCCGACACGCCAAAACTTGCCACCGGCAACTTTTGACGCATCCGAGCGTCTGATCTGCGGTTTCCCTTTCGCACCGGTTCAAAACATGGCCGTGCGTATTGCAGCACTTATAAAATTTCGCAAAAAATCTTAACGCGCAGAACCTTTCAAATTTTATCTATAATCCCACCGCACGGGTTTTGAACCGAGGTCGCAGGGCGAAGCCGACTCCTTGAAACATGGTCGTCTTGTTCGCGTCCGCTCACAATACTCCCTGTTTCGGCGGTCTCCGACACGCCAAAACTTGCCACCGGCAACTTTTGACGCGTCCGAGCATCTGCTTTTTGGTTCTTTTTGCAGAAGCAAAAAGAACGTAAAAACGTCTCTTTGTATTACTTTTTCGTACAGGCGAAAAAGTAACGTAAAAACGGCTCTAAGGGAAATTTTTCGAGAAAAGAAAAGCTTCCCTTAGAGCCTCTTCCTAAGCCTTTGCAAAAAAATAAGACGGCTCCCAGCCACCCTTTCAGGGCGGCAAACTCACGCTGGCGCGTGAGTATCGGTAGGCGGCAAAGCCGCCTTTAATTGACGGCATTTTCCAAGGATTTGCTGAGAAACGACTTTAACTTTTCACTTTTCGGTTCGCCGAAAATCTCATCCGGCGTGCCTTGTTCCTCTACCAGACCGTCCGCCATGTATATGATCCGGTCGGAAACACCGCGTGCAAATCCCAATTCGTGTGTTACGATGATCATGGTCGTATCGGTGTCCTTTAATTCGCGGATAACACGCAAAACTTCCCCCGTCAACTCCGGATCAAGCGCCGAGGTCGGCTCGTCAAAGCACAATACATCCGGACTCATGGAAAGCGCACGTGCAATGGCAACGCGTTGCTGTTGACCGCCGGAAAGGTCACAGGGGTACGACTTTGCCTTTTCATATAAGCCGACTTCCCGGAGCAAATCATAGGCCCGTTCGGTAATCTGCTCTTTGGAAAGCCCGTCCGGTTTCTTCTTTTCAAGAAGCTCGCTGGCTAACGTCAGATTTTTGAGTACCGTATATTGCGGAAACAGATTGAACGACTGAAAGACTAGCCCGAAATGCAGGTGATTCTGCCGTAATTCTTTTTCGGATAAACGCCGCTTTTGCGAAGCGTTATAAATCTCTTTTCCGTTAATGGTGATACTGCCGGCATCCGGTGTTTCCAAAAAGTTGAGACAGCGTAAGAGCGTCGTTTTACCGCTGCCGGAGGAACCCAAGATCGATAAAACCTCGCCTTTTTCCAGTGAAAAATCGATGCCTTTCAAGACATCCAGTTTCCCATAGCTTTTGCGGATATTTTTTACTTCCAATAAAGACATTTCGGTTTCCTCCTTCCGTTATCCTTTATAATAATCGAGTTTCTTTTCAATATAGCCGAATAACAGCGTCAATACGCCGCAGAAAATGAGATAGTATGCGCCGGTATAAAAGAGCGGCCAGACAAGACCCTCCATTTTGGCGAATTTCTGCGCCGACCAAATGATCTCATATACGGCAATCACGCGCGCAAGGGAGGTATCCTTGACTAGCGTAATGATTTCATTGCCCATGGGCGGAACGATCTTTTTGATGACCTGAAACAGGATAACCTTGAAAAATACCTGCATTTTGGTCATGCCAAGCACGGCGCCTGCCTCATATTGGCCGCGCGGCATGCTTTCAATCCCGCCGCGGTAGATTTCGGAAAAGTAGCAGGCATAATTGATGATGAACGCTACCATGACCGCCGTAAAACGGTCGGGAACAGAAAGACCTGCAAGCGCATTCACAAGAGCTCCGCCGCCGCCGAGCGAGGAAGCCCATTTGCCGATAAAGCCGGGCATGTAGAAGATGGCGATGAGCTGTAACATGAGTGGCGTTCCGCGGATGATCCAGACAAATACGCGGATCAGCCACCGTAACGGTCTGAACCGGCTCATAGAGCCAAAGCTGACGATAAGGCCGAGCGGCAGGGAAAAAACAAGCGTCAGTGCGAAAATCTTCAAGGTCATTCCGAAGCCTTCCAAAAGGGAAAGCGTTACGCGGATAAATTCTGCATTCATGTATTCTAAAATCCTTTCCGGTGTTCGTCGGTCATTTCTTATAGTAAGACAGCAAATTTCTTGCGGCAGAAAACCTGACGGTTTAAACAAATCCGAAAGATTTTCTCTCGCAAGAAAGGCAGAAAGCCCGTTTCTGACGAGCTTTCTGCCGGTAAAGGCGAAGCTTTTTTATTCAGCGTCGAGAGCGAGGGTCAAGTCGTACTTTTTAGCGAGAGCCGGAAGAGTGCCGTCTTTGTTCAACTCGTCGATAATGCCGTTGACTTTTTCGGTCAGATCAGAATCCTTGCGGAAACCGATGCCGTATTCTTCGGAAGTGAGCGAGAGACCGTAGGTAAGGTCGGCATAGTTCGTGCCTTCGCCGGTCATGGCGTTTGCCATGGTGATATCGATGACGCAAGCGTCCTCAGCGCCGGCGGCTACTTCCATGAGCGCGTCTGCCTGGGTACCGACTTCGGTTGCGGTGTATCCGGCGTCTGCAATGGCCTCAGCTCCGGCAGAGCCTGCTTCGGCGACAAAGGTGAGATCCTTTAAGGATTCGACGGTGGTGTAGTCGGCAATCTTGTCTTTGTTCATAACAAGAACCTGTGCGTTGACAACATAGGCTTTGGAGCAATTCATGCTGTTCAATACTTCGTTTGTCAGCGTCATGCCGTTCCATACACAGTCAATGGCTTTGGAATTCAATTCAAATACCTTGTTGTCCCAATCGATTTCGACGAACTCTGCTGTTACACCGAGCTTTTCAGCTACGGCTTCAGCAAATTCGGTATCAAAGCCGGTCCATTTGCCGTCTTCCTTGTAGTTCATCGGTTCGTATTCGGTGATACCGACAACGAGCGTTCCCTTTTCGGTGACATAAGCAAGGTCGCTGTCTGTTTTGGTTTCGGCGTCTTTGTTGTCATCGGCAGTGTCATTTGGGGTTTCGGCATTTGGCTGTTCGCTCTGAACATCCTTATCGTCGGTGACGGTGTCTTTTTTGCCGCAGGCGGTGAAGGCGATGAGGCTGGCTGCCATCATCAGGGCTAATACGATTGCAAGTGTCTTTTTCATTGTTGCGTTACTCCTTTAATACTTTAATTTGTTGAAGTGAGGCTATTATAGCATGGTTTTCCGGGTTTGTCAAGGCTTTTTTTAAAATTTACAGGCAAGTCTTGTATTTTTCGACTTTTTTTACTATAATAGTACCGTAAAGATATCTGCTTTTGTGAAAAAACGGCAAAATGAAAGAACAGGAGTGTTTGATATGGCAGCAAAAGTTTATTTTACAAAAGAAATAAGTCCCGAAAATGTGCTTAAATTATATGATGCGGTCGGCAAAAAGTTAGACGGCAAAACGGCAATCAAGCTGCATTCAGGAGAAGTCGGCAACCAGAACTTTTTGAAGCCGGATTTCTGGAAACCGGTGATTGAACATGTCGGCGGTACGGTGTGCGAATGCAACACGGCATATGACGGCATGCGCAACACGACCGAAAAGCATCGGATCACTCTGGAAAAACACGGTTGGAGCAAAAATTTTGACGTGGATCTTCTGGACGCGACCGGACCGGATCTCGTTCTTGAAATTCCGAACGGAAAGATTATCAAGAAAAACTATGTAGGCAAGGATCTTGCCAAATACGATTCGCTTTTGGTGCTTTCGCATTTCAAAGGACATCCCATGGGCGGTTACGGCGGCGCGCTCAAACAGCTTTCCATCGGCATTGCGTCGTCTCACGGCAAAGCGTATATCCATGGCGCAGGTAAGCCGGAAAATCTTTGGACAGCTGACCACGACAGCTTTTTGGAAGCTATGGCGGACGCGGCTTCGTCGGTGGTGAAGTATTTTGACGGCAAGGCCGTGTATATCAACGTCATGAAGAACATGTCGGTCGATTGCGACTGTTGTGCAGTTGCAGAGGACCCGTGCATGAAAGATATCGGCATGTTGGCGTCGGTTGACCCGATTGCGATTGACCGTGCCTGCCTCGACCTTGTGTATGCGTCGGACGATCCGGGAAGAGATCATCTGATCGAACGCATTGAATCGCGCAACGGTGCGCACACCATCGACGCGGCGGCCGCTCTCGGTTTCGGTGAGACGGCTTACGAGTTGGTCGAAATCTGATACAGAGTTGCTTTTTCAAGAAAAAGCGAATAAAACCGATTTTTCGCCCGGCGGTTTGTTTATCAAGCCGTCGGGCGAATGTTTTGAAAGCTACATTTGTTTTTTGACAATGCTGTATTCATCGTACAGCTTAAAATACGGACAGTTTTGGAACTTTCCCTTTAAATAGTACAGCATTTCGTCTTCATCCAATGCCATACTGCACATGGAAATTCCGGTGTCCTCGTCCTCGCGGTAATAAAAGCAAAAATCACAATTGGTGGCAGGTTGCTTGCTTTTGGGTTCTTTACTCATACATTTTCTTCTTTCAGATAAACTTAGATATAACTGCGGTCCACCGTGATGACGGCAAAATAGCGGATATCTTCAAAAGTACCCAAATAGTCCCGGAGCGTCTTTTTTATCTGCTCGTCGGAAAGCTTGCTGTCATAAGGAATTACAATATCAAAAATCACGTTGGTGTGCGTTCGTCCTTTAACCAACCGGAAATCGTGCAAGGATATTTCAGGGGACAGGGCGGCATGTGCGAACTCTGTCAGGCTTTTCTTCAAATCTTCGGATTCGTGATCCCCGGTGGCGATGGGGTCCATGTGGATAACTGCACTGCAACCTAATTTTTCGGCAAGATATTTTTCGATATTGTCAATGACGTCATGTGTTTCGCTGAAATCTGCGTTTTCGTCAACTTCGGCATGTAAGGAAACCATAATGCGTCCCGGACCGTAGTCGTGAACGATTAAATCATGAATGCCCCGTACTTCGGGATAAGACATGACAATATGCCGGATTTCCTCCACAAATTCTTTTTTCGGCGGTTGTCCGAGTAAAGGGTTTATCGTGTCGCGCGCGGCGTTGAAGCCGGTGTACAGAATAAACAGCGCCACGGCAAGTCCGCAATATCCGTCTAAATTGAGATTGGAAAATGAACTGAACAGCGTGACAAGGAAAACTACGCCGGTGGATACCACATCGGATTTGCTGTCGGCGGCCGTGGCTTTCATGGAAACCGAATCGATTTTTTCGCCGACCGTGCGGTTATAAAAGCTCATATAAAGCTTAACGCCGATCGATACGGCAAGAACCGAAAAAGTAAGCACATTTGCTTCAACAGTTTCGGGATGGAGTATCTTGTCAAGCGAGCTTTTGGCTAACTCAATGCCCATAAGCATGATGACAAGCGACACAATGAGCCCGGAAATGTACTCAAACCGACCGTGCCCGAACGGGTGCTCTTTATCCGGCTTTTCGGCGGCAAGCTTAAAGCCGATCAGCGTGATGACCGAGCTTCCTGCGTCCGACAGGTTGTTGAACGCGTCAGCCGTCACAGCGACTGAACCGGAAAGAATACCGGCGGCAAGTTTGAAAGCAAACAGCAGAATGTTGAGAAAAATACCGACAACGCCGCACAGAATGCCGTAGGACGTGCGCACGGCCGGAGACCGGTAATCGCGGTAATTCCGGATGAACATCCGGCTAAGGAGTGAAATCATGTATATTCTTCCAAACGTAAAGTGATTATACCGCTTGGACTGCCGGCTGCCTATTTAACAGCATAGGTTTCCGCTTTTTGTGTGCTTTCTGCCTTTGCATTGGACAGCATGAGTTTTATGCGGTTTTCTTGGTTGATCTTGGTGGCGCCCGCGTCGTAATCGACGGCGACAATGTTGGCATTCGGGTATTTTTCCTTTAACGGTTTCATCATGCCTTTTCCGACGATATGGTTGGGCAGACAGCCGAAAGGCTGGGCGCACACAATGTTGTTGACGCCCTCTTCAATCAGTTCTGCCATTTCGGCAGTGAGAAGCCAGCCCTCGCCCATTTTCGCGCCGTGCCCGATGAGACCGTCAGCCAGATCGATTACACGGCCGAACGGCGTCGGAGGCTCGAAAACGCCTTGCTTTTTCATTAAATCAATGATATCTTTCTGCTTTTTCTCAAAAAATTTCAGTGCCGCACCGAAAATAAGCCCTTTGCCTTTTTTCATGCCGAGAAGTTTGGCGTCGGTGACTGAGTTGTGACAGGAAAACATGCAGAAATCGAGCAGTCCGGGCATGACGACTTCGGCGTTTTCGGAAAGCAGAAATTTCTCTAATTCATTGTTGCCTAAGGGAGAAAATTTGACAAAAATTTCCCCGACAATGCCGACGCGCACTTTCTTTTCGGAAGAACGCGGAATAGCGGCAAAATCTGCTAAAATGTCCTTATAGAACTGCTTGACGGCCGAATAGCCGAGCTTGCCGTTTTTAGCCATGTCGTGCGTCAGCTTTTCGACCCATCTGTCGCAGACGCGCTCGGTGTCGCCGGCGTTTAATTCATACGGCAGACACTGGTTTTTGAGCAACATGATCAAGTCGCCGAGCATGGCCGCATACAAAAGCCGGATGGCAAGCGGCACGGTGACTTTGAACGCACTGCCTTTTTCAAGACCGGCAAAGTTTAGGGAAATGACCGGAATATGGCCGTAACCGGCTTTTTTTAACGCTTTGCGGAGCAGAAAGATATAGTTGGAGGCACGGCAGCCGCCGCCGGTCTGGGTGATGAGGAGCGCTAACTTGTTCGTATCGTATTTGCCGCTCTCAATGGCAGACAACATCTGTCCGATGACCAAAAGCGCCGGATAGCAGGTGTCGTTATGTACATATTTCAAACCGTACTCGATTACGCTTGAATCGTAGTTTTCCAAAAGGACGGCGTTGTAGCCGAACGAGCGCAGAATACCGGTCATGATCTTGAAATGGTTCGGGAGCATGGTCGGGACTAAAATGGTGTAATCTAACATGCTTTCGTCGAACACTACATGGTCAGCCGTATTGACTTCACAGCTGCCTGCCGCGCAAGACTCTTTTTGCATGGTTTCGCTCATTTTCCGGCACTCCTTTCTTCAATAGCGCCAATCAGGCTGCGAAGCCGTATTTTCACTGCGCCTAAGTTGGTGATCTCATCGATTTTGATTTGTGTGTACAGTTTTTCGCCGCATTCGAGAATGTCCTTTACCTCGTCGGTGGTGATTGCGTCAAGACCGCATCCGAACGAGACAAGCTGTACCAGTTCGACATCGTCGTTTTCCACGGCAAATTCCGCGGCATTGTACAGTCTTGAATGATAAGTCCATTGGTTGAGCACGCCTACCTTGGGACGTTGCTTTGCCATATGCCAGACGCTGTCCTCACTGACGACTGCAAAACCGAGCGACCGGCACAATTTGTCGATGCCGTGGCCGATTTCCGGATCGGTGTGATAAGGACGTCCGGCAAGAATCAGCACGCGTTTACCGTTTTCCCTTGCATAGGCAAGAGCGCGTTCGCCCTCGGCACGGACGGCGGCCATGTAAGCGTCGTAAGCCGCAAATCCATGTGCGACGGCGGCTTTTACTTCATGTTTTTTCACATCGTATCCGAACGAATTCAGATATTTATGGAGTTCCTTTACTAATTCGCCGTGGTCGGTGATGTTTAAGTACGGATACAGGAACCGAACTTTGGATAAGTCCTCTACGTTGCCGTGAAGCAGCTCGGAATAGTAGGCGACCACCGGGCAGTTGTAGTGGTTGTCCGAAACGTTTTCATCGACGTTGTAGCTGATACACGGGTAAAAAATCGCGTCTACGCCTTCTTCGATCAGCGTTTCGACATGGCCGTGCATCAGTTTTGCCGGATAACAGGCCGTGTCGGACGGAATGCTTTGCTGTCCTTTGAAATAGGTGTCGCGCGAGGACATGGGAGATACCTTTACGGTAAAACCAAGCTCCTTGAAAATGCCGTGCCATAAGGGCAGTAACTCATACATGCCGAGCGCTAACGGAAGTCCGACCGTACCGCGGTTTTTCTTTTCGGGGGCGGGTGCTGTATCTGCGGCGATTTTTTCGATAAGGCCGCGTTTGAATTCATGCAAATTCGGCGTTGCGTCTGCTTTTTCGTTGATTCCGGCGCCTTTTTCACATTTGTTGCCGGAGATGTATTTTACACCGCCGGAGAAAATGTTGACAGTCAGTCGGCAGTTGTTGGTGCAACCGTGGCAGACGGCGTTTGTCGTCTTATGCGTAAATTCTTTTAATGCTTCGCGCGAAATTAAGGTCGAGCCCTCTTTCTTTTCGAGAGCCTTGGCGTACAGCGACGCGCCGAACGCACCCATGAGTCCCGAAATTTCCGGACGGATGACATTGTGACCGATCTCACGTTCAAAACTGCGCAAGACCGCGTTGTTTAAAAAGGTTCCGCCCTGGACGACAATGTTTTCGCCAAGCTCCGCGGCACTGCTTGCGCGGATCACCTTATAGATGGCATTGCGCACAACGCTGAGCGAAAGGCCGGCGGAAATGTCGCATACGCCTGCGCCGTCCTTTTGCGCTTGTTTGACGGAGGAATTCATAAAGACTGTACAGCGTGTACCGAGAGAGACGGGATGTTTTGCCAAAAGACCGAGCTTGCTGAATTCAGCGACATCGTAGCCCATGGATTTGGCAAAGGTTTCGATAAACGACCCACAGCCGGAGGAGCAGGCCTCGTTTAGCATAATGCTGTCGATCGCGCCGCCCCGGACCTTGAAACATTTGATGTCCTGACCGCCGATATCGAGAATGAAATCGACTTTCGGGTTGAAAAATTTGGCGGCTTTTAAGTGTGCAAGCGTTTCGACAATGCCGATATCCACGCCAAAGGCGTGCTTGATCAGTTCTTCGCCGTAGCCGGTGACTGCACCAGACGCAATTTTTATGCGATCGCCGCACAGTTCATAGATCTTCGTGAGCTGTTCGCGCACGATCTCGACCGGGTTTCCTTTGTTGGAATCGTAGTAGCTGTATAAAAGGCCGTCGTTTTCATCGGTCAGCGTAAGTTTGGTGGTCGTGCTTCCGCAGTCAATGCCGAGATACGCCTTGCCAGTGTAGGAGGCAATATCCGTGCGTTTTACGTCCGCGCGCGTGTGCCGTGCAAGAAATGCATCCAGTTCCGCGTTGTCGGCAAACAGCGGCGGCTCTGTGCCGATGCCGGCGCCAGACGAACGGGATTGTTTTAACAGACGGCAGAAACTGTCAAAATCATACGTTTCTTTTTGGTGAGAGGCATATAAAGCCGCGCCGTAGGAAACCGAAAAACGGGCATAATCCGGAAAAACGGCGTGTGCTTCATCTAATTTCAAGGTTTCCACAAAGCGGCGGCGCAGTCCCATGCAGAAACTTAACGGACCGCCCAAAAACATGACTTTGCCGGTAATCTTGCGTCCTTGGGCAAGACCGGCGATGGTCTGATTGACAACGGCTTGGTAAATGCTTGCCGCAATGTCTTCTTTTCGCGCGCCTTGGTTTAATAACGGCTGAATATCCGTCTTGGCAAACACGCCGCAGCGTGAAGCAATCGGGTAAATGCGCTCGCTCTTTAAAGATAAGGCGTCTAACTCGTCGGGCGTCACGTCCAAAAGCGACGCCATCTGATCGATAAACGCGCCTGTGCCGCCGGCACACGAACCGTTCATGCGCTCGTCAAGCCCGCCGGCGAAAAAGATGATCTTTGCGTCTTCGCCGCCAAGCTCAATGACAACATCTGTATCCGGTTCATAAGCTTTTACGGTTTCCGCTGTGGCAAAAACTTCTTGAACAAACGGAATCCCGGCGGCGTTCGCAATGCCAAGCCCGGCCGAACCGCTGAGCGCACAGCGAAAACGCCGCGATCCGATGAAAGGATAGGCGTTTTCAAACAGTTCTAATATTTTTTCGCGTACTTGGGAAAAGTGACGCTCATATTTTTCATGTAAAATTTTGCCGTTGTCCACGACAACAATCTTGGCCGTGGTCGAACCGACATCAATTCCGATATGAAGCTCCGGAGAGCCGGTGATAACTTGCTGTGTCATGGGTTCACTTCTTTACAAACGAAATTATAAATATACATTATTTATTATAAATCAACAAAGTACACTTTGCAAGAGCCGTCCGCAAAAGAAATGTAAATATTTCTTGCATTTCAAGCGAAATTTTGCCTGCAATGGGAGTAATTATATAAATAGGTAAACTATTTTCAGTTTTTTTGCCCCGATAAGACGTTTGAAACGGGTTTGCCTTTTTGTTTCCGTTTTCCGTAAGAAAGGAGGATTTTCCATAAAAACGGTCTATTATGAATATAAAATGAACAGCAAAGCGCGTAAAAATACCGTTCGGCGTGAAAAAACACCGAACGGTAAACTGGTATACAGACGAAAACGAAAGGGGTTATCGTTCTTCGCGGAAGTAGGCAAGACCGAGACTTGCCGGCGGCTGACTTTCGCGCTTTTTGCGTAAGCTCGATACAATGAGCACGATCAATGTCACAACATACGGCAGCATCTTGAACAGTTCCTGAGACGAACGCGTAAGTCCTGGAATGTATAAATACATCCAGTACAGAATACCGAATAAATACGCGCCCCAGATGGATTTGATCGGTTTCCAGGTCGCAAAAATAACGAGTGCTACCGCAAGCCAGCCTAATGACTCTAACTTTCCGTCATTTGCCCAGGTGCCTTTGATATAGTCCATCACATAGTATAAGCCGCCAAGGCCAGAAATTCCTGCCCCCATACAGGTTGCAAGGTACTTGTAGCGCGTGACGCTTATTCCGGCCGCATCAGCTGTTGCCGGACTTTCTCCGACTGCGCGCAGGGCGAGACCCGAACGGGTGCGGTTGAAATAGTATTGTACCGCAATGGCGAGCAGAATTGCAAGATAGACCAAAAAACCGTAGGAAAAGAAGATTTTTCCGATAACGCCGGTCGAAGTTGCAAACGGGAGCATGGTGCGGTAAGCTGCACTGGTGGTGGCAACTGAAATCTGTCCGACACCGCCGGCCAGCTTATTTAAATAGCCGCCGTAGAAATTGGCGACACCCGAACCGAAAATGGTAAGCGTAAGACCGGTGACGTTCTGGTTAGCGCGCAGAGTGATCGTGAGAAAACTGTAAATCAAACCGGCAAGGGCAGACGCGGCAAACGCGCAGATGAACGAAAGAATCAGCGATACCACACCATTGGGATTGGGTGTGCTGTTTTCATAGTAAAACGCACCGATCAAACCGAAAATGCCGCCTAAATACATGATTCCCGGCACACCGAGATTGAGATTTCCCGCTTTTTCGGTGATGATTTCGCCGATACAGCCGAATAAGATAACCGTGCCGAAAACAACGGCGACTTGAATTAAGGATATTAACTGTGTCATGATGTTTCTCCTTTCCGACGTTCTGTCAATTGTTTTTCGTACTGCCGCGGAAAATCAGCCGGTAGTTGACGAAAAATTCACTGCCCAAGATGAAAAAGAGAATAATTCCCTTAATGATTTCGGCGACATAGTCGTTGATGCCGAGCTTGGAAAAGTCGGATACGATCTGTGTAGCACCCTGATTCAAAAATACGATGAGCGATGTAATGACGATCATGGTAATCGTGTTGAATTTGGCAAGCCATGCTATGATAATCGCCGTGAAACCGCGTCCTCCGGCCGTGTTGGTCGAAATGGTATGGTCAACACCGGCAACGCCGATGAAACCAGCAATACCGCAGACAGCGCCCGAGATTAACATAGTGCGCAGAATGACGTGCCGCACGTTGATTCCGGCATAGCGCGCCGTATTTTCCGATTCGCCGACAACTGCAATCTCATAACCTTGTTTGCTGAATTTCAAGTACAGGAAAACAAGTAAGGTGAGTGCTAAAACAATAAGGACATTCCAGGCGTATTGCTGCCCGAATAATTTCGGCAGCCATCCGGCCTTGGTCTGCGGATTGATAATACCGACTTTGTTCGAGCCGTAGGGATTTTCCCATAAAGCCACACAATAGGAGGTGATCTGAATGGCGATGTAGTTCATCATCAGCGTGAACAGCGTTTCATTGGTTTCCCATTTTGCCTTGAAGAGCGCCGGAATGAAGCCCCAAAGCGCTCCGGCGGCGACGCTTGCAAGAATCATAACCAGGAATAAAACCGGTGTAGGAAGCTTGTTGCCGAGATAGATCATGCAGGCGGCTGTTGCAATGCCTCCGGCAAGTACCTGTCCCTCCGCGCCGATGTTCCAGAAACGCATTTTGAAAGCCGGTGCGAGAGCGACCGAAATGCATAGCAGCATGCAGCCCTCACGGATAAAACTCCATATGCGGCGGGAAGAACCGAACGCACCCTTGAACATGGACACATAAACCTGCAAAGGATTCATTTTCGTAATCGAATAGATAAGGAGCGCATTGATTACAAGCGCTAAAAACACGGCGATAATCCGAATCAACCATGCGCGCGGCGCGGAAACGGCGCTTCGTTTCGCCAAGCGGACAAACGGTGTTTTTACCGGATTGTGTTTTGCATTAGTCATGGTCGGATACCTCCGTTTGATTTTCGCGCGTTAAGTTGGTCATCAGTAAGCCGACCTGTTCTTTGGTAGCCGTGCGTGCGTCCACAATGCCGTTGTTTTTTCCGGCGCAAAGCACTAAAATACGGTCGCACAGCTCCAAAAGCACGTCGAGATCTTCGCCGACATAAATAACGGCGACGCCGCTTTCTTTTTGCTTATTGAGCAGGTGGTAGATGGTGTAGGAGGTGTTGATGTCAAGACCGCGCACGGCATAAGCCGTCATAAGCAGGGTAGGTGCGGCGGCGATTTCACGTCCGACAAGCACTTTCTGCACATTGCCGCCGGAAAGACGGCGGACCGGCGTTGAAACGCCGGGGGTAACGACTTCCAAGTCTTTCATGATCTTTTCGGCAAGTTGTTTGGGGGAACGCTTGTCCGTAAAGAACGGAAAACCGTCGGTATAGCTCTTCAACATCATGTTTTCGGTCATGCCCATACTGCCGACAAGCCCCATGCCGAGTCTGTCCTCAGGCACAAACGAGAGGGAAACGCCGAGATTCCGGATTGCCTTGACCGATTTTCCGATTAACGACATCGGCGCGTCCGTCTGAGGATCAAAGTAGAGAATTTCGCTTTCGGAGGTAACCGGCTGTAAGCCGGAAATAGCTTCTAACAATTCCTTCTGACCGCTGCCGGCGATGCCGGCAATGCCGAGAATCTCACCGGAGTAAGCTTCAAACGATACATCGTCGAGTAGCTTCACACCCTCGCGGCTGTAACAGGAAACGTGTTTGACTTCCAAACGTTTCTTTACGTTCTGCGGTTCGGGACGGTCGATGTCCAATTCCACCTTTTTGCCGACCATCATTTCGGTAAGCGACAGCTCAGTCGCCTCCGCGGTCGGAACGGAACCGATGGTTTCTCCCTTGCGGAGAACTGCTACACGATCGGATACGGCAAGCACCTCATGCAGTTTATGCGTGATGATGATGACCGATTTGCCGTCCTTTTTCATGTTGCGGATGACTTCAAACAGCTTTTCGGTCTCCTGGGGGGTAAGCACGGCGGTCGGCTCGTCGAGAATCAGAATGTTAGCCCCACGGTAAAGAACCTTGATGATCTCCAACGTCTGCTTTTCGGAAACCGACATATCGTATACTTTTTTCATTGGGTCGATGGCAAAGCCGTATTTCTTGCAAATGTCGGCGACACGAACGGAAATCTGTTTCAAACTGTACTTGCCTTTTTCATGCAGACCGAGAACCACGTTTTCTGCGGCTGTGAGCACATCAATCAGTTTGAAATGCTGGTGAATCATGCCGATTCCGAGGTCGAATGCGTCTTTCGGAGACGCGATCGTGACCTTTTCGCCGCCGATGTAGATGTCGCCGCTGTCGGGAAAATAGATGCCCGAAAGCATATTCATGAGCGTGGTTTTTCCGCTGCCGTTTTCGCCTAAAAGCGAAAGAATTTCGCCTTTATGGACGTCAAGACAAGCGTTTTTGTTGGCGACGGTCGATCCGAATGTCTTCGTGATATTTTCCATGCGCACAGCGATCGTGTTGTCCATGTGTTACCCTTCCTTAAAATAAAACAACTGAAAGATGACGGAATCGGCTCAAAGCAGCCGAAACCTGAAAAAAAGCTTTTGCTTAGCTTTCCGAAAACAGAAAAATCGGCGCACAAACCGCAAAACAACGGTTTTGGAGGGATGTGCCGGCTTTCTGCCTTTGGAACGGCAAGCAAGAGAAATAAGTGCAAAAAGGGAAAGCGGAAGTCCGTTTTCCCTTTTTGTTTCAACGCTTAAAGGTTATGCAAGTTCCTTGATGCCGTCGATACGGATATCGAAGGCCGGAGCACTGCGGAGCTCGGATTCATGGAAGTAGCCGTCTTTGATCAACTCATTGCCCTCAAAGCCGTAGCTCTTGTCATAAGAATCGAGATGTTCGCCGTTCACGGTAAACTTGGAGGTATCGAATACATGAAGCGTACCGTCGTGAAGCTGTTTTTCAACTTCGGCAACCTTTTCGGCGGTGCCTTCTGCACAGCTCTTGCCGAGGTCGGTGATGGCAACGGCACCGGAAGAGAAGCCTTCTGCCCAGTCTGTCTTGATCTTTTCGCCCTTCAGCATGGTACCGAATGCGTATTTGTAGTAAACTTCCCAGTTGTTGGTAGCGGAGGTGAGAGCCGCGTCGGGAGCAACGCTCAACATATCCACGTTGTAGCCGATGGAGTAAGCGACATTGCCCTTTTCATAAGCGGCCTGAACGGCGCTCGGAGCACCGGTGGAGTCAGCATGCTGACCGATGATGACGCAGCCGTCAGCCATAAGAGCGTCAGCGGCGGCAGCCTCCATGGTGATGTCAAACCAGCTGTTGGTGTAGGAAACTTCCATGGTTACATTCGGAACAACCGACTGAATGCCGAGGAAGAATGCGGTGTAGCCGGAAACAACCTCTGCGTAGGGGTAAGCGCCGACATAACCGATTTTAACGTTTTCGCCGTCGTAGTTCTTGTCGGTGAGCTTGCCGTCTGCAATGAGTTCGGCAACCTTCATGCCGGCAACAACGCCGGAAACATAGCGGGATTCAAAAATATGGGTAAAAGCATTGCAGAAGTTATCAAGACCGCTCTTGGCAGCCGTGTCGCCGGTCATGGAAACAAAGGTGACTTCCGGATGCTGGGAAGCGGCTTCTTCCATGAAGGACTGATGACCGTAGCTGTTGGAAATGATGAGGTTGCAGCCTTGGTCAACGAGGTCAAGAGCCGTTTCGGTGCAGGTAGCGTCCTCGGGAATGGTGTACTTCCAGATAAGCTGGTCGTCGGACATGCCGAGTTCTTTGGCGGCTTCCTGGATGCCCTTGATGTGTGCGTAGGTGTAGCCTTCGTTTTCGTCGCCGATAAGAATCAGACCGACTTTGAGGTCAGCGTTTTCGGTGTTCTTGGTTTCACCGTCTGTCTTTTCGCCGTTATCGGGCGTCGTTACATCGGTTTCACCCTGATTGTCCGAAACAACATTGTCGTCGGCAGGCTTGTTACCGCACGCTGCGAGGCAGAAGATAAAGCATACTGCCAAAAGGATCGCAAGTAACTTCTTCATGTTTGTTTTCCTCCTAAAACATGTAAAAAATAAAATAGGCACTTTGGATAAGGATTGCCTTAATTCAAGTACCTATCTTATTTTAACAAAATTTTCCGAAAAATACAATACCGCATTATGACGAAATTTGACAAGCTTTTTACGGCATATTATACATTCTGCACAAACATGTCCGTTTTTTAACAGACCGGTAAACGTGCTATTTTTCCTGCGTCATTTTTGCATAGTTTCCCATGATCTTTTTCGTGCCGTAGGAATCGAAAGCCACTTCATACAGTACATCGCCCGAAAGCGGCTTGACGCCTAGCACCGTGCCGCTGCCGAAAACAGGGTGGGACACGCGTTCGCCGAGGGCAAAACGGACAGCATTCCGGTTTTCTTCTGATTTTGCGCGCCGTTCGGATTCTTCGTGCGCCTTGACATAGGCAAAGGCCCCGCCGTATGTGCGCCTTTTCCCGGCGTTTCCGGCACGTTCTGCTGTTTCCGGCCGGTCTTTCGTATTTTCCGAATCAAAAGTATAGCTTTTTGGGCGCGGTGCATACTCGTCCTTTTCATAGGTGTAATCCGCGCCACTGCCCTCATAGTTGCAGTATTCTTCGGGAATTTCCTCTACAAAACGCGAAACAGGGTGATATTCCGTCCGTCCGAATACCATGCGGCTCTGGCAGTGCAAGATGTATAACTCTTTTTTGGCACGCGTGATGGCCACATAGGCAAGCCGCCGTTCTTCTTCCATTTCCTCATCCGAAGAACCGATGGTCTGCGAGCCGGGGAACACACCCTCCTCCATGCCGGACAGAAACACAACCGGGAATTCCAGTCCCTTGGCGCTGTGAACGGTCATCATGACGGCGGCAGGCGCGTTGCTGTCGTAGTTATCAATGTCGGCAACCAAAGCCACTTCTTCCAAAAACGCCTCCAACGTCGCATCCGGCGTGTTGTTGGTGTAGTTTACGGCATTGGAGACCAATTCCTTGACGTTTGCCGTGCGGTCCTTGGCTTCGGCCTTGTCCAATTCCGCAAGTGCCGCAAGATAACCGGTCTTTTCCAACGTCTTTTCCACAAAAACACCAATCGGCAATGTGTGAATGCCTTCACGCAGGGCATACATCATTTCGGCAAACTGCGTGAGCTTTGAGGAAACGCGTCCAAGCGACGGATATGAGGCGGCGTGAAGCGCGATTTCGAGCATGTCCTTGTTTTCGGCAAGCGCGATCTGCTCCAATTCGTTTACCGTCGTATCGCCGATGCCGCGTTTGGGAACGTTGATAATGCGTTTGAGACGCAGATTGTCGCCGGGGTTGGCGAGTACGCAAAGATAAGCGATGACGTCCTTGATCTCCTTGCGTTCGTAGAAGCGAAGTCCCCCGATGATACGGTAGGGAATACCGCTTTTGGCGAACATGGATTCAAGGGCGTTCGATTGGGCGTTCATACGGTATAACACGGCAAAATCCGAAAACGTATATTTGCCGGACGCTACTAATTCAGCGATTTTGTTGACAATATACTGCGCCTCGCTGCTTTGGTTGAAGCATTCGCGCACCGTGATTTTTTCACCGTCCGTGTTGCCGGTCCAGAGCGTTTTTCCTTTACGTGTGCGGTTGTGCGAAATAACGCCGTTGGCGGCGGATACGATCATGCCGGTGGAACGGTAGTTCTGTTCTAACTTGATGATTTTGGTGTTCGGGAAAATCTGGTCGAAATTCAGAATATTGTCAATGGTGGCGCCGCGGAATTTGTAAATGCTCTGGTCGTCGTCGCCGACAACCATAATATTGTTTTCGGCGTTGCAGAGAAGCTTGGTAAGCTTGAACTGCGCCTTGTTGGTGTCCTGATACTCGTCCACCAAGATATAGCGGAACTTATCCCGGTACCGGGCAAGCAGTTCTTCATCCTCTTCAAACAGTTTGACGGTCAGTAAAATCAGATCGTCGAAATCAAGCGCGTTGGCAGAATGCTTGCGCTTTTCGTATTCCTTATATAAACGGAGAATCGTGCGGCGGCGCAGATCATGCGTGCTTATGGTCGCTTCATAATCATCCGGAAGAAGGAGCTTTTCCTTGGCGCGTGAGATCTCATTTAAAACGGTTTTGGGCGGAAAAGTCTTGTCGCTCACTTCAAATTCTTTGATGATGGAGGTCATGAGACGCTTTTGATCGTCGGTGTCATAGATTGTGAAACTTCTTTCAAAACCGAGACGGTCAATATACATGCGCAAAAGCTTGGCACAGACTGAATGGAAAGTGCCGGCCCATACGTCGAGCGCTTGTTCGCCGAGCGTTTTTTCGAGACGTTCCTTGATTTCGCCGGCCGCCTTGTTGGTAAAGGTAATAGCGAGAATCTGATAAGGACGCGGCGGATTGACGGCAAAGGTGGCCAAAGCGCTGTCCAAAAGCTCTGCCGAAAGGTCAGGCGTACCGGCCAAAGTTTCCAATTTTTCGATGTATGGCTCAAACAGCATGCTTTCCGGCGTTTCCTTGGCAAAATACGCGTCGCCGTAGCGGACAAGATAAGCGATACGCTGTACAAGCACGGTGGTTTTTCCGCTTCCTGCACCGGCAAGAACCAATAACGGTCCGTGCGCCGTAAAGACAGCTTCACGCTGACGGTCGTTGAGAAAGGCGTAGGCTCTGTCGAACAGGGCGCGTTTGGCTTTGATGAGCCGTTCGTTTAAGGTCATGGCAAATCCTCTTTGTTAAAAATGCGGTATAGAGTAAATTCGGGCGTACCGTTCGGCACACCCGAATGCTGTATTAGTTGACAGAGGTTTGCGCATAGGCTTGCGCATGCCCGGCAACATGTTCCTTGGTCTGTTCTTCCGATTCCGTGCGGTGGAATGTCGGAACCAATTCGGAAATTTTCTTTTCCAACGATGAGAGCATCTGCGCACGGCTTAACGAATTGTCGTTTGCGATGCGTTTCAAATCGTCTAATTCGCTGTGAAGAACATCTTTGTCGAAGTCCACAAAGTGACCGACAAAAATCTTGTCATTTTCGGTTTTTTCCAGATTTTCGTCCTGCATCATCAGCTCTTCATACAGCTTTTCGCCGGGACGAAGACCCGTATACTCGATTTTGATATCCACATCCGGTTTTTTTCCGGATAAGAGGATGATTCTCTTGGCAAGGTCGGCAATCCGCACCGGTTTGCCCATATTGAGAACGAAGATCTCGCCGCCCTTAGCTTTGGCGCTCGCCATAAGTACAAGCTGTACGGCCTCGGGAATGGTCATGAAGAAACGGATGATGTCGGGGTGGGTGACCGTGACCGGGCCGCCCGAGGCAATCTGCTTCTTAAAGAGCGGAATGACCGAGCCGTTTGAACCGAGCACATTTCCGAAACGGACAGCCGAGAAGATCGTGCCCTTGCCGTTCATGGACTGAATGACCATTTCGCACATTCTCTTGCTGGCACCCATGATATTGGTCGGATTGACGGCCTTGTCGGTTGAAATGAGAATAAACTTGGAAACGCCGCTTTTGATAGCCGCGCGCGCTGTGTTGTATGTACCGAAAACGTTGTTTTTGATGGCCTCTTGGGGGGAGACCTCCATAAGCGGAACATGCTTGTGCGCGGCGGCATGGATCACGATATCCGGCTTGAATTCCTCCATGATACTGCAAATGCGCTCATAGTCGCGTACCGATGCGATTATGGTGGAAAAGTCAAGGTCGGCGCCGTATTTGAACGCCAGTTCCTGTTGGATATCATAGGCGTTGTTTTCGTAAATATCCACAATGATGAGCTTTTTGGGGGAATTGGAGGCAACCTGACGGCAAAGCTCAGAGCCTATTGAACCGCCGCCGCCCGTGACAAGTACCGTTTTCCCCTTGATGAAGTTGCTGACGACCTCATGATTGACTTCAATCGGGTCGCGTCCGAGAAGTTCATCCATGGTGAAGTCGCGCAGTTTTTCGACAACGCCGCTGCGTGAATCCTTGAAATCGGCAAGACGCGGAAGCATTTTGGTTTCAACGTCGATATCCTTGCAGTTTTCCAGAATACGGGCACGCTGTCTGTTGTCGGCCGAGGGAATGGCGACAATGATCAAACGGATGTTGTATTTCTGACAGAGTGCCGGAATGTCTTCATCCGTTCCTTTAATGGGAACGCCGGCAATTGAACGGCCGAACTTGGCCGGGTCGCTGTCAACGGCAACCACCGGTTTGATGCGATATTCCGGATGGTATCTTAACTCGGAAAGCAGCATCAGACAGGCGTGACCGCAGCCGACGATCAGCGTGTTGCGCGGCTTTTTATCACTGTCGGTCTCCACACGGTTGACAAAAACGCGGTAGATTAAGCGTGAAAGCAAAAGCCCGATTGCTGAAAGAAGCAGATTGAAAATCAGAAAATCAACGTGATACGCAAGGCAGTCAAAAAGTGCGCCCTCTAAAAGGTTTATCGCGGAGAAAACGACGCCGGCCGATAAAAATGCCGCAAAAAAGCGCAGATATTCGTCATATTGGGCGTAGCGGTGAATGACGCGGTAAACGCCGAACAACTTGAAAACGATCGGATATACGACAAGCAAAGTCGCCATAGCGACAAGCACGCGCGCTGTGTCGTGCGCGGAAACACCTGCTACGTCTGCCGGAAGAACCAGGCGGCTGGCAAACAGACTGATGAGTAACGTGAAATAGTCAAGAATGATGATATAAACGGATCTCATTTTGGAATTCATGGGTGTGACGGCTCCTTCTTTGATTTTGAAAGTACAAAACGGAAAGTGCTCTATTTTGCGCCGGATAAGCGGCAGTTGATAAATTCCTCGGCTTTTTCGAGAATTCTCTTGTCATGCCGGAAGTTTAAGGCCTCCAAGGCTTCCTCGTAAGGGAGCAAGCGGTATTCCGAAATCTCCATGATGCTCATGCGCACGTCTTTCGGATGAAAGGAGGCGAGAAAATAAATGGCCTTTTTTCGGATGAAATTGTTGATCCGATAGTTGTAAAATTCGCGGAATCCGTCAATAATGGCAGTATGAACGCCGGTTTCCTCGTAAATTTCGCGAAGCGCCGTCTGTTTTTCGGTTTCGCCGTATTCGATGTGTCCTTTCGGAAAGCCGATATGACCGGAAATGTTGGTGATGAGAATGTATTTGCGGACACCCTCGTCCTCGGTGTAAAGAACCGCGCCGCAGCTCTTTTCGTAGTAGCAGATAAATTCCGCTGAATCTTTGGGAATGAATTTTTCGGTAAGTTTTGCGATGTTGGGTTCGTAGAAAATGCTGTTTTCGCGGGCAGCGATGAGAATATCGTCTTTTTCTCCGGCTTTATCGTGCGCAAGGGCAATGATCTGGGCGTTGAATTTGTTGACCGGGAAGTTTTCTCCGATTAAGATCACTTCCTTGACGCCGTGTTTGCCGAGTGTTGTATAGCCGAAATTGAGAAAACCGGCGAAGCGGCCCTCCAAAAAGGCGCGGTAGGATTTTTTGACGTTTACCGTACAGGTAAGTCCTAAGACCTGTCTTGCGTAGTTTTTTGCCGTGAAATCGTTGAGATTGGCCATGGATTCATCTCCTGTTGAATGGAAAGGGTACACAAAAGGCATAAGTGTCCCGTATATCATGATAAGTATATCACAAAAATGACGAATAGTCAACAGTAAAAGAACAGGTTTTGCGTTTTTGTACATTTATTATCCATTTTTGAGTGTGCTTTACAATAGATTACTTCAAAATACCCAAATTCCGTAAAAAACCGACAAAAGGTCTTGCAAGGTGGAGCCGGATGTGATACAATATACTATAAAAGTAAAATATGGGGGAGGAGTGCGGCAAAATGCTTCACATAATAGCGGGCATCTTGGTTTTTATCCTGAAAGCTTTGCTTTTTGTCCTGCTTGCCGTGCTTGTCCTTGTCTTGCTTTTGTGCCTTTCGCGACTCGGCGTCCGCGTCCGGTTAAAAGAGGACGGCTCGCTTGAATGGATCGCGCGGCTTGGCATTTTTCAGTTTCCTGTGACGCGTTTTGCCGCATGGCGTGAGGCGCACCGGAAACAAAAGCCGCCGGCGCTTATCAAGTACACGGAGAATTTTGGTCTGTTCGGTGAAATGCCGGAAGAAAGCCAAGCCCAAAAGAAAAAGAAAACCAATCGATCCGCCCATAAAAAAGCGGTTGACAAAAAGCCGAAAGAAAAAGCGAAACCGGATGTGTTAGCGCTGATCGGGCAGATCACCGACTTCTTGTCCGAGGCGTATGACCGGCTTTCGGGAGACGGAGTTATCCGCGTGCGGCGGTTAGTGCTTGTCGCGGCGGCGCCGGAGGCGGCTGATACGGCGGCTTTATTCGGACATATGAATACCGCGGCGGCGTCTCTGTTACACGTCAGCTCCCAATTCAAAAGGTTGGATACGAAAAAAGCCAGAATCGGCGTTTATTCGGACTTTTCCGCGCAGGTGCCGCGTGCGGACGCGGATATTGAGCTGAATTTCAGCTTTCTTGTACTTGCGCGTGTCGCATGGAGCGCTTTACAAACGTATTTGGCTGTCAAAAAACACATATAAAGATTCTTATAATAGAAAGGACAAGTATCATGGAAGAAAGACAACCGATGAGTGAAGTCATCAAGGAAACCATTGATAAAGTCAAAAGCATTGCCGATACCAAAACGGTCATCGGTGAGCCGATGACGTTGATTGAGGGCGTGACCATTATACCGGTATCGCGCGTTTCGATTGCCGCGGCTCTCGGCGGCGGTGAATACGGCAACAAGAAAGACCGGAAAAAAGCGGATACCGAAAAGATCATAACCGACAATTTCGGTGGCGGAGGAGGAACGGGGATTACGGTGACGCCGGTGGCGTTTTTAGTCGTGACGGCGGACGGGGAGACCAAGCTTCTCAACATTGGCGAAAACTCCGGCTATGTAAGCAGTGCCATTCTGGGTGCGGTCAACGGATTGGACAGCGCTCTTGATAAAGCGCCGGACATTCTCGAAAAGATAAAAGGCCTGTTCGGCAAAAACAAAAAAGAGGGCAAAGCCGTGTCGGAGGTCGTGATTGCCGATGAAACGGCAGAAAATGCGGCAGATACAGAAGATCGTGCAGACGGAGAAACGGGTGTATGAAAGATTTCGGCGCATCGGAAAGCAATGTATCGCCGTCCGATATTCATAAAAAGCGCGACAAACGGACCGAACGGAAAACGTTAAAATGGATTCTGTCCGTCGCACGCCCGGAAATTCCCACTGTGCTGTTTATTATCTTTGGCGAAGGACTTTGGGCAGTGTTCGGAACGGTCACGGCGTTGTTCTCCCGTGAGATTATCAATGGCGCGACGCGCGGCGACCGGGATCACATGTTTCTTTTCCTTATTATTTATTTAGTGGTTGCTTTGTCGCTTCTCGCTGTCCACGGTATCATGAACTATACTACCGAACGCTGCAAAGGACGGCTGGAAATCCTGTTCCGTTCGCGCGTGTTTGACAAAATGCTTTCAAGACGCTATGCCGAGCTTCGCGAACATCACACCGGCGACCTTGTCAACCGCCTGTCGGGAGACGTGGGGGTCATTTCGGATGCGGCGGCGACCATTATTCCGAATGTCGTCATGATGAGTGTGCGCCTTATCTGCGCCATGATCGTGTTAGTACGCTTAAACTGGCGTTTCGCGTTGGTGTTCAGTGTCGGCGGTATTTTAATTTTTTTGTTCGCACGACTGTTTAAAGGCATGGTGCAGGAATACCACAAGGCTATGCAGCAGGCGGACGGAAGAACGCGTTCGTTCTGGCAGGAAATTTTTGAAAACCTGATGGTCGTCAAATCCTTTGCCGGAGAGCAAAAGGCCGAAGAGAAGGCGTCGGCTTTGATGAACGAGCACTATAAACTCCGCATGAAGCGTTCGCTTATCGGCACGTTTTCCATGGTCGGAACGCGGGTGGTCGTGCGCATGGGACATTTGTTTGCCATCGGTTACGGCGCGTATTGCTTACTTTCCGGAACAATGGATTTCGGAACGCTGACGGCGCTTAACCAATTGGTCGGTCAGGTTCAACAGCCGTTTGCCAACATGACCGGCATTATGCCGCGCTACTACTCGGCGCTTTCGTCGGCTGAACGGCTTATGGAGATCGAAAACCTGCCAGAGGACACGGTCGGTACGCCGGTGAATGCGGCAGAAACCTACCGTAAGATGCAGAATATCGATGTGCAGGACATCACGTTCCGGTACGACGAAGACAAAACGGTTTTGGAGAATTGCTCTTGCGTGATTCAGAAGGGCGATTTTGTATCGATTACCGGCATGTCGGGAATCGGAAAAAGCACCTTGTTCAAAGTGCTTCTCGATATCTACCCATTCGAGGCAGGGGAGGCTGTGCTTTGCACATCGGAGGGGCGGTTGCCTTTAACGGGCAGTACACGTACACTGTTTGCGTATGTACCGCAGGGAAATATGCTGTTTTCCGGCTCGTTAAGAGATAATCTGTTGTTCATGGCGCATGAAAACGTGTCGGATGAGCAGATACGGAAAGCGTTGGAATGCGCTTGTGCCGCGGAATTTGTGGACGCGCTGCCGGAAAAACTGGACACTGTTATCGGTGAAAACGGCGTCGGGCTTTCTGAGGGACAGATCCAGAGACTCTCGTTTGCAAGAGCCTTGCTTTCGGAGGCTCCAATCTTGCTTTTGGATGAAGCGACCAGCGCGTTAGATGAAGCCACCGAGGCGAAATTGTTAACCAATCTCAAAGCGCTGGATAACCGCACCTGTATTATTGTAACCCACAAAAAAGCGGCTCTTGCCGTGTGCAACCGTCATTTTGTGATAAAGGACAAGAAGTTTGTCGAGCCGGAAAACGGACTTGTCGGCGAGGTCCGCGTGTGACAAAGAAAAAACGCAGGGCAAACACCGTAAAATGTAAACTTTTTTGAAACGCCGAAAAAAATCGGGAAAAATTCAAAAAAACACTTGCAATTTGCGCTATGCGGTGTTATAATAATCCTTGCTGTCCTGTATGATGACAGGAATTTTGATTTAAAGTGATAATCAAGTTCAATCAACCACTTAGGAGGTGTAAACAATGGCAAAATGTGAAATCTGCGGAAAGGGCGTTACTTTCGGCTGCAACGTATCGCACTCTCACAGAAAGACCAATCGGGCATGGAAGCCCAACATCAGACGTGTCAAGATTGTTGACAACGGTACGCACAAGACGGTCAACGTATGCTCTCGCTGCCTCCGTTCCAACAAAGTAACCAGAGCGGTTTGATTTTTACCGGCTTTGTCCGGTTGTTCATAGAGCTTTTCAGCTTGCGTGACAGACACGAAAAAAGGGGCTTTGCTTTGCAAAAGCCCCTTTTTTAATCGAGTTATCGAATGGATATATTTTTCGGAGGGACTGCCGCTTGGGCAGCCCCATAAAGCGTTATAGAGAAACTATTTTATTTTTATTTCATTGGTCAGCGGCTTTCCGGCGAAAAACTCATCAAAATTCTGAATTGTGACGCTCGCAATGTTGTCAAGCGCTTCTTCGGTTAAAAAAGCCTGATGTGACGTGATAAGAACATTCGGACGGCTGACAAGAAGCGCCAGGGTATCGTCCCGTATGATTTTGTCGGACATGTCCTCATAGAAAAGATTGGCTTCTTCTTCGTATACGTCGAGCGCCGCGCCGCGCAGTTTTCCGGCGGTGAGCACTTCCAAAAGCGCCTCGCTGTCTACCAGCGCACCGCGTGAGGTGTTGAGCAGAAAGGCGCCCGGTTTCATAAGATCAAGCGCCGCCCGGTCAATGATGTGGTAGCTGGATTCCGTAAGGGGGCAGTGCAGGGAAATGACATCGCTTTCGCGCAGCAGCTTTTCAAGCGGCACGTATTCAATGCCGCTTCCCCCGGCCGGATACGGGTCGTAGGCGATAACTTTCATGCCAAGCCCTTTGCACAGGTCGATAAAGGTGCGGCCGATCTTTCCCGTTCCGATAATGCCGGCGGTCTTGCCATACAGGTCGATACCGGTCAGCCCATTGATGTTGAAATTGAAGTCGCGCGTGCGGATATAGGCGCGGTAAATGCGGCGGTTGAGCGCCAAAAGAAGTGCAAGCGCGTGTTCGGCTACGGCGTGCGGCGAATAGGCCGGTACGCGGACGACCGCTAGTTTATCTTTGGCGGCTGTGATATCCACATTGCTGAAACCGGCACAGCGCATGGCAAGAATCTTTACACCGCGCTCAACCATGCGGTCGATTGCCATTTTGTTTATGTTGGAATTGACAAAGGCGCAAACGCCGTCAAATCCCTCGGTGATCTTGGCGGTGTGATGGTTGAGCTTTTCTTCAAAATAGGTGATCTCATAGTTTTTTCCGTATTGGTCAAAATACGTTTTATCATACGGTTTTGTATCAAAAAATGCGATTTTTTTCATAAATATTCGGACACTTCCTTTCTTAAAATATAGTATACCCGTTTTTCTTGCGGTTCGTCAACCAAAAAACGGAATTTTTCTTTTAATTATTGTTATCGCGGGAGGCAGGACAAATGGCAATCCGTATTTCGGACATGTTAAGAGATGTGATTCGCTCGGAAAACGAATATAAACAGCTCTATAACACCCTTTATAAATTTATTTCCGGCGGCAGTCGGTTTTCACAAGGACCGGCGCTCATTACCGGGCTTTCCGACGGCGCGCGCAATGTGCTCTGTGCCTCTCTTGCCGCAGAAGAAGCGTTTCTGCAAGGGGAGAACGCAAAAAAAACGCCGCTCATTCTGGTTCCTGACGAAAAAACCGCTTATTCCATGCGCACCAAGCTTTCCGCTTTTGTGGCAAATGTCTGCGTATTTCCGGCGCGCGATTTTAACTTTCACAATGTCGGCGCTCTGTCCAAGGATTGGGAATATGAGCGCTTAAAGACGCTCCGGCTGTTGCTTGCCGGCGAGTGCGGCGCGGTGTTGGCTGTGCCGGAGGCGACGCTTTCTTTACTTCCGCCGAAAGAATATCTTGCCAAGGGCGATACGTTGAAACTTGGCGATACGGTGTCGGTTGCCGAACTTATTAAAACGCTTGACGGCTATGGCTATGTGCGTGTCGATACGGTTGAAGGGGCTGGGCAGTATTCGCTTCGCGGCGATATTTTGGATGTGTTTGTGCCGGATAACGAATATCCGCTCCGATTGGAATTCTTCGGCGATGAATTGGACGCGGCCGGTTTCTTTGACACCATGACGCAAAGACGCACCGAAAATGTGACGGAATTCACGGTAACGCCGGTACGGGAAACCGTCATACCGCCTCAAAAACGTGAATTGATTGAAGGAAAGATCGATACACTGATTGCGTCGGCTCTGCGCAAGAAAAACCAGACGCTTGCCGAAAAGCTCTCCAAAGAACGCACGGAATTTATGAATGCCGATTTTCCCGCCGCCGACAAATATTTGCCGTATCTGTACGATTCCTTTACGACGCTATTTGATTATGCAGACGGCATTTGCGTTGTGTGCGACTATCCGCGCGTCAAGGAACGCCTGAATTCGTTCTTGTGGCAGCTTCATGAAACGCTGACGGACCTTGCGGCTTCGGGTGAGATGTCGATAGCTGGCGGCGTCTGGTGCAAGGGCTATGAGGATTTAAAATATTTTCTTACCAAACGCCCGTCGGCTGTGACCGACCCGTTTACCGGCACACCGGATTTTGAAATTTCGGGACTGTTTGAATTTGCTTCGCGGCAGACGGTGAGTATCGAATCCAGCGCGGATATTCTGTGCGATGATCTGACCGGTTATTTGAAAAGCGGATGCCGGACGGTGTTGTGCGTGCGCGGAAAAGCGCATGCGTCCGAGCTGTATGATATGTTAGGCGAACGCGGAATCGGGGCAGTCGTTTCGGGAGGTGCACCGCTTGCAGATCTTGCCAAGAATCACGTGTATATCATGCCGAAAGACGATCCGGGCGACGAATATGTCGGCTTTGAATTGACCGCAACCAAGTTTGCGTTTTTATGTGAAAGCAATGCAGCCCAAGAATCCACTGCGCGTGCCGTAAGAAGCAACGAAAAGGCGAAAAAGTCCGCCAAAAAGAAGATCCTTTCTTATCTGGAGCTCACCGAGGGCGATTATGTGGTGCACGAACTGCATGGCGTTGGTCAGTATCTTGGCATCAAGACCTTGACCGTGGCCGGGGTGACGCGCGATTATATCACCATCAAATACGCCGGAAAAGATCAGTTATATGTGCCGTGCGACGGCCTTGACAAGGTGTCCAAGTATTCCGGAAAAGGCGAAAATGTAACGCTTTCCAAAATGGGCGGCAGTGAATGGATCAAAAAGAAAACACGTGCCAAAAAAGCGGCCAAGGATATGGCAAAAGAACTGATCGCGCTGTATGCCGAACGTACACGCCGTCCCGGCTATGCCTTTTCGCCGGACAGCGAATGGCAGCGCGAATTTGAAGCCGGCTTTGAGTATGAAGAGACCGACGGCCAATTGCAGGCTGTGCGCGAGATCAAACGGGACATGGAAAAGCCGTGTCCGATGGACAGACTCCTGTGCGGTGATGTGGGATTCGGCAAAACGGAAGTGGCTTTACGCGCTGCATTCAAGGCCGTCATGGACGGCAAGCAGGTGGCGGTGCTTGTGCCGACGACTATTTTAGCGTTTCAGCATTTCCGCACGTTCTGTTCGCGTATGCATGGTTTTCCGCTCCGTATCGAAATGCTGTCGCGGTACGTCACTCCCAAAAACGCCAAACTTGTTTTGCAGAAGTTGGAAAACGGCGAGGCGGATATCGTGGTCGGGACGCACAAACTGCTTGGAAAAAACGTCAAATTCAAGAATCTCGGACTTCTTATTGTCGATGAAGAGCAGCGCTTCGGCGTAGCGCACAAAGAACGGCTTAAAGAAATGTCCAAACAGGTTGATGTGCTGACGCTTACCGCCACCCCCATTCCGCGCACTTTCAATATGGCGCTTGTGGGAATCCGCGATATGTCGGTGCTCGAAGAAGCTCCGGTTGACCGGTATCCGGTGCAGACATATGTCTTGGAATATGACCGTACCATTCTTATGGAGGCAGTCAAAAAAGAATTGAGACGCGGCGGTCAGGTGTTTTATCTGCATAATAAAGTGGAGGACATCATGACGGTGGCTTCCCGTATCAAAGAAGCCGTTCCGGAGGCCAATGTCGCGGTGGCGCACGGCCAGATGGATAAAGAGGAGATTTCTTCAATCTGGTACGACATGACCGAGGGGAAAATCGATGTTCTTGTGTGTACGACTATCATCGAAACCGGCGTGGATGTGCCCAATGCCAACACGCTCATCATCGAGGACGCCGACCACATGGGACTTGCCCAGCTTCATCAGATCCGCGGCCGCGTCGGACGCTCCAATCGCCGTGCTTTCGCCTATTTAACCTATAAACCGGAAAGCATGCTGAACGAAATCGCGCAAAAGCGGCTTATGGCTATCAAGGAGTTTACGGAATTCGGTTCCGGCTTTAAAATTGCTATGCGAGACCTTGAAATCCGCGGCGCAGGCAATCTCTTGGGCGCGGAGCAGTCGGGACACATGGAGGCGGTCGGCTACGATATGTTTGTGCGGCTTCTGGAACAGGCCGTGTTGGAGGAAAAAGGCGAAGCGGTGAAAGAAACGCCGGAATGCACGGTCGATCTCGGTATCAGCGCTTTTATCCCCGAACGCTATATCAAGCGCCCGTCCGGCCGGATCGAAATGTATAAGCGGATTTCCGAAATCAAAACCAAGGCGGATGCGGACGATGTGGCGGATGAATTGAGCGACCGGTATGGCGAGATCCCGAAAGAAACCAAAAATCTTCTTATGATTGCGTCGATACGCGCACGCGCCTCCGCACTCGGCATTCTCCGGATTGAGTATAAAAACGGCAAGCTTGCCGTTTATCCGGGCACGCCGCCCACGAAAGAGCAGTCGGTGGCGCTTGCCATGAAATTCCCCGGAAAAGTGCTGACATCTCTCGGCAAAAATCCGTGCTATAACATCAAGGCGGAGTCGGTCGAGGGGATTGGCACCGTGTTAGAGGAAATATTCAAGATTTATTCACCAAACAAGCCGGATAGCGTGGTATAATAATTTGATAACAAATGGGAAAGGAAGCGAACTTATGTCCTCATTCAAGAGAATCCTTTCAGGGGTACTTACGCTTGCTTTGTGCCTTATGACGTTTGCCGGTTGTGCCGGTGACGCGAAAAACGCGGCTATTTCCATGGAAAACGGCGGCAGCGTGTCGGTTAGTTTTATGTATTTGCTTGCCTCAATTCAAAAAAATATGTATGCGGATGTTGCCGCGGCAAACGGCGGCAACTGGGATATGGTGGTCAATGAAGAAAAGGGGACGACGCTTTCCGATCTTCTGTATGAAGTGACCGTCAAGGCGGCGAGAAGCTCGCTGATTTGCGAATATCTGCACGATAAAGTCTGTAAGCTTGTGCTTACCGATGAACAAAAGCAGGTAATCGACAAACAGATGACGGCTCTTGCCGAAAAAGCCGGTTCACAAAAAGCCTTGGAGGATGAACTTTCCAAGTACAGCGCCGACACAAAGACCATGCGCCGGTATTTGGAGCTCACCGTCAAGCAAGCCAATCTCTACAACTATTTTTATGGGGAAAACGGCATTTATGCCATCGATGAGTCTGCCATCAAGGCGGATTTCAAGGAAAACTACCATATTGTCACACACATCTATTTCAATCTTGCCTCTAAAGTCAAAGAGGATGGCACGCTTGTGTCGCTTTCCGAAGAAGAAATCGCCGCGAAACGTGCGCTTGCAGAAGAAGTTTATAACCGCATTCTGGCCGGTGAGGATTTCTATACGCTGAAAGCCGAATACAGTGAGGACAGCTATGAGAGCGAATACTACCCCAACGGCTTTTTTGTCACAAACGACACGACTTTTCCGACAGAATTCACCTCGGCGGCCATAGAAATGAACGTCGGCGAATACCGTCTCACCGAAACCGGCGGCAGCGGCACGCCCGGACTTCATATTCTCTATAAGCTGCCCATGGACGAAAATCTGTATAACAGCGATAAAACGGTCTATAACAACATCAAAAGCAAGCTGATTTCGGCGGATTTTGATAAACGGCTTGCCGAATATACCGACAAAGTAAGCGTAAACGAAGAAAAAATGGCGCTTTTGAATGTGGCGATCGTGCCGGAATACACGTATTGACGGATACCGGTCAATCGGATAGAATTGAACCAATCGAAATAAAATCTGCTTGAAAAGACATGTGAAAGGGGACAGGCCGGAATGAAAAGAATAAGAGAGAGTTTTGCCTCTTCCCGAGTCAGGGAACGCGTCTTTTTCAGCGTGCTGTTTTTGCTTGTTTTTTTGGCGTCTGCGTCGATTTTTCCCTATACCGGCTACACGGACAAGGAGAATATACGCACTGTGCCGGATGTTTTGCTTGCACTTTGCTTAGTAAGCGGAATTCTGGACGATGACCGGCATTATATCTCGCTGCTCGCGCTTATTTTCGGAGCGTTGTCCGACTTTTTCCTGACGCCGCCGACACATCTGTCGCCGATCCTCTTTTTCTTGGGCGCCTATTTTTCGTCGGTGACGGTGAATGCGTTTACCTCGGTCAATGTACTTACGGCGACGGTTGCGTCACTGCCGTTTTGGTTAGCGCGCAGTGTCACAGGGGGACTTTTTCTTCTTTCGGAGGCAAAAGGCGCGGATTTCGGTTATGTGGTAAAGAAAATTTTAGTCCCGGAGCTTTGTGTCAATGTATTGGCAACGTTTCTTGTGTATTTGGCGGTTAGCTTTGTTTACAAAAAATGGATACGGCGCAAAGGCTATGAAGTTCGGTATTAGATCTGTCTGTGTGACGGATAGGATATAATAAATATTTCGGAGAGAGAAACATGACAAAAAAACGGAATGCCGTTATCGGACAGTCGGGAGGCCCGACTGCCGCGATCAACGCGACGTTGGCCGGTGTGATTGCAGGGTGTCTTGCAAAAGGAGATCACATTGACCGGATTTACGGAATGCGTCACGGTATTGAAGGCTTTATGAAAGAGGAACTTGTCGAATTAAATGACCGGTTTGCAGAAAATACCGAGGAGTGTCTGCGGCTTCTGTCGCTGACGCCGGCGGCCTTGCTTGGTTCGTGCCGTGTCAAGCTCAAAGAGGAAGAACAGTTTGAGCGCATTTTTTCGGTTCTTGAAAAATACGAAATCGGCTACTTTTTCTATATCGGCGGCAACGACAGCATGGATGCGGTGGCGAAATTGGAGAACTACCGCGATAAACACCCCTCATTAAACCCAATCGGCACGCGCTTTATCGGCGTACCCAAAACGATTGATAACGACTTATGCCTTACCGACCATACGCCGGGTTTCGGCTCGGCCGCTAAGTTCATTGCGTCCAGCCTTGCGGAAATCGCACGCGACTGCGCGGTATACCGTCAGAAAGCTGTCACGGTGGTGGAACTCATGGGACGCGACGCAGGATGGTTGACGGCGTCGGCCGCTCTCACCAAGGAAATTGCCGGCATCGGCGCGGATCTTATCTATCTGCCGGAAGTTCCGTTTGATGTGGAACGCTTTTTGAGCGATGTCATGAATCAGTTGAATGTTCCCGGTAAGAATTTTGTTCTTGTGGCGGTTTCCGAAGGAATCCGGAACAAGGATGGCGAATATGTGGCGCGCGCGGCTATGAGCGGCGTGGTGGACAATTTCGGGCATGCCTATCTTTCCGGAACGGGCAAATATCTGGAAAATCTGATACGCGACGAGATCGGCTGCAAATGCCGTTCGGTAGAACTAAGCGTATTGCAGAGATGCGCGTCGCATCTGGCCTCCAAGACCGATATCGACGAGTCCTTTGCGATCGGACGCGCGGCGGCTGATACGGCGGTTTCCGGAAAGACCGGCCGCATGATGGCGTTTGAACGCAAAAATTTGGATTATGCCGCGCCCTATGAGATTGCCGTGACCGATGTGGACGTAAACGCTTCGGCCAACCGCGTCAAAGCCGTTCCGGCCGAATTCATTGCGGCTGACGGCAAAGGCGTTACACGCGCTTGTATCCGGTATCTGTTACCGCTTATTAAGGGAGAATGCGAAACGGTCTACTGCCGCGGAATTCCCCGGCACTTCACTCTGTGATTTTTATTTAGGCAATATGTATAGTTTTTATGGGACGTATTTGGAAAGATTCCACAAAAAAATAGTTGGTTCTTGACATCTGTACTTCCTTGGTGTAAAATATAAGATATCGACAGTATACCTATATGTGAGAAGTTTATTTTTTTGCATATAACTTAATTCAGAGAGGAACCGTAAGCACATGAAATCAAAGAGAGTATTAGCCTTTCTGCTCGCCGCCGTTATGGTCTTTACCGCTTTTGCGGCAACCGGCTGTTCCAAAAAGGGCAATAACGACGAGAGTGAAAAAAGCGGCATTGTCGCGCTCAATATGTTCATTCTGACTGAGGATGAAACGAGTCCGTCGGCCGCGCGCGAAGTGCAGATGGCAATTAACGAAATCACCGTCCCGAAATATAAAATCCTCGTAAAGATCAATTACTTAAAAGCCGATGAATACTGGGATGCTGTTGACGCCGCCGAAGATGCGACAATCAACTATGTATCCGACGAGATTGCACAGCTTGAAGAGGCCGGTGTTGACCTTTCGGCAGCCGCCGGGGAGCAGGCCGCAACTGACGCTGCCGCAACCGATGACAATGCGGCAACTGGAGCGGACAGCGCTCTTTCCGAAGCGGATAAGGCTCTTGCGGAATTGAATAGAAATAATTCAGTCAAGGACATTTCGGAAATGTCCTTCAATGAAGCAATCGACTATGTGTTCGACATTGACGATATCGAGCTTCCCGAACCGCAGATCGACGTATTTGTCGTAGACGACTACGATAAGTTCTTACAGCTTGCCGATGACGGACGTTTGGCTGATATTGATATCAAATACGACCGCAAAGTGCTCACCAAATACATACATCCCACGATTTTGTCCACGACTTCTATCGACGGCAAAACCTATGGCGTTCCGGTTAACTTCAAGATGAACGGCAAGTATGAATTTCTGGTATTCAACAAGAATCTTCTTGACAAGTATAACTATACGGTTCACGATCTGCGCAAGATCGAGGATATGGGACCGTACCTTTCGCTTATCAAAAACAACGAACCGGGGTATTATCCGATCTCCGATCTGCCTGAAATGTCCGGCGCGGAAATCTACGACGGCATTCTGTTCTCGCTTTCACAGCTTACGCAGATTTCTACGTCCAGCTATCCTGTCTATTTGAATAACTCCGCCTATGCGGACTACCTCAAAAAGACTGCTTCCTATCGTCAGAATGGCTACGTTGCCGCGGCAAACGGCGTGAAAAACGCAAAATATGCGATTGAATACGTAACCGCCGATCACCTCATCGACCGCGAATGGACCGATGAGAACGGCACAACCTATCAGGCTTACCTGTATGACATTCCGCGCGTTACCGCCAAGGATGCGTTCAAGTCGGCTATGTGTGTCAGCGCTTACTCGATTCATAAGAGCAAGGCGGCGGAACTGATTGAACTGTTCAATACCGATTCCGAGCTTGCCAATATGCTTCAATACGGCATTAGCGGCAAACATTACCGCGAAGAAAACGGCATTGTAAGCTATATCGATACCGATGCGGAAAACGTTTACCGCATGGATAACTTTATCACCGGAAACACCTATATCAAATATGCAACGGAAGACAACGCCGATTATGTCGAGCAGGCTAAGGCGACCAACCTTTCCACCGCCCCCAGCGCTTATTTCGGCTTTAATCTGAAATTTGACGACGTCGCTTCGCAGTCGATCTACGAATGCGTCAAGACGTTCTCCACCGAAGCGCTTGACCGTGTTCAGAAAGGCGAAATGACAGTTGACGAGGTCTTTAATATTGCCGGCCGTGAGTTGAATGCTCTCGGTGCTCAATGGGATTCCAGCGGTTCGACTCTGTTGGGTGTGTTTGGTAAACTTGCATCGCAGCAAAAGACTTCTGCCGAAAAGAACACTTCGTATTTTGTGATTTCCGATGAAGCGGCTAATTACAACAACGTTTATAAGTCGGCTGAGGAAATCGCCGAAGAAAAAGCGGCCGAAGAACAGGCAAAAGCCGATGAAGCCGCCGCAAAAGAAGCCCAAGAAGAAGCGGCGCTCGACGCGGAAATTGCGGCAGAAAATGCAGCAAATGAAAATACCGGAGACGGCGAAAACACCGACGGCGCAAACGCTGATACCGTAACAGAGCCGGAAACGCCGTCCGATGACGCACAAAACTAAATAAATATACCGAAACAGGAAATCCCTTTTCATACCAATGAAAAGGGATTTCTTTTTTCTGCTTTTGCTTGACTTGTGAGCAAAAATCTGCTACAATATAATGTACGGATATTATATCGGGCCGTCGTAGCGGCCAGTGCGGCTCGTTTGGAATAGTCAGGCGTGGCATTTATGCCGGAAAAAATACAAAAACCGAAAGGAAACAGGCAAATGAACGAAAAAGATATATGGAATCTTGTGCTTACCGGATTAAAGGAAAATCATAATTTGTCAGAGATGACCGTGAATCTTTGGTTTGACAGCATGTCCATGGAAAAGCTGACGCCGTCTACCGCCTATTTCCGCACGGATAACGATTTGAAAAAGCAAATTATTGAATCCAAGTATGCCGATATTCTGAAAGAAGAACTGAAACACGTTTTGGGATTTGATGTGGAAATCGTTCTTGTGTCTACCGAGCATGGGTCGTTCGAGAGCCAGTTGAATGCCTTGCAGAACCGCTTGCGCTCCGAGCAGTTGGAGGAAGTCACCGAAAAACTCGATGCCGAGGATGCTGTCGGAATGCGTCAGACGGCGGCGCACTTCGGAAAGGATTCATCGGGAATCATGGTCTCCTCATCGCTTTTGCCGGAATATTCGCCGGAATACACTTTTGAAAACTTCGTCGTTGGACGTTCCAACGACCTTGCCTATAAAATGGCGTGGTCGGTTGCCAATCAACCGGCCGTTGTGGCAAATCCCTTATATCTGTACGGTTCGCCGGGACTCGGAAAAACGCATTTGCTGTATGCCATTACGCACTTGTTGAATCAGAATCATCCGGAATTCAAGATTATTTACGCCAAAGGCGAAGATTTCACCAATGAGCTGATTGAATCGCTGTCCAATAAAACGCCGATTCTGTTCCGTGAAAAATACCGCAGTGCCGATGTGCTTCTCATCGACGATATCCAGTTTATTGCCGGTAAGGAAACCATACAGGAAGAATTTTTCCATACCTATGAGGCGCTCTTTGAGGCAGGCAAGCAGATCATCGTTACCTCCGACCGTTTGCCCAAGGATATCAAAACCCTTGCCAGCCGTCTGCTTTCGCGCTTTGAACACGGAATCATCGTCGATATCCAACCGCCGGACTTGGAGCTTCGCGTGGCGATCTTCAAACGCAAGGCGGAGGCGCTTGGCATGAATGTGCCGAACGACGTTTTAATGTACTTAGGCGAAAACATCAAGGACAATATCCGTCAGATCGAGGGAGCGCTCAAAAAAATGCGTGCGCTTGCCTTTATCCAAGGCACGGATATCTGCATGGAGCACGCCAAAACCGCCGTTGCCGATATTTTAACTGCCAAGGCTTCGGCTGTCACTCCGGAAAAGATCCTGACGTTTGTGTCCCAGAAATACGGCATTCCGACCGAGGACATCATCGGAAAACGGAAAACCGACGCCATTGCTTCGGCAAGACAAGTGGCCATTTACTTACTCCGCGAGTTAACCGATATGTCCTTTGCCAACATCGGAAAGGTCTTTAACCGCGATCATTCCACGGTGGTCGCGTCGGTCAACAAGGTCAAGGACCGCATGAAAGAAGATTCCAGTTTTGAAGCGCAGATCGACGATATGATGAAAGATGTGCGCGCTGCCGGCTATTAAGCCATCAGGAGAAACTTTGAAGTATTTACCGAAACTTGGCACAAAGCCGTTACCCATGTCGCCCGAAGAATTGCCCGAAGGAACGGTTGTCGATTTTGTTTTTGTGACCGGCGACGCGTATGTCGATCACCCCAGCTTTGTTACGGCCATTATCGGACGGGTTTTGGAGGACGCCGGCTATACGGTCGGTATTATCGCCCAACCCGACTATAAAAACCGCTACAAGGACGGCAGCGGAAAGGGCGTTTGCGTGTTCGGCAGACCAAGACTTGGTTTTATGGTCTGTTCGGGAAACATGGATTCCATGGTGGCGCATTATACGGCCTCCAAAAAGCGCCGCAGTGAAGATTATTATTCGCCCGAAATGAAAATTGGCTTGCGTCCCGATCGCGCCGTCATTGTCTATTGCAACCGGATCCGCGAGGCTTATGGCGATGTTCCGATCTTAATCGGCGGCGTGGAAGCGTCGCTTCGCCGGTTTGCCCATTACGATTATTGGGACGATAAGGTGCGCCGCAGTATCTTGATCGATTCCGGTGCAGATATCCTGCTTTACGGTATGGGAGAATACAACACGCCGGCTGTTGCCAAAATGTTGGATAAAGGCGTGCCGGTAAAAAAGATACGAGGAATACGCGGAACGGTTTTTGCCGCCGAACCGGATTATAAGCCGGAATTTGACTATGTCGATACCTATAAATACGACGAACTGAAAACCGACAAGGAAAAGTACGCGCGTGCGTTCAAAATTCAATACAATAACCAAAGCCCGGTGGACGGAAAGGCAATCGTGGAGTATTACGACGGAAAAAAAGTCGTGCAGAATCCACCGCCGCCGCTATTGACCCGGGAGGATATGGACAAGGTCTATGCCTTGCCGTATACGCGCACCTGGCATCCGAGCTACGATAAGTACGGCGGCATTGCCGCGCTTTCTGAGGTCGGTTTTTCCATCACGCATAACCGCGGTTGTTTCGGCGGCTGTGCTTTTTGCTCGATTGCCTTCCATCAAGGACGAAATGTTGTTTCGCGCAGTATCGAATCGGTGGTGGAAGAAGCAAAGCTTTTAACGACACTGCCCGGTTTCAAAGGCTATATTCACGATGTGGGCGGACCGACCGCCAATTTCCGCTATGGACCGTGCCAAGCCGTTCGCGACGGCAAAAAGGGAATCTGTAAGGAGCGCCGTTGTCTGGCGCCAAAGCCCTGCAAGAATCTCATCTGCGACCAAAGCGAATACGTGGAGCTTTTGGAAAAAGTGGCGGCTGTGCCGAAAATCAAGAAAGTGTTCGTGCGGAGCGGTGTGCGCTTCGACTATGCCGTTTACGATAAAGATGAAACTTTTATCGATGTTCTTGCCAAAAAGCATGTCAGCGGCCAGTTGAAAACCGCCCCGGAGCATATTTCCAACAACGTGCTTCGCTATATGGGAAAACCCGAAATTTCGGTTTACGAAAAATTCTGTGATAAGTATTTTGCCGCCTGCAAGCGTGCCGGTCTTGAACAGTATATCGTGCCGTATCTCATGTCCTCTCATCCGGGAAGTACGTTAGACGACGCGATTGACCTTGCGCTGTATCTGAAAAAGCACAAGATCCGTCCCGAACAGGTGCAGGACTTTTATCCGACGCCGGGAACCGCGGCGACAACTATGTATTATACCGGTTTGGATCCGTTTACCTTGCTTCCGGTGAAAGTGACGCGCGACTACGAGGAAAAACGTATGCAGCGCGCGCTGCTGCAATCCACACGCCCGGAAAATGCAGAACTTGTCCGAAAAGCCATTATGCTTTCGGGACGGGAAGATGCCTGGCAGTTGTTGGGACACAGGCCGGATTTTCGTCAGAAGGACACAGGAAAAGCGAATGCCGCAAAAAATATGGGAAAAAGAGACGGGAAAAATTCCGGCAGGAATCTCGGAAAAAATTCTGAAAAGAATGCCGGCAGAAACGGAAAACCGTATGACGGCAGGGATCGCTATGAAACCGGGAAAAAGTCCGGCGCAAACGCACAAAAAAGCGGCGGCACCAAACGTACCGCCGGCCAAAAGAACCCGGCAAATCCCCAAGATTTCCGCAAAGGGAAACATTAAGATTCCGGATTCTCTTTGGTTAAATCTTGTCTTCGCCGTCCGTAATGATGTTGCGTTCGCGGAAAAGAAGCGAAATGCACCACAGTCCGGCAAGACCCACTAACACATATATAATGCGGCTGATGACGCCTCCCTGGCCGCCGAACAGCCATGCGACGCAGTCAAACTGAAACAGTCCGATGCTGCCCCAGTTGAGCGCACCGATAATCGTTAAGATTAGCGCAATTCTGTCAAGCATTGGTTTTATCTCCTTTAACAGCTCTTTTAAAATAGGCAAAATGAGTTTTTCATTCTCATTTTGCTTACAGTATACCCGACTGTTTGTTTTTTATGCACGCTGTGACGCTAAAAAACAAATAAATGGAAACCCGAAAGGAAAATACCTTTTATGCGAATGAGAAAAAAGAAAAACGGCTCAAAGCGTATGCTTGCCTGCGCGGATATCCATATCACCGAGCCGACGGCTTTCAAAGGCAAATGGCGCACGCTTGCCGGCGAAAAGGCTTTGTATGCCGAAATCGGCTGCGGCAAAGGCGGTTTTATTACCGAGCTGGCACGCCGTCATCCGGAAAATTTCTATGTCGGCTTTGAAAAAGTGCCGGATGTTATCGTCATGGCCATGGAAAAGATCAAACAGGCAGAACTTTCCAATGTCGTGTTTGTCTGCGGCGACGCAGAGGCTTTGACCGATATTTTTGAAGAGAGCGAATTGGACGGACTGTATCTCAACTTTTCCGACCCATGGCCGAAGAAAAAGCATGCTAAGCGCCGGCTTACCTACATCCGTTTTCTCGAAAAGTATCGCACGGTTCTGAAAGACGGCGGAAAAATCTTCTTTAAAACCGATAACCGTCCGTTATTTGATTTTTCCCTTGAACAGTTCAACTTGGCGCATATTCCGCTTTCCGACGTTACAAACGATTTGCATAACAGCGTCTATGAAGCGGATAATATCCATACCGAATACGAGGACAATTTTTCCGCCAAGGGCTTTTCCATTAACCGCCTTGTCGGAACAGTCGATAAGTCGCTGATACCGGAGGGGGAGCCGGAAAGCGAAGAAACGACAAACGAAAAAAGCGAGGCATGAACATGTTTGATTTTGTAAGACTTGCCATGGCTGTGCCGCATACGGCGGTCGGCGCGGTGAGAAAAAATACCGAAAGTATTTTGAATAAAATTGAAAAAGCCGATAAAACGGGCGCACAGTACGTGATTTTTCCGGAACTTGCATTGACCGGCTATACCTGTGCCGATTTGTTTTTTGCACAACCGCTTTTAGAGGAAACGCTGGATGCGCTTGCAAAAATCGCGCGTCTTACCGAACAGCTGGATATCACGGTCTTGGTCGGCGCGCCGATTCGTATCGACTCGGCCTTGTATAACTGTGCGGTTGTCCTTTCCGGCGGCAGAATTTGCGGTCTTGTTCCCAAAACATTTTTGCCCAACTACAATGAATTCTATGAAAAAAGGTGGTTTGCCTCAGCACGTGATCTGAACCGCGATACGGTGGATTCACTGGAACTCGGGCAAAAAACCTCTTATCCCGTCCCGGTCTCAAACCGGCTTGTCTTTGTCGGGCGCGGCGGCGAGACGTTTGGCGTCGAGGTCTGCGAAGACTTGTGGACGCCGCTTTCCCCCGGAACGCATTTGGCTTTGTCCGGCGCGGAAATGCTCTTCAACCTTTCCGCAAGCAACGAAACTATCGGCAAGCGTGCCTATCGCCGCGACATTGTGCGCGCCGAGTCGGCAAGCGCCTTATGCGTCTATGCCTATGTGTCGGCAGGCAGCGGCGAATCGACTACCGATCTCATTTTTTCGGGTCATTCGTTGGTCTGCGAGAACGGCTCGGTGATTTGCGAAAATGAAACGTTGATCGACGACGATTATCTTCTCTGCACCGACGTGGATTTAGGCAAAATTCGTGCCGACCGTCGCAAGATTCGCAGTTTTTCCGATTGTGCGGCGGCAGATACCGAACGTGAAACAATTCGCCGCATCAAACTGTATGCACCGGTCACGCACCGAGAGAAGCGCGACGACGAGGGCGCACTGTATCCGCTTCGTAAGCTGCCGTTCGTGCCGCAGACCAAAGCCAAGCGAACCGAACGTTGCTTAGGAATCTTTGAGATGCAGGTGGCTGGTCTTGTCGGACGCCTGTCGGTCGCTGCACAGAAAGTGGTGGTCGGCGTATCGGGCGGCTTGGATTCGACGCTTGCCTTGTTGGTGTGCGTGCAGGCTATGAAAAAACTGCACCGTCCGGTGACAAACGTTATCGGCGTAACGATGCCGTGTTTCGGAACGACTTCGCGCACCTACAACAATTCGGTAGCGCTCATGAAAGCGCTTGGCGTGACGCTGCGCGAGATCAACATTAAAGACGCTTGCCTGCAACATTTCAAAGACATCGGACACGACGAAAACGTGCGCGATATCACCTACGAAAATGTGCAGGCAAGAGAACGCACCCAGGTTTTAATGGATGTGGCGAACGGCGATAATGCGCTTGTGTGCGGCACGGGCGATCTCAGCGAATTAGCGCTTGGCTGGTGTACCTATAATGCCGACCACATGAGTATGTACGGCGTGAATGCCAGCATTCCGAAAACGCTCATCCGGTGGATGATCGAGAGCATTGCCGAGGGAGAAGTGTTCCCGGGGTGTGCCGATATTTTAATGGATGTGGCGGATACGCCGATCAGCCCCGAACTTCTGCCGCCCGACGCGAGCGGAAAAATCGCGCAAAAAACCGAGGATACCGTAGGCCCCTACGCTCTGCATGACTTTTTCCTTTATTATGTGCTTCGCTTCGGTTTTACCCCGGAAAAGATCTATTTTTTGGCGCGCCGCGCATTTTGTGAGGATTTCGACGCGGACACGATCAAAAAGTGGTTAAAAACGTTTTATCGCCGGTTCTTTACGCAACAGTTCAAACGCAGCTGCCTGCCGGACGGCGTCAAGGTCGGAAGCGTCTGCCTGTCGCCGCGCGGCGATTGGCGTATGCCGAGTGACGCGTCTGCCGCCGATTGGCTTACAAGAGTGGAAAATTTATAGTATTTTTACGAAAACAGACCGCAGATTTCTTTTGGAAATCTGCGGTCTGTCTGTTGCAAAAGTCTCCGTGACATATCGGGCGAAGCCCGATTTAAATTTAAATTTGAAAAAATCGGGGACATGCGCCACGATTTTTTCTCAGATAGATTCGCGAGTGTCAAAAAGCGGAGACTTTTTGGCATGAGGCGCGAGCGTACGAATCTGGTTCGTGTCGTAAAACGAAGTTTTGCGACACGCGCAAAGAAATCCGCGGTCTGTCTGTTGCAAAAGTCTCTGTGACATATCGGGCGAAGCCCGATTAAAATACAAATTTGAAAAAATCGGGGACATGTGCCACGATTTTTTCTCGGATAGATTCGCGAGTGTCAAAAAGCAGAGGCTTTTTGGCATGAGGCGTGAGCGTACGGATCTGGTTCGTGTCGTAAAACGAAATTTTGCGACACGCGCAAAGAAATCCGCGGTTTTACTTATTCGGTTAAGGCTTCTTCTTGGTATGTTACCGTCGCGCCGAGTGCCTCCGCAACAAATCGGACAGGCGCATACGTGCGGTCGTTTTCGAGAAACACCGTTGCGTCAAGCGTGCGCGGTGCGCCGTTTACATAGGCGATGTTTGTGCCGATAGTGAGCCGAACTGTCGTGCTCTCTTTGACAAAGACTGCCGTTTTTGTTTCATCCTCCCATGAAACCTCTGCGCCAAGCGATTCCGCAAGAAAACGTACCGGCACATAGGTGCGGTCGTCTCGCAAAAACGGCGGCGTATCGAGCACCTTTTCTTCCGCATTGACAAAAGCGGTCGTATTGCCAAGCGTCAGCCGGATCTCGGTCGTGTCGGTTGCAACGGTCACAAGCTTGCGGTACACAACGGGCTTCTCATACGAAAAACGGAGAACACCGGCTCCGCTTGGGAAAATCACACTGCAAAGACCGAGTTTGGCATTATACTGTAAATCCACGCAAGAGGCTTGGCGGAAGATTGCTTGGCCGTTTGCGTCGAGAAGCAACCAGTTTTCACCCTGACGTGCACGCCACAAGGCGGAAACTTGAAACATTACGGAATCGGCGGCGTAAATGTCGTCATAGACAAACGGAACACAGGTGTTGCCGTCGGCGTCCAAAACGCCGCACATGGATTCGCCTTTGCAGCCGATAATATAGCCTTGTTGATAGGAATTCCGGAAATTCGTGAATTCATACGGGGTAACTTCTGTCCCATCCGGACGGATGACGGCAAGAAGCTCGCCTTTCTTTGCCTGCAAAGCTGTGTTGGATAGCCGTTCCAAATAGTCATAGTCAAAGGGAAGAAGTATATTTCCGGCGCGGTCGATCATCCCCCATTTGCCGTCCTTTTCGACGAGGATCCGGTCGTTATCGAAATAGTTTACAGCCCCGTATTCGATCGGAACAACCGGCTTTCCGGCAAGGTCGAATGCGCCGGTTAAGCCGTGTGAAACGGCTTGAACGAGTTCGCTTTGTGAGAGAGTGTTTGTCGGGATAGCGGAGCAGAGAAGCGACAGATTGTCGTATTCGAGCGGCAGAAGCAGGTTCCCGGAAACATCGATCATGCCGTACCGTGCGCCGGACGCATCCGAATTGTAAACGACAAGGACATTTTCCGAGATGAAGAAGAGGTGCGAATAGGCGAGAGGAACAACGACATTTCCGGCGTAATCGAGAAAACCGCATACATAGCCGTTTTCACTCTCGTTTGTCGCATAGATAAGCTCTCTTTTGGGGGAACTGAAATCCTGGGAAAGAGACTCGTATTCAAACGGAATGAGAGCTTTTCCGGAAAGATCGATAAGCCCGTATCTTCCGTCTTTCTTGGCAAACAGCGGCGAATCGTTTTTGGTTTCATACAGAGCGGAATCGGCGCGTGTATCGAATTTTGGGTTTAGGGCGTCATAATCAAACGGCAGAACCGTGTTTCCGGCATAATCGATAACGCCGAATTTACCGGACTTGTTTTCAGCAATGAGATACTTGTCGCCAAGCGCGGTAAAACCGTAGATATATCCGAACGGAACGACTATACGGCCGTCTGTATCGCACACGCCCCATTCGCCGGCTCCTTGCACTCTGCCGGGGGAGATGTTCTTTCCGAGAGCGAAATAGCCGTCCGCAAGCGTGCGGATATCGTCATATTCGGCAGGAACGACGATCTTTCCGTCCGAAAGGCGTACAAGACCGCGCTTATACAGGAACGACCCTCCGCCGAAGAAAACGGCAACGTCTTCCGAGGCAGGATTTAAGGAGCGATAGTCGGAATTCGGCTCAATGAGCCACTGATAAGACCAAGCCGCACTTGCCGTAAGAGCGAAACATACAAGCCAAAAACAGATACAGACGGAAATCGGGAAAAATCGGAAACGTTTCATAAGAATTCCTCACTTTCAACTTTTTACCGGTTTGCGTTCAACTGTTAGACGCATTATGTACTTATTTTGTTCCGCAACGTTTTGCAAGTTCTTTGGCAATTTCTAAGTAAGCTGCCGCTCCTTTGGAATGTTTGTCGAAATAGACGGCCGGCATTCCGAAACTGGGCGCTTCCGAAAGGCGCACGTTGCGCGGTACGGGCGTTGTGAAAAGTTTCCCGGGAAAGTGTTTTTTGATTTCTTCAAGCACCTGTACCGATAAGTTCAGTCTGCCGTCGAACATGGCAATGACTACGCCGACCAAATCCAAGCGCGGATTGTATAGCCTTTTTATCTGCGAAATGGTGAGCGTCAGCTGGCTCAACCCTTCAAGCGCGAAGTATTCGCACTGCATGGGAACGACCACGCCGTCGGCGGCGCTTAAAGCGTTAATGGTGAGAAGTCCGAGCGAGGGGGGGCAGTCGATCAGAATATAATCGTAGTCGGCACGCAGCGTGTCGAGTGCATTTTTGAGCTTGTATTGGCGATCCTTGACATCGACAAGTTCCAATTCCGCACCGGCCAGCGATATTTCCGACGGCAGTACATCAAGGTTATCAAAAGCCGTCTTGACGATACAGCCGTAGGGATTGGCGCCCATGATCAAGTCATAGGCCGAGTTGTCCTCGGTTTTTTCGGCTCCCACGCCGCTGGTGGCATTGCCCTGAGGGTCAAAATCCACAAGCAATACTTTGTGCCCGAGTATGCCGAGAGACGCGGCTAAGTTTACGGCGGAGGTTGTTTTTCCGACGCCGCCTTTTTGGTTGGCAAAGGCGAGAACCGTGCAGGGGGTTGAAGTCATAGGCATTCTCCGTTTAGTTTTTGTTGCAAGCTTCGTTATAATGGTTGTCAATGGCTTGCTTTAATTGTTTCAAGGCGTCGGGAAGTGTGGTGTCGTTTAATTGGACGCCGGCCGCGTCATAATGACCGCCGCCGCCGAGGGCTTCGGTGATAAGCTGAACGTTGACCGTCCCGTCTGAGCGCGCAGAAATGTGTACATTGCCATCGATACGGCATAAAACGAACGACGCGCACACGTTTTCCACCGTGAGCAAACGGTCGGCCGCCTTGGAGGCGGCAATCTTATCCTTTAAATCAGAATCCTTTTCACTGACCGAAATGGCGATTTTGTCTTTATAGATATGGATGTTGTTTTCAAACACTGTTTCGCGCATGAAATCGCCGACCGAAGTGTCGAAAAGCTTTGTGGCAGCATAGGGTTCAGCGCCCTCACTTCGTAAGTACAGCGCCGCGCCGAACGTTTTCACACCGGTGTTTTTGGTAAACTGTTTGGTATCGAGAATGATGCCGGCAAAGAGCAGATTGGCTTCGGGGCGGGTGAGGGTTCCGGGAGGGGTAGCCTGTTCGAGAATCTCGCACATCAGTTCCGAAACCGAGGACGCGGCCGGTTCAATGTAGGCGATTTTCGGGGGATTGATGAATTCGCCGGTCTTGCGGTGGTGGTCGATGACTACAAAGGAGCTTGCCGATTCATACAGTTCGGGAAGCTCAAAGAACGGCGGATTGTTCACGTCGCAAACAACCAACAGCGTGTCCGAACGAATCAGCTCATGCGCCATTTCGCGGTCGATGAACAATTCATCATATTCGCCTGCCTGAAAACGCATGCTTTCAAATATTTTCTTCAAGTTGAAATCGTGAATGTTGACAACGACATTGACCGGCGTTCCGAGAAATTTTGCCATGCGCGAAACGGCTACGCATGAGGCGATCGAGTCATGGTCGGCGTATTTGTGCCCCATGACGATGACGTTTCCGCTTTTTTTGATAAGGCCGACCAATTCATTGGCAATCACGCGTGAACGGACCTTGGTTTTCTTCTGTACCGATTTGGAGCGGCCGCCATAATATTCGACACTGCTTTCGCTTTTCACGACCGCCTGGTCGCCGCCGCGCTGTAAAGCAAGGTCAAGAGCGCTGCGCGCCGCGCTCTCTTTTTCAGCAAGCGTGCCGCTGATCTTGGATACGCCGATTGAGGCCGTAAAGGGCATGGTGATGTTGTCGATCTCAATTTCGCGGATCTTATCGAGAATATCAAAACGACTCTCGTCAAGTTTTTCAAAATGCCGCTGTTCAAAGATGATGATAAACTTGTCCTTGTCGTATTCCTTTAAAATGCCGCCTAAGGAGGCAGTCCATGCGTCAAGCGTACTGCCGATGAGGGCAAGCGCGGTGCGCTGTTTATCCTGAATGAACTGAACGGCCTCGGAAAAGTTGTCGATTACGACGAACGCAACCATGACTGATTTCATTTCCAACTCTTTCTTCAAAGCGGTTAATTCGGTCGTGTCCTCCCAGACGGTAATACAGTGTCCCTTTCCGACGCTCTGCGTCTTGTAACAGCTGACATTGTAATTTACACCGCGGAAAGAAACCGGAATCGGTTCGCCCGTGTCGCGGAACAGCCGCGCTGCGCTGAGCGACGGACTGAAATGTTCCGACAGCTTTTTGCCGTACAGCGTTGTTTTTTCGCCGGCCGCCGCCAAAAAAGCTTTGTTGTACCAGACGATCTCACCCGTCTCACCGACAATGACCACCGGCGAGGCAAACGATGTGACAAAATTGAGCGTTAAGCCGGACAACATCGGGCCGTCCTTGGTCATGCCGCTTTTTTTGATTTCGCGCCATACGAAAACCAAGTGAATGATCAAATAGATTCCCGTAAAGACAAGACCTGCCGCACCAAGCGTTTTTTCTTGGCGCGCAAAGCAGGCGAGCGTGTACAGGATGAGAAGAACAAGTCCTGCAAACAGGCTTTTATGGGAACACAGCTTCTTTATATAGTCCTTGAAAGAAACCATGATAAAACCTCCTTAGAGAGTGTTGCTTTCAGATGTCGCCGCCGCTTAACTTGTCGCGAAGATTCGCGCTTAGCTGCGAGGACGCACCGACAAAGGCAAGAAAGGTAAAAATCAGACCGCCAAGCCCGAGAAGCATGCCCAAAAGCGGAAATGCAACAGCTAAAAGAGCGATACTGCCGGCACGGCTTTTTAATTTTTTGCATAAAAAAGTATACAAAAAGCGAATGCCGATCCACGCAAACGGATAGGTTAAGATAGCCGAAAGATTCATGAACGCGACAAATAAGGCGCTGTCGGACGCGGTGAAACTGGTAATCAAATAGATGCCGTATGAAACGTAAAACATCACAACACTGCCGCTTGACAGGGAAAAACGCCCGTTGCCGGCAAAATCAAGCTTCTTTTCGGCATGCAGGGCGTGTGCTGTGGGCTTATAGAAAAGAAGTGTCAAAGCGGCGGCAATCATGCTGAAACATACCGCGAACGACGGCAACGACAGCCGAACCGACACGACCAAGGTTGGCTCAAAATCTTTCATGGCCTGTATGGTCTCGGCACTTTGAGCAGATCTTGCCGTAAGCGTTCCTTGTGAACTCGTGTTTTCTAATATGGCCGAATAGAATTTCCCGACATAAGCGGCTAAATCGTTGACGCCCTTTTCTAAAACTTCAAGGTTGAATGCCCCATAAAGTTGAATTAAGAGAAAAACGACATGCGAGGCAAGAAAAAGCGTATATACCGCGCAAAGCACGGCAAAAGCCACGCTTTTGGTCGAACCCTGACGGAGGCAGACGTAAAGCGCAAGCCCCGTGAGCAAAGCAAAAATTAAATTTGTGAAGCTTTGTACCGTATTCAACGTAAAACCGTCGGCAAAAAAAGCGCGTGCCAAAAGACTTATCGCACATACGACCGGAGGCACCGGCGTAAAGCGGACGTCGTTGGTCGCAAGAAGGAGCGCATACAGCGCGCAAAAGGCGGTAAGAACAAAAAGCCCCGGTAGATCCAATAACGGAAAAAGCGACAGATGCGTTACATATAAGAGCGCGACACAGGCCAAAAGACAGCTGATATACGGCGGCTTTTCGCCCGCATGCGGCATGGTTCCCGGTTGGTCTTGCAAATAGGACACCCCTTTTTGAATCATTTTGGACAAAAATCTCCATTTTTATTATTATACAGTATCAGTATACCACATCAGAGACTATTTTGCAAGACTTTTGAAAAATAGGCAAAAAAAGCCTCCGGAAAAATCAAAAATCGGTTTTTCCGGAGGGAAAACATAGGCGCGGCGCAAAACAAAGTTTTACGCCGCGCTTTGTACCGGTCAATCCGTCGTTTGCGGTGTATCGCCGCACGGAATCACGACCGTTTTGCGGTTTGGCGGCAGTGAATCGCCCCCAAACCCGTTGGTGCGGCGCAGAGTCTCCTGCGGAATCTCGTACTTCTTGGCGATATCCCACAGGTTCTCCTCTTTTTCAGGATAATAGATGATATATTCAGCTTTGCAGAGCGGTTTCGGCTCGTCGTAGTGAATGTCCGCGCGGTCAATGGCTGTGATTTTTTCACGGTTTAAGCAAATGCCGGTCGTTTCGGTGTCGGCTGTGAGAAGAATTTCGCCGTCGCGCAGGACTGCATTGCAGTTTTTGCACTCGGTATTCAAAAGATACCGCTTTTCCGGAGTCATGTCACGCACACTTTCCAAGGGCAGATGAATATTGAAAACAGCGGAAGTACCGACGGTTTCTGCTTTTTCGTTGGCGCCAAGAACCCATGCGAAAGCGCGGCCGGTCATGGTGAGTTTCCCGTCGGACAGTTCCGGCGTCAGGGGTTCGAGGCGGATTCCGGCATCGGTGATTTCGGTAAAGCCCTCTCGGTCGGCACGCAAGGACTGCTCCAAGCGGCCATGTTCGCTCACGGTCTGACCGGAGCTGTCAAAGGAATACGTGTTTTTTCCAAAATCGCATTCATAGGCCGGCGAAAAACCATCGTCGAAATAGGTGATTTCCGTCTGATCGAACAGGTCGGCAAAGACTTTATAGCCGAGAGAAACATGAATGACGCGGTTTTCGCCGTAGGCATCAAAAGAAGAACCGGCTTCCATGCCCTCAGGGCGGATTTTTCCGATTACGGTCTGACCGTGATGCGCGTCCGGCGAGGGAATCTCTCCCTCAAACGGCAGTTCCTTGGTGAGATAGACATATTCCGCATTCTGCGCATCGGGCGCACTTTCAGCACGGTAGGTGCACTTGAACAGAACCCGGCCGTTATACCGGATATTTTCGTCTGTCGGAGCAATGTCGTCCAACGAAAAAGCAGCTGTATAATCGACAATGTCAGCAATCGGCGCAAGCCCCCCGTCAAGGACGATGTCCTCTTTCAGTTCTTCCGGTTCACTTTGCATTTTTTTGTGTACGGTGCAGAGGGCGGTGCAGGGACGAAGTTCCGTTTCGCCTTCCTCCGGCGAAAGCAGCGAAATTTCCCCGATATCGGTCACGCTCACACATAAAGCAAGTCCTAAGGTTATGCTCACGGAACGCGGATTTTTTGGCTTTGCGGCGGCCGAGAGAATACAGCCGCTTTCTTCGATGACCGGCGTTCCGACGGTTTCCGGCATTTTGGACGCGTCAAAGGTGTGCTCAAATTCATTCGGAAACACCGCGCATTTGAGAAATCCCTGCTTTTCGTCGTTATATAGTAAGCGCGTGTTTGTTTTTCCCTTTACGGTGATATGTCCGTCAGAGAGCGTTGAAGAAAGTGCATAAACATCCGCATCGGTACGGATGATCTTTCCGATTCCGGGGAGATATTCGGGGAGCGCCGCTTCAAATTCCAGCGGAATTTCCGCTTTGTCGTTGAACGTGACGCTGCATAAGGGGAAAGTGTACGGTTCCATAAATAAAACTCCTTTGCCTGTGTTTTCTTTAATAAAACATATGCAAAGGAGTTTAAGGGTATGACTGGGCACAGCTTTCCGGGCTATCTTTTTTTGTCGCGTAGGAATAAACGTAAAAAAGGTTTCAAAAAACGCGGCGGTTTCAATAATACGATTTTCATACAATCTTCCTTTCGTTGCGCAAGAACATTGCCTTTATTTGCATTTTAAGGCGAGAAATCCGGCAAGAATCAAGAGAATTGCCTCTATACAGACCAATAGGACCGGCGGCAGGAAACAGGCGACAAGGATTCCAAGTCCGATGCAGAGAACGCCGACGCCGATAAGTGCGGATAGCGCTGTGAATTTTTTCATGTACTTCGCCTGCCTTTTGTAAAAAATCGGTCAAAGGATTTCACTCTCGGTGTAGTATATGCACGCGGTGTGAAAGTTGCCACTGTGAGTTGTGAAAATTTGGGCTTTGGCTAAGATTTTTTTGCGAAAATTCCTTTTTTCTTGACTTTTCCTTTCATTTATTGTACTCTTATAAGGAAAGAATGTAAGCTTGAAAAGGAAGAAAGGAAGTCGTAGTATGCTTATCGGAGTGGATATCGGCGGCACAAAGTGCGCTTGTGTTGCGGCAAGCCAAAAGGAAAACGGCGTGGAAATTTTAGCGCGTGAAGCCTTTGAAACCGCCGGAAATACGCCGGACGAGGTGTTGGAACGTTTTGACGGCCTTATTTGTCGTTTTACGGAACAATATGAGCCGTGTAAAGCCATCGGCATCAGTTGCGGCGGACCGCTTGACAGTGAAAAAGGCGTGATCCTGTCTCCGCCGAACCTGCCGGGCTGGGATAATATCGAAATCACAAAACATTTTACAGAGCGTTTCGGCGTTCCGGCGCGCCTGATCAACGACGCAAACGCCTCGGCGCTTGCTGAATGGAAATACGGTGCAGGCGTCGGGACCAAGAACATGATCTTTTTAACGTTCGGCACCGGGCTTGGGGCAGGTTTAATTTTAAACGGCGCCTTGTATGAAGGAACAAACGGCATGGCAGGCGAGGTCGGCCATATGCGCCTTGCACCGTTCGGACCGTCCGGCTATGGCAAATGCGGCTCATTCGAGGGCTTTTGCAGTGGCGGAGGTTTAGCGGAATTGGCCAGAGGACTAGCAAGAGAAGCTTTACAGCGCGGAGAGACGGTATCGTTTGTGCCGGGAAACGATCTGAAAAATGCAGCAATCACGGCCAAAAGTGTGGCGCAAGCCGCACGTGAGGGCGATCGGGTGGCGCTTGAAACATTCCGGCTCTGCGGTGAAAAGCTCGGAGAGGGGCTTTCGCTACTCATCGACCTCTTTAATCCGGAAGTCATTGTCATTGGCAGTATTTTTGCAAGATGTCAGGATCTGCTGTGGAAACACGCGCAGAATGTCATTTGTACCGAAGCGTTGAGCCAAAGCGCAGAAGTTTGTAAGGTCGTTCCGGCAAAGCTTGGCGAGCAGATCGGCGATTATGCCGCGCTTGCGGCGGCGTCGGAGGCATAATAATATTAGGAAAGAGAGAATGATTATGAGAATAAACGATTTGACTGCACGGTATCCGGCGCTTGCCGTATGTGCGGATTCAATTGAAAAGGCTGTGGAGTTACTCTATACGCGAACTGTTTCGGACGGAAAAATTCTGCTTTGCGGCAATGGCGGAAGCGCCGCCGACTGTGACCACATTGTCGGCGAATTGATGAAAGGATTTCTCTCTCGTCGGCCGCTTAAAGAGGCGGACAAGGCGCGTTTCGCGTCCGGCGCGTTTGCCGAACGGGGAAAGGAGATAGCCGACGCATTGCAATACGCGATCCCTGCCATTTCGCTTTGTGCACACAGCGCCGTGCTTACGGCGTTTGCCAACGATGTCCGGCCGGACGCCGTTTTTGCGCAGCTTATGTATGGCTACGGTACACAACGCGATACGGCGTTTTGCTTATCGACCTCGGGCAATTCCGTCAATGTCGTGAATGCCGCTCTTGCCGCAAAGGCACGCGGAATGGCGGTAGTGTCGATGACGGGGGAAAAGGCGGCGGCGTTAGATAAAGTGAGCGATGTTGTTATCAAAGTCCCCGAAACAGAGACTTATAAAATTCAAGAACTGCATTTGCCGGTATATCATTATATCTGTGCTGTGTTAGAAGAAAAGTTTTTCGGTTGAACGGGACTTGCAATTTTTCTCAAAAACCTGTATAATGAGAAAAAGTATTCGCATAAGGACGTGAAATCATGCCGCGCACTTCCCGACAGAAATTAAAACTGCTTTATTTAAAGGAATACCTTCTAAAAAACACCGACGAAACGCATGCCGTGACCGTGAAGGACATGGAAGAATACCTGGCAAGCTGCGGAATCAAGGCCGAACGCAAAAGTTTGTACGATGATATGGCAGTTCTTGCTGAAAGCGGTTTGGATATCGTTTCCGAAAAGCGCGACCGGAATATGTGGTATCATGTGGTGTCGCGCGAATTTGAGCTTTCCGAATTAAAACTCCTCGTAGACGCAGTGCTGGGTTCACGCTTTATCACCGAGCGTAAGTCGGACGAGCTTATCCGCAAATTGGAAAGCTTATGCAGCCGTTTTGACGCTTATGCGCTTGACCGGCAAATGACGGTGGCCGGGCGTATCAAATCCATGAACGAGAGCATTTATTACAACGTTGATAAGATTCACACGGCAATTCGGGATAATACGCGTATCACATTCCGCTATTTTGACTATAACATCCGGAAAGAAAAGGTTTACAGGCATGGCGGCGCACTATACGAGGTCAGCCCGTTCGCCTTGTGCTGGGACGATGAAAACTACTATTTGGTGGCGTTTGACAGCGCACATCAGGCTATCCGGCATTACAGAGTCGATAAGATGAGCGGCCTTGAAGAAACGTCCTTGCACCGAGAGGGCAGGGCAGCCTTTCAAAAAGTGGATGTTTCGGCGTATTCGCGCAAAGTTTTTTCCATGTTCGGCGGCGAAAGCGTCAAAGTGCGCATGGAGTTTGCCGAGGCGCTTGCCGGGGTGGTGTTCGACCGATTCGGTAAAGATATTTTTCTTTCGCCGGCAGGCAAGGGGTATTTTACGTTTGAAACTGAAATTGTGGTCAGTCCGCAGTTTTACGGTTGGTTGTTTTCTTTTGGCACAGACGCCAAGATCCTCTGGCCGCAGAGTGTAAAGGACGGTTTTACGGAATATCTGAGACAGACGGTGTCCTTATACGATGGCGGCATTGCCGCCTACCTGTTCTCACGCGAAGCGTGAGCTTGCCGCCCTGAAAGGGCGGCTGGGGAGCCTCTGTTACTTTTCGGAAAAGTAACAAAAGGGACGGTTTTACGTTACTTTTTGCGGCGTGCAAAAAGTAACCAAAAAGCACGCGGGACTTCGTCCTGCGACCTCGGTTCAAAACCCGTGCGGTGCGGTTTTAGGTAAAAATTGAAACGCTCAGCGCATTAAGATTTTTCACAAAAATTTATTAGTGCCGCGATACGCACGGCCATGTTTTGAACCGGTGGAAAAGGGCGATTGCAGTGGAAACGCAGAATCGGATTTTGCGGAAAATCGAGGTTGCGGTGCGGGCTTGACGCCGCAAGCGGTCGATGAAAAGAAAAATTGTACGTTATGTTTGTTGCAGTGGGAAAGAGAAATTGGCGTGGGATGTTAGAAAACTTAGCGTAATACTATGGCTTGGCATGACACAAAAGGTGTGTGGGCTGGCTGAAATTTTAAGATTTATTCCTACTTATTTGTGCGCGGAAAAAATGGAATTTTGGTATTTTTGAAACTTTTCGTTTCCTCAAAACATAGCGTACTGTCTGCAAAAAAGCAACTCTCACCAAACTTTCCTTTTTTTGAAAAACTGTTATCTGTTGTTTAAAAAACAGTATCCCACCAAAACCACCCATTCCATGAAACACATAACCTGCTGTCCACCCAAATCGAATTCTGCCTTTTTATAAAAAACCACATATCCTTGCGTAGTAAAACACCCCTTTCGCACCGGTTCAAAATACTCCGAGCTATATGGCACAAGGCTGCAAATTCTTACAAAAATTCTTGATAGTTACACGACTTGCGTTTTAGTAAGTAATTCCCACGCTCGGAATTTTGAACCGTACTTGGGGTATCCAGAGGGGTGTACCCCTCTGGTGTACTTTTTGGTTACTTTTTCGTACAAGCGAAAAAGTAACATTAAAACGCCCCTTTTGCTTACTTTTCGCAAAGGCGAAAAGTAACGTAAAAACGTCCTTGGGGACTTTTTTGGGGGGCTTGGGGCACGCCGCAAAAAAGTAACAGAAAAACGTCCTCTTTTGCTTACTTTTCGAGAACCGAAAAGCACCCTTTTTGAGGCTTTTCGGAAAAAGAAAAAAAGCACCGATACGGATTTCCGTATCGGTGCTTTTTGCGTAAGATCAATGCTTATGAAAAAAGGGCTTACTTTTTGTCCGAAAGAATGCGGATATAGCGTCCCTCAATCGTATAGGAGAAACCGCAGATGTCACATAGAACATCTAAACTCAACATCGGCAGCGAATCGCAGAAAGCAAGCGGCATAGGTAACTTGTGCTTTTTGCCGTTTACCAAAACATAATCCTTGCCCTCGGTAAAATACATCTTTGTTGTACCGTGGAGCAGATACAGCGTGCGCTCATCGCGATACCATTCGTGATAGAAGCGAAGCCCCTCATAGGGACGGTTTTGCTCAAACGGAATAAAGACGCCTTTTTCAGTGATCCACGGAAGAATCGACGGCAGATGAACCTTGCCGTCCACTGTGATGATCGGGGACTTGGTATCAGTGGTAAGTTCAATGGACTCGATCTCAAAACTGCCGGCGATGTCGGTCGGGTCAAGCCGTAATCCGGTAATCGTGCCTTTCCAGGCGGCAAGGGAAGTCATATCGTAATAACAGTCGGTCATTTCGCCGCCTTTGATGAAAATATGGACTCCCTTGGATTCCGTCCAGACCTCGTCGGTGTCGGTGATAAAATAGACGCAGGAGTTTGCGCCGTCGCCGGAATTTGCTTTCAGACGGATGTGCACACCTTTGACGGTTGCCGCGTCAATCGAAAGGCCGGTATGAATGATCTGCGGATCGAATTTATCGGATGTACCGCAAAGCTTTCCGTCACGGTTTTCGATGACAAGACCGTTTTCCGGATGCCAATAGGACGCGTCGGTCGGAATGTCCGCTACGTGCTCGGTCGGCTTGTTCTTTTCAAGATACTGTTCACAGCGCAATAAACTGCGTCCCTTGGGATATAAGTATCCGAGACGGTCAAGCTGATGCTCGTCGGGACGTACATCGATATGTTCTTCCGGCTCGTTGGTAAAGGCTTTGCGCATTTCGTCCAGATAGCCGAACCCATGTAGGTTCGACGGGCAGATATACGTTCCTTCACCGTATTCATTCCAGGTGGAGAACATGACCAGTTTCTTTTTCCAATCTTCGCCCTCGCTTGCCGGGAGAACGTCCTCTTTGAACCAGCGTAAGCACTCGCCCATATCTTCGCAGGTCATCTGCGGCGTGCGCGGACGGTCCCAACCGATCGAATTGAACCCGGTGGAAACGGTGGGAACAACGTGAACCAGCTTCTTTTCGCGCTGTGCCGTGATCTGCGCCTTGGTGTAGTTCGGGTCAAAGCCCTGCGTTCCCCAGTTGTAAGCGTAAACGCCGTCAAAGCCGCAATTTTTGACCGCTTCGGTCGGTCCTCCGCAGGAGAGGAAGATAGCGCCGTCAAAACCGAGCTTTTTCACTTCTTCGCGGACATAGTCAAGCTGTTCTCTCACCGCATCTTCCGAACCGAAATCCTTGATAAGATTTCCTGAACCGAACACGGCAATCAGCACTTTGTTGTCGATGGTGAAGTAACGCGGATCGGAGAAGAAATAATCCATCCAATACGGAACAATGTGTTTGCGGAATGCTTCGACCGACGGATGCGCGCAGTTCATAGCCTCCCAAAGCAGGGCGAATTTCATGTAATCGCCGTATTTGGCATTGAAGTGACCGCCGTGAATGGCCGACGACAGACCAGTGGTGCAGATAGGTGCGTTCACCTGGCTGTTGTACCAGCAGTATAATTCAAAATCAAGTCCGTGTTCCGCCATCCATTTGATTTCCCAGTCGGCAACCTCCGGAAGTCCCTCATCGTAGTAACCCATATAGGTCTTGTTCTCGTGATAGGGAGAAACGGTGTCCCAACCCCAGTGGTCGCCGTTGCGCCAGAGGGAGCAGATGTTCATACCGACATAGTAGTCCTTCTTTTTCGGTAAAATCGGCGCCGGAACATAATCTGCCGGTTCGGGCTGCATTTCAAATGCAAAAATGTCGGTGAATTTCAAGATTCCGCCGGACGGCGCGGTGAACGACAACCGAAGTCCGTCCGCTTTTTTAGCACCGTCGGCTAACGGCAGTTCGCAGCACTTTTTGCCGCCTAACTTGATCAAGGCCTTGTTTGCGGCAAAACTCACTTCTACGCGGAGAGTCTGCCAGACGTTGACATGATGTTCGCGCAAAATCTGTTCTTCGTGCAGCAAAGCCTTGCCGTTGTCATGAAGCGTCAGAATCGGTTTTCTTCCGCTCGTTAAACTAACGGCGATGTCCTCGCCGACTGTTTTGGGAAGATATTTGATTTCTAAGCAAATCCCTGTTTTTACCGCGTCAAACTTCCGGTCAAGCGTTGCAGTCTTGCTGTCAGCAGTAAGGAGCGCATAGGTGGTGAGGCTCTGTCCCTCGGTGTAGGGACGGCGGTCGGCAAGCGCTTTTCCTTTGGCAGTCAGACGCCATGCGTCGCTCATCTTTCCGGGTATGGAAACATAGGCGCGGTCACAGATCAGATAATTGATCCAAAGACGGGTCGTCAAGGGAATATAGCATGTCTGAACGCCTGCCGGCACGCCGATGATAAGGCGCGAAAGGCCTTTTCCGGCAAGCTTGAAAGAGCCGTAATTCATGTCGTCAAAGAAAACGGTCGCCGTTTTGCGGTCAAGATCAAATTCAATGCCGAGATAGTAGGTTTTGTTTTCGACGGCAACCGGAATTTTTGTGCCGTTTACGCAGAAGAGACCGTCTTGGGCGGCAATTTCCAGCGCGACGGTTTCTTTTTTGTCTCCTGCGTCCAAAAAGCGCAGATAGAAGTTTTCGCCGTAGCGCAGACGGAAACTGTGGAAAAATCCGGCTTTTCCGGTTTTGACCGGAACGAAGCGGCGGGAAAGATACGGGTCAAAATCGCCCGTTTCATCCGAGCAGAGATAAATGCCCCGGATCTCTTCGCCGCGGGCGGTTCTCATGCCGCGGTTGTCAAAATTCCAGCCGCTCTGCGCATAGCCGCGCGAGCTCATGGTCTTATCGTCTATCAGGTAGACGGCGTCTTTTACGACGCGAGTGTCTTTTATCATAAAAAACACACTCCTTTCGGAATTCGGGACTGTTTTTATGTCGTTTTTTTCCGGCATTTTCCCGAAACATTTCTGACGTTTTTTACGTCAATTGCATTATAGAGGAAGCGGCTGTGCAAAGCAACCCCAACTGCGAAAAATTGTACAAATTGCATAAACGATTTGTGCAAAGTGACGGTAAAAGATCAGCCGCTTGATAAAGACACAAATTTGCCGTATAATAAAGCGTAAAGAAAAAAACACGCAAATCGCAGAAAAATTTAGAAAATTTTTGTGACCGATAAGGATTTCCGTGCGTGTTATGGGTGAGGAGGTCAAGAAATGCAGGACATTCGGATCAAAACGGCAGAGTTATATGCACGGTATGCGGATATACTTTACCGAACGGCATATGCCAAGCTGTTATCTGCGCACGACGCGGAGGACGCCGTTTCCGAAACCTTTGCAAAATATCTGGGTAAAACGCCCGAATTTCGCGATTCGTCGCACGAAAGAGCTTGGTTCTTGCGCGTATGTATCAATACCTGCACCGACATCATGCGCCGGCGCTCGGTGCGCTCCTATACGCCGCTCGACGAGCTGGCGGAGGTTCTCCCGGCCGCTGAAAAGGACGCGCATGTTCTCGAAAGCGTGTATGCGTTGCCGGAGAAATACCGATTGTGCGTTTTATTGTATTATTTTGAAAATCTTAACGTGGAAGAGACGGCAGAGTCTTTGAAAATATCCGTCTCCGCTGTGAAAATGCGGCTCTCCCGCGCAAGAGACATGTTAAAGACCGAACTTGTGTAAAGGAGGGAAAACGTGTTTGACAAATCAACCAAAGAACTGTATGAGAGCGTAAAAGCGCCCGAAAGTCTGAAAAGCCGTGTTGAAAACATGGCGGCGCAGGCCTATGAAAAAGAAAACGCGCCAAAAGCCGTTTCCCGGCCTTTTTTGGGCCGCAAGCACTTTGCAAACGCCGCTTATACACTTGCCGCGTGTGCGGCGGCTGTCGCTATCTTTTTTGCTTCACACATGCGCACGCCCGATGCTCCGGTTTTGCTTGTAAATGGTGAAAACCCGGCCGCACAGACAGTGACGCTTGAATTGACGCACCGCCCGGCTCGTTTTGCGCTGGATGTGCAGACGCTTGACGTGCCGACCGAGACCGTGTCAATGGTCTTGTCCCTCGAAACGAATGTAAAAACCGAGATTTCCGTATCGCGCGGAGCTGTGTCCGATATGCTGTCCGGGAAACCGGCGACGGCGCTGACCTTTTCCGAAGACGCTAAGATCTATTGGGATATCGAGGACATAACCGCAGATGAAACCGCTTATTTAACCGTAAAAAATGCCGAAACAGGAACTGTATTTTCGGAATATGCCGTCGAAAAGGATGAGCAGACCGGAAACTGGCTTGTCCGGCAGATACAAAAATAACCTTAAAACCTCAAACATAATAGTCAAGAAAGGAATTACTTATCATGAAAAAGAAAATTGTGCTTTTGCTTGCTGCCCTTTTGGTTGCCACTGCCGCTTTTGGCTGTGCCAAGAAAGATAACGGAGACGGCGATCCCAAAAACGACATTGTTACGCCGTCCGAGGACGACAAGAACAACGAGACCGGAGACGATCAAAAAGACGAGACAGAGGACGGCAATTCTGCCGCAGAGGATAACAAAGACAACAACGATGAAAACAAAGACGAGAACAAAGGGGAAAACAACGGCGAAATTGTAAAACCGGATGACAGCAAAAAAGACGACGCAAAGCCGAGTGATAAACCCTCAAAGCCGGATAACACCGAACAGCCCGAGGTTCCCGAAGTCCCGGCACCCGATTCAGGTCTTACGGATAACGGCAACACCGGAACATCGGTCGATCTGTCCGGAAAAACCGCTTCGGACATCATTTCGATGATCTATGAGAAAAAGCCGGTCGATTTGGCGCTTGACACCACTTCTGTTGACCTTGCCGACAAAGATGCCGTCAAATCCTATGCCGGCCTTACGAGCGCAGACGGCATTAAGGAAATTGCCGTTTCCGAGCCGATGATGAGTTCGCAGGCGTATTCGTTAGTGGTAGTGCGCGTATCGGACAGCGCCAACGCCGCGTCGGTGGCAAAATCCATGAAAGACGGCATTAACCCGAGAAAATGGGTCTGCGTGGAGGCGGACGATATCAAAGCCGCCACCTATGGCGATTTGGTCGTATTCTTCATGGTGGATTCGGACTTTTCCGATACGGTAACAGCTTCCGACATCATGAATGCGTTCAAATCGATCTGCGGCGGTACGCTTGATTCCGAAATATAACGTGTCGCAAAACTTGGTTTTACGCCACGAGCCAGATTCGTGCGCTCGCGCCTCATGCCAAAAAAGCTGACGCTTTTCGACACGCGCGAATCTATCGGAGAAAAAATCGTGGCGCGTGTCCCCGATTTTTTCAGAATTCAATTTGAATCGGGCTTCGCCCAAAAAAGCCGAAAGACTTTTTTAACAGACTTAGACTGTCAGTCGCTCCCTAAGGCGGTCTGACAGTCTTTTTGTAGGAGATGAAACATGCTTTTTTCCAGTATTCCGTTTTTATATTTTTTTCTCCCGATCTTTTTCCTTATTTATTTTGCCGTACCGAGAAAATTCAAGAACTTTGTGCTTCTTGTGGCAAGCTTGTTTTTCTACGGCTGCGGTGAGCCGAAATATTTGATTCTGATGTCGATTTCCATTCTTATCGGTTATTTCGGCGGAATGCTTACGGGTTTTGCTAAGAAAAAAGGCGCAAAACGCGCTTTTCTTTCCCTTTCGGTCTTGCTTCTTGCCGGACTTTTGGGTTATTTCAAATATGCAGATTTCTTTATATCCAACTTTAATGCGCTTACCGGCTTATCCGTTCCGCTTTTGCGTGTGACGCTTCCGATCGGTATCAGCTTTTACACATTCCAGATTTTAAGCTATGTGGTGGATGTTTACCGCGGCGATACGCCGGTGCAAAAGAACCTTATCACCTTTGCCGCGTATGTCAGCATGTTTCCGCAGCTGATCGCCGGCCCTATTGTGCGCTATACCGATGTGGAAAAGGAGTTGGAAACGCGCACGCATTCGGTCATTCTTGCCTATGACGGAGTTAAACGTTTTTTGATCGGGCTTTCCAAAAAGATCCTGCTTGCCAATCTGTTTGCCGAACTGTGCGATACGTTCCGGGCGTCGGGCGAAAAGTCGGTTTTGTTTTATTGGCTGTATGCGGTCGGTTTTACCATGCTTATCTATTTTGATTTTTCCGGTTACAGCGATATGGCTATCGGACTTGGCAAAATCATGGGATTCCGCTTTCCGGAAAACTTCAATTATCCGTATCTTTCGCGAAGCGTCACAGAGTTCTGGCGGCGCTGGCATATGACGCTCGGCACATGGTTCCGCGATTATGTATACATTCCGCTCGGCGGCAACCGCGTTTCGTTCGGACGCTGGATTTTCAACATTGCCGTCGTCTGGTTTCTCACGGGCTTATGGCACGGTGCGGCGTGGAATTTCGTTTTGTGGGGACTGCTGTTTGCCGTGCTTTTGGTGCTTGAAAAGCTCTTCCTCAAAAAATGGCTGAATAAACTGCCGCGCATATTGAATCATGCGCTTGTCATGCTTGTCATTATCATCAGCTTTGTTTTGTTCAATGCGTCAAGCCTTGCCGAGGCGGGAACGGATATAGCCGGTATGTTCGGCGGAACGGGAGTGCCGCTTGTAACGGCAGAAACGCTGTATTATCTGCGCAGTTACGCAGTGGTATTTCTTCTCGGCATCATTGGCTGCACACCGCTTCCGGCCACTCTTGTCAAACGTTTTGCGGCAGGGAAAAAGGCCGCCCGGGTTTACCGCGTGTTAGAGGTGGCGGCGCTTGTGGTGCTGTTACTTGTGTGCACGGCGTTCTTGGTGGACGGTTCGTTCAATCCGTTCTTATATTTCCGTTTTTAACAGAAAAAGGTGATTAAATATGAAAATAAAGAATCAGGCAATTGCAGGACTTGCCGTGCTGGGCAGCGTATGGGGCTTACTCTCGGCGGCGTGCTTTTTCAAATCTCCGACCGAAACGTCGGTGTCAGAACGCCGGAAATTGGCGTCTTTTCCCAAAACGAATGCCGAAACGCTCCTTTCCGGACGCTTTATGGCCGATTTTGAGACCTACTCGCTTGACCAGTTTCCGTTTCGCGATACATTCCGCACTTTAAAAGCGGTAACTTCGCTCTATGCGCTCGGCAAGAAGGACAATAACGGCATTTATCTGTCGGACGGCTATGCGGCAAAACTTGAATACCCGCTCGACGAAGAGTCGGTGGTGTCGGCGGCCGGGAAATTTGCCTCACTGTACGAAACCTATATCCGCGATAAGGGCGGAAAAGTATATTTGGCTGTCGCGCCGGACAAGGGATATTTTTTGGCTGACAAAGGCGGTTATCCGTCGCTTGACTATGAAAAAATGCTTTCGCTGTTAAAAGAAAATCTGCCGTGGGCTGAATATGTCGATCTGTTTCCGTCGCTTGCCTTGGAGGATTATTATAAGACCGACACGCATTGGCGGCAGGAAAAGATTGTTCCGGCGTCGCGCGTGTTAGCCGAAGCCATGGGCGGCACCGGAATCGGCGAATATACGACCGAAAAAGCGGAGGTGCCATTTTACGGCGTATATTACGGACAATCAGCACTGCCGCTGCCGTCCGAAACGATATATTATGTGACCAACGATATCTTAGATGGGTGTACGGTGACCAATATCGAGACCGAAAAAAGCTATTCGGGGCTGATCGATTTTTCCAAAGCGGACGGCAAAGACCCGTATGAACTGTTTCTTTCAGGCGCGTCGCCGGTTATTGTTATTGAAAACCCGTCAGTGACCGCAAAGCGCGAACTTGTCATTTTCCGCGATTCGTTCGGCAGCAGTATGGCGCCGCTGCTTGTGAGCGATTACAGCAAAGTGACGCTAGTCGATACGCGCTATATTGCGCCGAAATTAGTGGGGAATTTCGTTGATTTTGAGGGCGCGGACGTACTTTTCTTATATAGCACGCTGATTCTGAATCAGAGCGCGGCTTTAAAATCCTGAAAGCCGGAATAGAATCCCGACAATTGGCAAAAATATGTTAAAGTGCACTAATATTGGAGATTATAATGCAAATTATCCGTCAAAACAGAGAATTTTCGGACGAGTTCCAAAAATTCTTGACAAAGACGGAAAAAGTACTTATAATATATAAGTCGGTTAGTGTGCTGTCTTGCGTCATGACAGGGACACGCCGTAAATTTTATGAAGAGGAGGTGCGGTATGCCAACCTTTAACCAATTAGTAAGAAAAGGACGCGAGGACGCTAAGAAATCCAAGTCTTCCGCTCTTTTGCACGGCTTCAACACGTTAACCAAGCAGCAGACAGATATTGCTGCTCCTCAGAAGAGAGGCGTTTGCACGAAGGTCTCCACCAAGACCCCGAAGAAGCCGAACTCTGCTTTGAGAAAAATTGCGAGAGTCAGACTGACCAACGGTATCGAAGTTACTTCGTATATCCCCGGTATCGGTCACAACTTGCAGGAACACAGCGTTGTGTTGATCCGCGGCGGAAGAGTCAAGGACCTTCCTGGTGTACGTTATCACATCATTCGCGGTACTCTTGATACGCAGGGCGTTGCCAAGAGAAACCAGTCGCGTTCCAAGTACGGTGCAAAGCGCGAAAAGAAGAAGTAATTCTTTCTGCTTGACCGAAAAGGCGCAATTTGCGCTTGTTTAAAGGTATTTTGAGAGGCTAAACCGCATTTTACTTATATGGAATCATATACGGTTTGCGGTGCATATCTCACAAAGTGCTGACGAAAGGTAATCATTTCGAGTACCTGTGAATTCATTTTTTAGTGAAGGAGGGAAGTATAGTGCCAAGAAGAGGTTCTGTACCCAAGAGAGACGTACTCCCCGATCCGCTGTACAATTCTAAGCTCGTAACAAAGCTTATCAATAACATTATGTACGACGGCAAAAAGGGTGTTGCTCAGAAAATCGTATATGACGCATTTGAAATCATCAATCAAAAAGTAGGCGATCCGCTGGAAAATTTCCAGAAGGCGCTTGAAAACATTATGCCTGTTCTCGAAGTTAAGGCTCGCCGTGTAGGCGGTTCGACTTATCAGGTTCCGATCGAAGTCAGACCTGAGAGAAGACAGACACTCGGTTTACGTTGGCTCACGGTTTATTCGCGCGCCAGAAGCGAAAAGAACATGTCTGAACGTCTTGCCGGTGAAATCATCGACGCTGTAAACGGACTCGGTTCCGCTGTTAAGAAGCGCGAGGATACCCACAAGATGGCGGAAGCAAACAAGGCTTTTGCTCATTACAGATATTGATTTTTGCTTTTGCAGAAATGCGAATAAATTAAAGGAGAAAACAAATGCCGAGAACTTGTTCACTTGAACACACAAGAAATATTGGTATCATGGCTCACATCGACGCCGGTAAAACGACGACGACCGAGCGTATCCTGTATTATACCGGAAAAACGCATAAGATCGGCGAAGTTCACGAAGGTGCCGCTACCATGGACTGGATGGAACAGGAGCAGGAAAGAGGTATTACCATTACCTCCGCTGCTACCACGTGCTATTGGTCCGGCGAGCAGAAGCAGTATGCACCGCACAGAATCAACATCATCGACACCCCTGGTCACGTTGACTTCACTGTTGAAGTTCAGCGTTCCTTGAAGGTGCTTGACGGTTCTGTCACCGTATTCTGCGCAAAGGGCGGCGTTGAGCCGCAGTCTGAAACTGTTTGGCGTCAGGCTGATGAATACCATGTGCCGCGTATGGCGTATGTCAACAAAATGGACATCATGGGCGCAAACTTCTACCGTGTTATCGATATGATGCACGAGAGACTCCATGCAAACGCTGTACCGATTCAGCTCCCGATTGGTGCTGAGGATTCCTTTGTCGGTATTATCGACCTCGTTCTCATGAAAGCTTTTATTTTCACGAACGATCTCGGTACCGATATCAAGGTTGAAGATATCCCTGCGGATATGAAGGATAAGGCGGACGAATACCGTGCCGCTCTTCTCGAACACGTTGCTGAAACGGACGAGACCTTGCTTGACAAATATCTCGGCGGTGAAGAACTCACCGTTGAAGAAATCAAGGGTGCTATCCGCAAATCTACTATCGCAAATACCATGGTTCCCGTGGTTTGCGGTACTTCTTACAGAAACAAAGGCGTGCAGAAGTTACTTGACGCAATCGTCGATTATATGCCTTCTCCGCTTGACATTCCTCCGATCAAGGGTATTGATCCGGAGCTTCCTGAGGGCGAAAACGAAACGGTTCGCCATTCTTCGGACGATGAGCCTTTTGCAGCTCTCGCGTTCAAGATTGCAACCGACCCGTTCATCGGACGTCTTTGCTTTATCCGCGTATATTCTGGTACTATCACCGCAGGTTCTACGGTGTACAACTCCTGCAAGCGCGGTAAAGAGCGCTTCGGCCGTATCGTTCTTATGCATGCTAACCACCGTGAAGATGTCGACCAGATCTATGCCGGCGATATCGCGGCTGTTATCGGCGTAAAGAATACGACCACAGGCGATACCCTCTGCGATGAAAATCATCCTGTTATCCTTGAATCCATGGTGTTCCCGGAACCGGTTATCCGCGTTGCCATCGAACCCAAGACCAAGGCCGGTCAGGAAAAGATGGGCATTGCGCTCTCGAAACTTGCCGAAGAAGACCCGACCTTCAAGGCTTATACCGATGAAGAAACCGGTCAGACCATCATCGCCGGTATGGGTGAACTTCACCTCGAAATCATTGTTGACAGATTGCTCCGCGAATTCAAAGTGGAAGCAAATGTCGGTAAACCTCAGGTTTCCTACAAGGAAGCTATCACCAAGAGCACCGATGTGGATATGAAATATGCACGTCAGTCGGGTGGTAAAGGTCAGTACGGTCATGTTAAGATCCATGTTGAACCCAACGAGCCGGGCGCCGGATATGTCTTTGAAAACAAAGTCGTCGGCGGTGCGATCCCGAAGGAATATATTCCTGCGGTTGACGCCGGTATCCAGGGTGCTCTCACAAGCGGTATCCTTGCCGGCTACCAGGTAGTCGATATCAAGGTTACTCTGTACGACGGTTCTTACCATGAAGTCGACTCTTCCGAAATGGCATTTAAGATCGCCGGTTCTATGGCTATCAAAGAAGCACTGCGTAAGGCAGGTTCTATCCTTACCGAACCGATTATGAAAGTTGTTGTCGTTGTCCCGGATGATTACATGGGCGACGTTATCGGCGACCTTAACAGCCGCCGCGGCCAGATCCAGGGTATGGATCCGATTGCCGGCGGTCAGCAGATCCGTGCATTCGTTCCGTTGTCCAATATGTTCGGTTACGCAACCGACCTTCGTTCCAAGACCCAGGGACGCGGCACCTATGTTATGGAGCCGAGCCACTACGAACAGGTTCCGAAGAACATTCAGGAAACCATCGTTGCGGCAAGAGGCAAGAAAGAGTAATCATGAACAAAGTGTAAAATGTGCCGCATGGCATATTGACACTTTGGTCTATTCAAAGTATAATTGAACCAGTAAATTTTAAACACTTACTTTAAAAACAGGAGGAAATAACAATGGCAAAGGCAAAATTTGAAAGAACAAAGCCCCATGTTAACATTGGTACCATCGGTCACGTTGACCATGGCAAGACCACCCTTACCGCAGCCATCACCAAGACCCTTTCTTTACAGAACGGTTCTAACGAATTCATGGCTTACGATCAGATCGACAACGCTCCCGAAGAGAGAGCAAGAGGTATCACGATCAACACCCGTCACGTTGAGTACGAGACTGCAAAGCGTCACTATGCTCACGTTGACTGCCCCGGCCATGCTGACTATGTCAAGAACATGATTACCGGTGCAGCTCAGATGGACGGTGCTATCCTCGTTGTTGCAGGTACCGACGGTCCTATGCAGCAGACCCGTGAGCACATCCTTCTTGCCCGTCAGGTTGGCGTTCCTGCAATGGTTGTATTCCTCAACAAGTGCGACCTCGTTGACGACGCTGAACTTCTCGACCTCGTTGAAATGGAAACCAGAGACCTTCTCTCTTCCTACGACTTCCCGGGCGACGATATTCCGATCATCCGCGGCAGCGCAAGAGCAGCTCTCGATGCTCCCAACGATTTGAGCGACCCGGCTTACAAGCCGATCCTCGACCTTATGGATGCAGTTGATGATTATATTCCGACTCCGGACCGTGCTGCTGATCAGCCGTTCCTTATGCCGGTTGAAGACGTGTTCTCCATCTCCGGCCGTGGTACTGTTGCTACCGGTCGTGTTGAAAGAGGTCAGGTCAAGATGGCTGACGAAGTTGAAATCGTTGGTCTTTCCACCGAAGCTAAGAAGACCACCATTACCGGTATCGAAATGTTCCACAAGATGATGGACTATGCAGAAGCCGGCGATAACATCGGTGCTCTGCTCCGTGGTATTGCAAAGAACGAAATCGAAAGAGGTCAGGTTCTTGCAAAGCCCGGTACGATTACTCCTCATACCAAGTTTGTTGGTCACGTTTATGTTCTTACCGAAAAAGAAGGCGGCCGTCATAAGCCCTTCTTCTCGAATTACAGACCGCAGTTCTATTTCAGAACGACCGACGTTACCGGTATCATCACCCTTCCGGAAGGCACTGAAATGTGCAATCCTGGCGATAACGTAGATATGAACGTTGAGCTCATCACTCCTATCGCTATGGAAAAGGGTCTTCGTTTCGCTATCCGTGAAGGCGGTCATACCGTTGGTTCCGGCGTTGTTAGCGAAATCATTGCCTAACTTTTAAACCAAACCGACTCCGGTCGGATACCGGAGGTGCGAACGGGAAACCGTTCGCACCTCTTGGCTTTGGCTGGAACTTTGTTCTCAAGCTTATTCATAGCGAAAGTCTAATTTGCCATAATAGAAATTTTGCGGCATACGAAAATTTAATAAACCATATTTTCAGGGCAGGGAGCATTTCCCTACCGGCGGTAAAGTCCGAGGGCGGAGCGGCGTTTCCTATCTTTTACGCACCCGCAGATCCGGTAAGTTTCCAAAAACAATTCCGGAACCGACAGTATAGTCTGGATAAAGAGAAGATGTGGTAAGCGTTATTTAAGCAGTTTTGCCGGATAACAGCTTATCTTGTTATGTCCTGAGACGAATTGTCCCGGGAATTTTTTGTTTTGAGGTGTTATTATGCAAAAAAGCTTAAAAAAGACGGCTTTTGTCGGCGTTTTGTCGGCTATGTCGTTTGTCTTGTTTCTGTTCCCGAAATTTCCGATTCTGGCGGCGTTCCCATGGCTCGATCTTGATCTCTCAGACGTGCCGGGCTTGTTTGCCTCTGTTATGATTTCGCCGCTTGCCGGACTTCTTGTAGCGCTGATCAAAAATGTGCTCCATTTGGCTGTTACATCCACAGCCATGATTGGCGAACTGTCCAATTTCCTGATCAACGGTTCCTTCGTTTTCGCAGTTGGGCTCTTGTATCACTATCTGTTTAAAGCGTCCGGAAAAAGCAGTATACTCGCGTTTTCTCTCGTTCTGGGCTCGGCTGTACAGATCCTTGCCGCGGTTCTTGTCAATTACTTCCTTATGATTCCGATGTATTCGGCATTCGTCAATTTCTCCGAGCTCGGCGGCGCAGAAAAATATATTCTTGCCGGCGTAATTCCGTTTAACCTTATTAAGGATATTCTTGTTTCGGCGATATTCTTTGCCTTGTTCCGTCTGCTTTACCGGAAATTTCATGGTTATTTACATAAATAGTTTACATCTGTGTCACATAATATTATTTGATTTTCTCGGATGTATGATATAATTTTGTATATCTTGAATGGAGGTGTATCTGAATGGCATATCAGATTTCTGACGCGTGCATCGCATGCGGCGCATGTGCGGACGAATGTCCTGTATCCTGCATTGCTGAAAAAGACGGTAAGTACGAAATCAACGCAGACGAATGCATCGATTGCGGTACCTGCGCAAGCGTATGTCCCGTAGAGGCTCCCGCTGCTCAGTAATTGTATTTTGCAATTTCTGCACTTGCCGTTTTGCGGCAAACGCCTTATACTTACGAAAAAGCGCACCGGCTGTGGCCGGTGCGCTTTTTTACGCAAAAAATGAGATGTAAAATGAATTTAATAAAAAAATAAGAAATAAAACTTGACAAAATTCCGGATTTTGTAAACAACGTATTTACTTGTTAATATTTAAAATATATAATAATATTGTGGAACATTCGCAGGCGATTTTTCGTCTTATGAGCAAATTCAATCATGATATCAGCTTACATACAGCTTCGGGAGGTACGCCTTACATAAAAATGAAGTTTTCAACTGCTTTTAATAAAAAGGAAAAAAAGCCAAAGATCAAAAAGCCGCGTGTTGACGAAACATTAAGCAAGCGCGGAAGAAAAGAATTGCGGAAAGCCAAGCTTGTTTCCGCCGCTTTTCTTGCGCCGAGTTTTATCGGCGTTCTGGTTTTCTTTATTTTGCCGTTTTTGGTTATCATCTATTATTCTCTTATCAATAATCCGGTTCAGAAAGAATTTGTAGGACTTGAAAATTACATCCGGCTCTTTCAGAATTATTCCTTTAAAACGGCGGCGTATAACACATTGCGGTTTTCGTTTGTCAGCGTGCCGTTAGCGGTTGTGCTGTCACTTCTTCTTGCCATGGCGCTCAACTGCAAGATCCCGATGCAGAGCAAGCTGCGTTCGTTCTTCTTATCGCCGATGATGGTGCCGGTTGCGTCCATTGTTTTGATCTGGCAGGTGCTATTCCACTACAACGGAACGGTCAACGGTTTCTTGGCACAATTCGGGGTTGAGAAGATCGACTGGATGAAATCGCCGCAGGGGATATGGGTTGTCGTACTGCTGTTCCTGTGGAAAAACTTAGGCTACAATATGATCTTGTTTTTAGCCGCGCTCAACAACATTCCGAACGACATCTTAGAAGTGGCACGCGTGGAGGGGGCAGGACCTGTCCGACAGTTTTTCAGCATTAAACTGCGCTACTTATCTTCAACCATTCTGTTCGTAGCAATCATGTCGCTGATCAACTCCTTTAAGATATTCCGCGAGGTGTATTTGCTTTCCGGCGATGTGCCGTATGAAAGCCTGTACATGCTGCAACATTATATGAACAATACCTTCGCAAGCCTTGATTATCAGAAATTGTCCGCGGCTGCCATTATCATGGCCATTGTCATGGTGCTTATTATAGGCATTCTATTCTTCGCGGACGACAAATACGGAAAGGATGTGGAGGAATGAGCGAGAGAAAACACTATATCCGCAAAAAAATCGTCGCGTGGATGGCGGCGCTGCTGCTGTTACTCGTTGCATTTGCTTTCCTTGCCCCGACGATCCTTACCATATCCGGTTCGTTTTTCACCCAATCGGAGCTTAGCTCCAACTACGGTAAAATCTTTGACGGTGCCGGCAGCGGCAGTTCTTATGTCGCCGAGCAGACGAACTTGAAATTTATTCCGGATAAGGTTTCGTTCAAACAGTATTTTACGGTGCTGTTTCTCAGCCCGGAATACCTGTTCAAATTCTGGAACTCCGTCAAATACACAGTGCCGATCATGGCGTTTCAGACGGTCGTTGCGTGTCTTGCCGCGTATGGATTGACGCGTTACCGCTCCAAGGGACGGGAAATCGTACTGTTTGTGTATATCATCTTAATGTTAATGCCCTATCAGGTAACGCTTGTACCGAACCGATTGGTGGCGGAATGGCTGCATATCTACGGAACGTCATGGGCCGTTATTCTGCCGGGTATCTTTTCACCGTTTGCGGTGTTCTTGCTTACCAAATCCATGCGGCGTGTACCGACAGCCGTTGTGGAGGCGGCACGGCTCGACGGATGTAACGAGTGGCAGATATTCTTTAAGATCTACCTGCCGTTATGCAAAAACATTGTATATTCCGTTATGATCCTTGTGTTTATCGACTATTGGAACATGGTTGAACAGCCGCTCATCCTGCTTGGCAGTGAACATGAGGATATGTATCCGCTTTCGATTTTCCTCTCCAAAATCAACGGCGGGGAAGTCGGCATCGCTTTTGCGGTGGCGGTCATTTATATGATACCAACGCTTTTGATGTTCCTGTATGGAGAGCAGTATCTTGTGGAAGGTATTGCCAATTCCGGAAGCGTTAAAGGTTAAAACACGTTTATTTTATCACATACCACATAACCGGCAGATTTTGTTTGCCGAAGGAGGACAAACATGGGAGAAAAAAAGATCAACCGCGAATGGGTCAAAACCTTCGCTATTATATTTTTGGCAGTTCTTTTGGTACTTACATTCTTTTCCAATACCATTATGAACATGACATTGCCGGAGGTTTCGACCGAATACATTCAGTACGGCTCGATTAAGACGCAGGTGCGCGGTTCGGGAACGATTACCGCGTCGGACAATTACAGCGTCACCATCCCGACTACACGTGAAATTTTAAAAGTTGCCGTCAGCAAAGGTACACAGGTTCAAAAAGGCGATGTGTTGTTTCTTCTTGCAGAGGGCGACAGCGACGAATTGGAAGCGGCAAAGACCAATTACGATAACCTGAATTATGAGTATGCGAAAATGTTGCTCGATTCGGCCAATAACGACGATTTTGCCGATAAGCGGCTCGCCATTGAACAGCAGAAAGAGGACTTGAACGACGCGAAAACCAAGCTTGCCGGTTTTTCCGAAACACAAAAAGCCATTGAGCTTGCCAAATTGGATGTCCGCGCTGCCGAAAAGGCTGTGACGCTCAAACAAAATCAGATTTCGGAATTGGAAAGCGAAAAGACCGCAATCGGCTACACCCCGACCGAAGACGAAGTGCTGACCGGCAAGGACAACAGCGTTTCCTACGACCAATATGCCAATGCCACCAAACAGCTTGACGCGGCTGAGGAAAAGATCGATTCCGCCAAAGCGGAACTCACAAAGCTCCAAGCCGAACAGAACACCGTCAAGAATACCTACGATAAGGTCAAGCGCGAATACGACGAGATCAACGGCAAGATCGAAACTCCGCTTGCTACTCTTGAAAAAGAAATTGAAACGTCCGACCGCAATATTGAATCCCTCGATAACGATTTAAAGTATCTCAAGCAGGAATTCTATAACCAGACGACCAACAGCAACCTTGAAAAAGCCTATGACGATTATAAGGACGAACAGGATAAATATCGCAAGGCCAAGAGAAAATTGGATAACCTGCGTTCCAGCGGCACGGCTACCGCAGAAGAGATTGCCAAGGCCGAACAGGAATACAAAGCGGCAATGGATCGTGTTGACAGCGCATATGACTACTACGAATCCATTCTTACCGATGAAAAGAACAGTGCAGACGCAATCGAAAAGAACCTTGCCGCCAAGGAAACCGAATTGAAGTATGCGCTCAAAGACAATACCGATTTAAAGGCGAAATTGGAAGAAACCAAAGAACTTGACAAGCAGTTGAAGTCCAAGAAAACGGAATTGGATAAAGCCGAAACTGCCTATAACAGCGCAACCGACAAGGCAAATGCGGCACAGACTACCTATGACAATGCCGTGGCGGACAAAGAAGTGCTCTCCAAGAGCCTTGAAAAGGTCAGAAACGGTTATAAGTACGTCAAGTACAAGGATTACGAAGACCGTATCGAAGCCGAGAAAACCAACCTCGAAAATCTCAATATTGCACTTGACAACGAAAAAGAAAAACTCTCTGATTTGCAGGCTCAAAGCTCCGACAGCGAAGAAACCCTGAAAGAACGTGTAAAGACGCTGGAACGTCAGCTTCTTACTTCAACGCGCGAATTGGAGCAGAGTATTGCCGACGCCGGCGACAAGAATAAATCGCAGGCATTGGAGCTTGAAAAGAAAAAGAAAGAAATTGACAAGGCCGCCAAAGAAATTACCAAGCTGGAAGAAAAGTATACGTCTACTGAGGTTTTAGCACCTATTTCGGGAGAAATTGTTTCACTTAATGTAACAAGCGGACAAAAAACTCAGCCAGATACTTCATTATGTGAAATTGCTCTCGCTGAGCAAGGCTATAAGATGACTATGACGGTTACCCAAGAACAAGCAGCAAAACTTCGTATGGGTGTTCAAGCAGAGGTTACGAGTTACATTCCAGGTGGAAAGACGATAACAGCAACGCTTACTGCCATAAAAAATGATACTGCCAATCCCGGAAGCCGTCAAAAAATTCTTGAATTTAGCGTTGAAGGTGACGGAGTTAAGGTAAATGATACACTTTCGGTAGCCGTCGGCGACAAGAACGCAAGCTACGACAGCACCGTTCCCAACACGGCTATCCGCGAGGACAGCGACGGCAAGTATATCCTTATCGTTGAATCCCAGTCCACGCCGATCTCGACGCGCTATAAGGCAAAACGCGTCGCTGTCAACGTCGTTGCAAGCGACGATACCCGTTCGGCTATCTCCGGCGATTTCCAGAACTATTCGTATGTCATTGCTACATCCTCCAAACCGATCAATAACGGAGAGCAGGTGAAGCTGATTGAAAACTAAGGCGCGCCTGATTCATCTTGTCGTTACCCTTGTTCTTGCCGCTGTGGCGGTCAGTATCGGAATCGCCATGAATGTGTACATGAATTCGTTTGATCACGAGCAGGTCGCGAAAAACTTCTCGAAGGGCACGCGCTTTACGCAGATTACGGTCTTTGTGCCGGAAACGGCCGGGCTTACCGTCGATAAGATCATGTACTTCCGGTATAAACTGGAAACAAAGTTGACCGAAAAATCGATTACTCCGTCCAGCGACGGCGCAAGGCTCTATGCCGACGCCTTTACCTCGTTTGCCGACGCTTCGCTTTCCACGGACGGCTCGCGTTCGTCAAACGTCAAACTGGCGTATGTCGGCGGCGATTATCCGCTTTTCTATAAGGCTTACCGGGATATGCCGAATGTGGGAGGCGATATTAACCATGACCGCATTCTGCTGTCGCGCACGGCGGCATGGCAGCTGTACGGCGGCGAATCGCTGTACGATTATCCGGTCAAAATCGGACCCGCAACTTTCTACATCAGCGGCGTGTATCCTGACTACAAGGAATCCGCATATATCAAGGATTTCTACGGCGACAAGGCGGCAGCAGCGGCCGATATCCAATCGGATGCCGCTATCAACATTACCTGCTATGACTTGATTTTAGTTGACCCGGTCAAGAATTTTGCCGTTGAAACGGTCAAGGAATGCTTGGATTTAACGGAGGGAACCTATCTTTTGGTGGAGAATTCCAAGCGGTTCTCCCTTGCCAACCTCTTCAAGACGATTCCGAAGCTGGTCAACGCGGATGAGCCGCTCCCGACCGGCGTCGATATCACACCGGAGGAAATGGCGGCACGGCATGCCGAAAAGGTGCTTGCCGTAATGCTTGTGGTATTCCTTATGTTTGCGGTGTATCCGTTTATTGGGGTATTGATTCTGCTATATCGCTTGATCCGCTTTATCAAAAAGCTGTTTGACAGGCTTGTCGTGAACAAGATCAAGGATAAACTCTCTTATTCATAATTTCGGGCAAAAACAAAACATATAAACCGAAACGAAAACGTTTCAAACAAAGAAAGGAATTGGTTATCAACATGAAGAAAAGACTTCTCAGCTTAGCGCTGGCCGCCGTTATGACGGTTTCGTCGCTTGCGCTTACCGCCTGCAATCCGAGTTCCGACGTGAGCGGAAAACCCGGAAAAGGCGCACTCACCACAAGAGATCTCACCAATATCTATAAGGCGGATTCCGTCAGCACGGTGGGGACTATCTTTGAGAATCTTCAAATCAATCAGGTCTACAAAATGAACGACGGTAAGTTGCTTGTCTGCGGCTATACCACCGAAGACTACGAAGACAAGTATTACATCACCGATATTGATTTCAAGAACGCCTCCGAAATGACTATTAAAAAGGCAGAGGGGCAGAATTCCGGAACCTACATTCAGAACGTGACGGTCAATCCGACCGACGGCTCTATCTGGTATGTCAAGAACGTCTACTCGTATTCGGACAACACGGACGGCGATATTTCCGATACAATGGAAAAATATGCGATGCCGACCGTTATCGGCGGTGCAGACGGAGCAGCCGTAGCTATCGGTTCTGATATAGCCATTGATTCCGGCTTTGCCGTCGACGCTACCGAGGATGCCAACGCTTACTACCTTGTCAAGGTGGACGCAGAGGGCAACATCGTTTCGGAAACATATATTTCCGCTGACCTTACGGTGACCGACGAAAGCGGTAACAGCTATCAATCCTCTCCCAGCAACCTGGTGCTTGCAGGAAACAAGCTTCTTTTCTGCGTTGATACGGTTGTTAAGGTCTATAATGCAGACACTGCTACCAAAGAAAATGAATATAAGATCACCGATCAGTACATCGACAACCTGTATGTCGGCGCTTCCGGTACGGTTTATTATGTGCTCTGGGGCGAAAACGGCCAAGAGCTTTATAAGTTTGACCCCGAAACCGGCAAGAGCGATAAGACTGAATTTACCGGCCTTGACAATCTTTATAGCTACCAGTTCAACGCCGGAACAAACGGGTATGAGTTTATTTTGACGAATGAAGACAGCATTTTGGGTTACAATCCGGGCGATGCAGCTCCTACCGAAATTTGCAGTTACACGAATTCCGACCTGGATATGACATCCGGAAATGTCAGTGCTCCGATCTTCTTGGAGGATGGCCGTATTCTTCTCTGTTTCTATGACTATGATACCAGCCAGAACGATGTTCTTCTTCTCTCCAAGGTCGATCCGTCTATGGTCAAGGAAAAGTATATCATTACGCTTGGCGCACGCTATATGGACTATCAGATCAAGAGAGCGCTTTTGAAGTTCAACCGCACCAGCGACGAGTATAAGGTTGTGTTCAAGGACTATTCCAAGTACGACAATGAATCCAACAATTATAACGGTGCTTACGAAGCTCTTGATAAGGATATCCTTTCCAAGAACGATGCGCCCGATATTATTGTTGTCGATTCCTATGGCATGGACTACAAGAGCTACATTTCCAAGGGCATTTTTGCCGACCTTGAAAAGTATATGGATGCAGACGAAACTTTCAACAAGGACGATTATCTGGCAAACGTATTTGAAGCAGAAAAGATCAACGGTCACTTGTACACCATCTCCCCGGCTGTAAGCTTTATGACGCTTGCCGGCAAGAAATCCATTTTTGGCGACAGAACACATTGGAATATGAAAGAATTCCTTGAAATGCACCGTTCGCTTGGTGAGGGCGAGCAGATGCTTCCCGAATCGGCCAGAGACAGCTACGGTTCTGTTATGTTGATGATTGCCGAAAACGAATTTATCGACGATAACGGCAACTGCACGTTTGACAGCGAAGAATTCAAGGATATTTTGGCTTATCTGAAAGATCTCCCGGCCGATTACACGGCATATCAGGAAAAATGGCAGAACAACGACAACTATTGGCAGGAGCAGGAGCTTTCGTACAGCAAGGGCACGACCAAGCTTTATAACGCTTATATCTACAACTTCGATATGATTCCGGAGTTGGAGAACTATATGGGCGAAGAAGTGACGCTGATTGGTTATCCGACGGCCACCGAAGGCGCCCAGGGCGTTCTGATCCAGCCGGCTACCGAACTTGCTATCAACGCCAATTCCAAGGTAACAGCCGGTTGTTGGGAAGTTATCAAGTATTTGCTTTCCGATGAGTACCAGAACCAGTTCTCCGGCGACCGGAGCGGAAACAGGGGATACTACGGTTCGTATCTGTTCCCGATCAAAAAGAGCATTATTGAGAAGAAGAAACAGAACGATATTCTTCCGCAATACTACACGGACTATGACGAAAACGGCAACGAGATTCAGGTAGAACGTCCGCGTTATACGTGGATCGGCGATACGAAAGTCGAAAAGCGTAAGAGTACCGAGGAAGATGTGGCGCGTCTGTATGACATATTTACGAACGCAAACTTCTTTGTACGCGAAAACAAAGAAATTACCGATATCGTTATGAACGAAGCTCAGCCGTATTTTGATAATCAGAAGTCGGTAGACGAAGTAGTCGGCATTATCAACAGCCGTGTTCGTCTGTATGTCAACCAACAGAGATAAATAAGTAATTTTCAAGAAAAATGCGGCTTTTTTTAAAAGAAATGCCGCGTGAAAAAGAATGCAAGGGCTGCATGCCCTTGCATTCTTGCCGCCCGATGGCTTGATCATCGGGCGGCTTTTTCTTTTCCGGAAAAGCCCGGATAGGGGCTTTTCGTTTCGCGAAAAGCATATAAGAGACGGTTTTTGTCTTACTTTTTCGCTTGTACGAAAAAGTAACCAAAAAGTACACCAGAGGTCTGCTGACCTCTGGGCTCTGGGGAACGGTTCAAAATTCCGAGCGTGGAGTTTATTTGTTAAACCGCAAGCCGTGTGACTATCAAGGAATTTTACGGAAATTTGCAACCTTGTGCCATATAGCTCGGAGTATTTTGAACCGGCGCGAGACGGCGGTTTTACTGTGTAAGGATTTATGATTTTTTATGAAAAGGCATACTCTGATTTGGGTAGACAGCAGGTTATGTGTTTCATGAAAAGTGAGAGTTTGGTGGGAGGTTGTTTTTGAGAGGACAGAAAGCTATTATTTAGGAAAACGGAAAGTTTTGTAAGAGTGCAAAAATCCGATTTTCTACATATATACAAACCGCAGGTTTACTTCTACTCAACCCACCCCAACTTTCCATTTCCACCGCACCAAATATAACGTACAGTTTCCCTTTTAAACGATCGCTTGCGGCGGCAAGACCGCACCGCAACTTCGATTTTCCACAAAACCCGATTCTGCGTTTGTACTACACTTCCGTTTCGCACCGGTTCAAAGCCTGAAAGCTGTTTTAGAGACAAAAAACTACAATTTTTATCAAAGGCATGCCTGTGTAGAGCTTTGAACCGCTCTCCGGGAGTCCAGAGGGCTATTTTGCAGCGGCGCTTCGCCGCCCCTCGGTCTGCTTTTGGTTACTTTTCGCAGAGGCGAAAAGTAACAGAAAAACGTCCTTTGGGAACTTGGGGCACCGCCAAAAACTATAATTTCCATAAAAAAAGACATGCGGTGCCACAGAGGTTCCTGTGACACCGCATGCCAAAACTCCAATTCTTTTGCTGCCTTTTTTAAAAGGACAAAAGCCCGTATTGTTACTTCAAGAACAGCTCAATGACCGGCACAACCACATCGGGCGCAGGGACGGGGAGCGATAAGACAAGCAAATCGTCCGCTTCGGTGCGACAGTCGCTGAAATGCTTGCTGGACTTTTCCGTGAATTTGATTTCACTGCCATCGTGTAAAAATTGCGCATAGTCAACCTTTCCGGCAAAACCGCGCATTTCCAAAAAGGCGTACGGATATTCCATCAAATGAACATATAACCGCTTTCCGTCCGCACTCTGCGTAAACCGACAGCCGCGCGGAACAGGCAGATCCGGATCTGCCATGGTGCAGCCGTATATCGACCGACTGTTTAATCTCATCCATTCGCCGTAAACTTCCAAAGCCGCGTCGGCACGCTTGTCAAAATTGCCTCGTGAAGTCGGTCCGACATTCATTAAAAGATTTCCGCCGATACAAACCGTGTTGATGAGCATTTCAATGAGCATGCGCGGCGATTTCCAGCTCTTTTCGTCGCGATGATATCCCCAAGAGCCGGAAAACGTCTGGCAGGCCTCCCAGGTGACGCGTTCGCCGGTTTTCGGATGTTTCGGCCAGTCCAATACCTGATATTGCTCCGGCGTCCATAAGTCTTGTTCTAAATCGGCACGATTGTCAATAATGATGTTCGGCTGTAACGAGCGAACGAGTGCAATAAGCTTTTCGGATTCCCATTCGTTTTTGCCCTTGGCGCCGCCGTATTGCATCCAAGGCTTGACCGACGCAGGAGCGGGGTTGGTGTAGGAAAAATCTAACCATAAAATATCGATTTTGCCGTAGTTGGTCAAGAGTTCTGTCAGCTGATTCCGCATGTACTCCGCATACTTGTGCACATCGCGTCCCTTGTCCAATTCTTCGGCATTCGGGTCATTGCGGCGCGGATGAATCGAATCGATCGGAAACTCCGGATGATGCCAGTCGATGAGAGAGTAGTAAAAACCGACATGTAAGCCCTCGGCACGAAATGCATCGGCATATTCTCTGACAAGATCTCTGCCAAACGCGGTGTTGGTAATCTTGTAGTCCGTGAATTGGCTGTCAAACAGACAAAAGCCCTCATGGTGCTTGGTGGTGAGAACGGCATATTTCATGCCGGCCGCTTTTGCTTTTTTGGCCCATTCGCGCGCATCGAACAGATCCGGATCAAAGTGGTTGAAATATTTCTCATACTTTTCCTCGGGTATGAATTCCAAGGTCTTGACCCATTCATGACGTGCCGGCATGGCATATAAGCCGAAATGGATAAACATGCCGAATCGGTCATGAATGAACCAGCTTGTATCACCAAGAGTTTTGTGTTCGGGGAATAATGGCATGGGAGAACCTCCTTGCAGTGTGTTGATTTTGAGTGCGTTTTGGTATCTTTATTCTATCATAACCACAGGATTTTGCCATGTGTTTTTTACCGAAAAATATGTGTTTTTCGGTAAAATAAAACCGCTCCGGATTTTCGGAACGGTTCTGTCTGTGACAAAAGTCATAGGACTGTTTCGGGCAAAGCCCGATTCAAATTGAATTTTGAAAAAATCGGGGACATGTGCCACGATTTTTTCCCCGATAGATTCGCGAGTGTCGAAAAGCGTAAGCTTTTTGGCATGAGGCGCGAGCGCACGAATCTGTTGCGCGTCGCAAAATGAAATTTTGCGACACGCGTAAAAACCGCTCCGATTTCTCGGAGCGGTTTTGCTGTATTTTATTCCTCTAACCATTCGCCGTCAATATCGACGTCGTCTTGGGGATCTTCGCCGCTGCTCATGAGCAGGTCAGCGGTCAAAAGTTCAATATCCATTTCAGGCGAAATATAATTCTTCTTACGCATTGGCGCTTCCTCCGTTTACAATATTATTGATATAGTCTTGTTCCTCTTCCGACATGCTTGAAAATGCATCCGAGTTCTGTAACTCTTGTGCAACCTCAAACATGCTTCTTGCATAAGGTGAACTGTAATAATAATTGTTTCCGATTTTGATGTAAGCGCGTACAGCGAGGGAAGTGTTGTTATTCTTTATATTGTAGACAACGCAGGTGATACCTTCGCTTTCGCCGAATTTGATATCACTGCCTAACGAACCGCCGCCGTTATCGTAAACGATGTCCGTGCCGTCGTTTTTGTTGTAAGCCACACCGTAGACGTATTTCGTTCCATCCGGCGTAGTACCTTTGGCTTGCGGACCGGACGGGCCGAAAACGAGGTTGTTCATGGTTTCATCTTTCGCGGTGAGAGCGGTCTTGTTGCCGACAATGAATCCGATTTCTTCGGCTTGTGCAAGATTTTTTGCGGCAAGGTTCACTTTTGCGGCAAAACGGATACCGGTATTTCCGGTAATGCGGATAGAATTCTTTTCGATCATGGTCGGAACCGTGATCGAATCCTTTTTCCAGATCGCGTAAAGATTGTTTTCGGAGGTGTTTGTAATGTCAATCGAGGCGACCGTGGTCGTGGCATCCGGAGAAGTACCCCAACCGAGGAACACATACCCCTCACGGGCAGGAATGTCGCCGGTCAGACGGTAATCGACGCCAACAGCCGCTTTGGTGTCGGTTGCAAAAGCCGTACCCGAATTGTCGTTCATGTAATAGGTCACAGTTTTATCACCGGTGCGATAGAACCGGATGTAATCGACAAGAGACGTGTCACCGATGCTGTATGCCTTGCGGAGTGCATCAAAGTGAAGGGTGTTTTTATTCGTCATGCTTGCGTAATCGAATTTAGACTCGTATTCTTTAAGGGAATCGGCATATTTTCCGCCAAATGTGGCTAAGCTTTTATTGTCGGTGCTCTTCAATTCCATGTACGGAAGTTTTTTGTTAAAACGTACACGTGCTTTGGCTCGGTTGAAGTCGGCAGAAAGCCCCAAATCAGATACATCTAAGACATAGTAGTGATAGTTGCCCGTCATGTTTACCAAAGCTGTCACGGTCATAATTCCGTTTGAAAAAGAGGGCTGGGAGTTTTGATGGGTATATGTGAGTTTATCGCTGTTATCAAACTCAAATCCGACGGAAGACGGACGTGTATCCAACCAGCAGGCATACAGATTTACATCGGCATTTCCAATGGTGATAGCGTCGCTCGGATCGAGCAGATTTGTTTCGGCTTTGGCATCGCTCTCACTTGTTGCCCAGCCGCGGAATACATAGCCGGTACGTGTCGGAACTTTTCCGGTCAAACGATACCCCACACCGACAGCAGCCTTGTCATCCATATCAAACGTTTCCATGGTACCGTCATTCATATAGTATGTGACGGTTTTGTCGCCGGTGCGATAGAAACGAACGTAGTCAATGTTTGCACTTTCCAAGGCGTTGCTTTCATCTGCTACTTTTTTTGGTACACGTAAAGCGTCAACAGCAATGATATTTAGCGTACTTGTAAGATCCGGATTCCAGCTTTGTTTAAACTCATGTAATTCGTCTGTGTACGGCTTTGCGACACTTTCGTTGTTGCCGCTTTTTGTCAGCCAGAATACACCGGACGAGTGATTGCCAAGAGCAGTATTATTAACATTCAACACAGCCATGGCGGCCTGGTTGGTGTTGGAACTTAACCGAGCGCGTAAGAAAATTCGGTTGTAGTCTCCGTTTAAGCCATCGGAATACTTGGCGGCAATATTGATTTTAAAGCGGTTATATACTCGGTCGGGAAATACTGCGGTAGGAGTATATACACCCAAACCGTTTTGCAGAGTAAGTTTTGAATAGGCGAGGTTTCTGTCTTGATAGAGTGTGTCTAAAATTTCGTCTTCATCGTCGCCGCCGAATTCCACGCTTTTCATGGACAGAGCTGTGTAATCATAATCCCAAACCGCATAAAGTGTAATGGCATCTGTGGTTTCCGGTGTAATTTCCGTAATCAGATCTTCGTCTTTGTATGCGGCAAGAGCAATTTGCGTTTTCGACCAACCTTTAAAAACAAAATATTTGGCGGTCGGTTTGACAGCTGAAAGAGCATTGGACTCGTTCAGAACAGCGTATCCATCCGCAGGCATGCCGCTCACTGCGTCGGCAAGAACCGGCTTATTGGCGTCGTAAACGACCTTGGCAAGCTTGCTTTCGTCGATGTTAGCGTAAAGTGTAATGTCGGCACGATTCAAAGCCACGGAAGTTACGGGTTCGCCGCCTTGTTTGGTTGCCCAGCCGTTTAACGCATCGCCATAAGGATTATAGTTCGGCGTAAAGTTTTCAAGGAAATTACCTTTGTCGTCGATCAGCGTATATTCCGTTTTGAGAACAGAACTTCCGTCCGGCGTGCAGTAGGTGATTTTGTAGTAGGGGACAAACATAAGGTTGTCCAGATAAACAGAATTGCCTCTATCTAATTGAAAACCGGCAATCGTTACATCCTGGGAAGAGTAAACAGCAAAAGTTCTTCTGACCGGACTTCCAGTACTGGAACCAACGTCAATGACTTTGGCGTTGCCGCCGGACGTGGCTAACCACTTTATGCCGGTAGGGTTTGTGTAAAGAAAGTTTTCCTTTTGGTCACTTAGCGTTTTGTGGTTAAAACCGATAAACCAAAAGTTGGAGTTGCCTATTGTTTGTACATCAACAGAAACATACAACGGACGCTCAGCATCTAAATTGAACTTCCACTGAAAATAAGGATATGTACCGGATACTGCATTTACTTGTAAAGCTTTGCTGGAATTATTGGTGATAATGGTTGCAGAATCTACATTGGAGATACTTATAATACTGTTGGTTAACAAAACTTGTTTGTTCTCAACCCATTTTTCCCCTTCTTCGTAGCTCTCAAACGTCTCCGCCTCCGTTGTCCCGGTAAGAATATTAGTACCAGGGGGGGGGTATGATTCCTGTATCAGCGGTCAGATCCGCCGTTTCTTGTGCCGGTTCGGCAACCGGGGTGGTCTCCATGCCGTTTTCAACCGGTTCAAGCACCGGAACGGCAAACGCCGTCATGCAAAGCAAAACTGCAAGCAGAACGATGGCAAGGGTATTGCGCTTTTTCATGAGAAAACTCCTTTCAAATTTATATGTTTTTAAGCGCCGGCTGATAGAAACAACCTGAGCGGCGTTTCACAAAAGAAACAATTTCTTTTTTAATTATAAATTTTTCTATGCGCGAAATCAATTGCAAATCAAAGAAAAAAGTTTGCATATAATGACTTTCTTGCTTTTGGTAAAAGGAGAGGCAAAATGTTTGCATAAAGCATATTTATTTTCGCTTATTAGTAATTTATGGTTGAATTATAGCATGGATTATGAATTTATATGTTGACAATTTATTTCTGAATATAAATTAAATAGTTAAATATGCACATAAAAAAGAGCTTTCCCCAAGGGAAAGCTCTTTTTTTATAGTCATATACGGTAAGTTGTTTTAAGCAAGTTTCTTTTCTAACCGTTCACGGATAGCGGAAATGAACTCGCCTGTTGTGGCGGTCGTCACCTTGATGCCCTCGGCAAGACCGGCGAGGTCCTTTGTCATAATGCCGTCGTTCAAGGTATCGATGCAGGCTTCTTCCAGTTTATCCGCAAAAGCGGAAAGGTCGGCAAGACCGTCAAGCTCGCCGCGTTTGCGAAGTGCGCCCGTCCAGGCGTAAATGGTCGCCATGGGGTTGGTGGAGGTCTCCTCACCGGCAAGATATTTGTAGTAATGCCGCGTGACTGTGCCGTGTGCCGCTTCGTATTCATAGTTCCCGTCCGGGCTGACAAGGACGCTTGTCATCATGGCAAGCGAGCCGAACGCCGTGGAGACCATATCGCTCATCACATCGCCGTCGTAGTTTTTGCAGGCCCAAATATAGCCGCCCTCGCTGCGGATGACGCGTGCGACGGCATCGTCGATCAACGTGTAGAAATATGTAATGCCGAGTTTTTCAAACGTTTCTTTATAGTCGGCTTCGTAGACTTCTGCAAAAATGTCCTTGAAAGTGTGGTCGTACTTCTTGCTGATCGTATCCTTGGTGGAGAACCACAGATCCTGCTTGGTATCGATGGCGTATTTGAAACAGGAATGGGCGAACGACCGGATCGAGGTATCCTTGTTGTACTGCCCCTGTAAAACGCCGGGGCACTCAAAATCGTATACCGTCTGACGGGTCTCGTTTCCGTTTTCATCGGTAAAGACGATTTCCGCTTTGCCCTTACCGGGAATGCGCATTTCAGAAGCCTTGTATACGTCGCCGTAGGCATGGCGGGCAATGGTAATCGGCTTTTTCCAGTTTTTCACAACCGGTTTGATAGAATCAATTAGGATCGGCGCGCGGAAAACCGTGCCGTCCAAGATCGCGCGGATAGTGCCGTTGGGGCTTTTCCACATTTCTTTGAGGTGGTATTCCTCAACGCGCTGGGCGTTGGGCGTGATGGTGGCGCATTTGACGGCAACGCCGTACTTTTTGGCGGCATTGCTTGCGTCGATGGTCACTTGGTCGTCGGTGCGGTCGCGCTCGGGAAGTCCCAGATCATAATATTCGGTTTTCAATTCCACAAACGGCTCCAAAAGCTCTTCTTTAATGAGCTTCCAGATAATACGTGTCATTTCGTCGCCGTCCATTTCGACTAACGGCGTTTTCATTTGAATTTTTTGCATGAGAGGAAATCTCCTTATTTACCGGCGTCAGCGAGCGCCTTTTTTAATTCGTCAAAATTCATGGTTTCGCCGGTTAACTGTTTGTATTCGCCGGGAATCTGCATGGAGGCATAGTCTTTTTCCGAAAGCTCGGAAGAACCGTAGTACAAATGCTTGGTGTTTTCGTCGATCGGCTCGTCGTCGTCCGGCGTCTGGTTGTGATTCTTGTCGTCGAAGAGCGTGATATAGAGATCTTTGTCATATAGCGGCTCAAAACCGTATCTTTCGGTCATATGATAGTAGTTTTCATACTGAACCGCGCCGGCATAATCGTTGTTGAATCCGCGAAGGGTATTGCCGCCGGGAATATAGTCGTAGCCGCCGTTTCCGCCGACCCCATAGCCAAAGCCGTCCATAAGGGTATAAATGCGGCCGTTGGCATAGGTGTACATACTTACAAGGCCGGGCATGTTGATGACAAGCTCCGGCGCACCCTTGCCGTCAAAATCGATCAGTGCATAAGTGGTGTTTTCTGCGTTTTTGTATTCGTCATTGAATGCATTGACGGTTTCGAGATAGGCTTCGGCATAGCCGCTTATATCGGTGTCGTCCTTCTGTTCGGAATCGGTGTTTCCGGCGGCGCCGCCGGGCTGTTCGTCTGCATTCGGCGTGTCATTGGCATTCGGTGTATCGGTATTCTCTGTATTTTCGGTGTTGTCCGGTGCGTCAGTGTTTTTATTTTGACAGCCGGCAAGAAGCGATGCGCTGACAAGTGCGGCAAGAAGAATTAGAAGAGTCTTACGTTTCATAAGAAAAAATCCTTTCTTTTTGGTATACTATGAGCAAAAAAACGCCAGATTATGCATTCTTACGCCTTGTGGGACGCATAGTAGTTAATAAGACAGCCGTCGAGAATGATTTCTTTTTCATCATCGGTGAGCCCTTTGACGTAAAGCGTGAGTTCGTGAACCGTTCCGTCTTTTCCGAGAACCTTGGCGGAAAATTCTTCTTTTCCGGCGGCAAGCTGTTTCCGGATATCCGGAATGAAAACATAATCATCCGCTTCATACGGAAATTTTTCGTTTTTATCTAATGTAAACGGCAGAATACCCCAGTTGATACAGTTGCTGCGATACCGTTTGGTGGCAAATTCGTAGCAAATATTGGCAAAACCGCCGAGCACTTTCTGACAGGACGCGGCCTGTTCGCGCGCTGAGCCGTCGCCGGGCTTGTTGGCAAAGACGCAGGAACCGAACTGGGTGTTCGCAATCAGTTCGTCCGCCTTTCCGAACGCTCCGAGAACGCTCATCAGCTCTTGCGGCTTTTCACCGGAAACGCGTGCGCGTTCGGTCTTATCGACTGCCTTACTGCGTGAAACATACAGCGGTTCGCGGCGCGAAAGAGCAAATTCTGCCAGACGGAGCGGATTACTGCGGTAAGACGAAGTTTCGCCGGACGGAATCAGTTCGTCGGTCGTGGTGACGTCGTCACGAATGACAGCGGCCAGCTTGACAAGCAGATTTTCGGCAAGCGGATACATCTTCGGCCAATCCGTGATGTTCGGCCCCATGATGAGTTTTTCGTCTTTCAACGGCTTGCCGAATCCATAGTAAACACGGTGTTCATAAACTGTCTTGTCGAACGTGTACGGCGTGGGTGAAAAATCGTAATCGACATCGGTAGCCGCCGTAATCACGCCGCCGTGAGCGGCTGTTGCGGCAATACTGCGCGAGTCCATGAGCGCAACGCCGGCTAGTTGCCCCTCGCCGGGCTTGGAGCCTTCGCGGTTAGGAAAGTTACGCGTGGTGTGGCGAAGGGAAAGACCGTTGTTGGCAGGCACGTCGCCTGCGCCGAAGCACGGACCGCAGAACGACGGCTTGATGACCGCGCCGGCTTCCAACAGAGTTTCCGTAAAGCCGCCGCGCGTGAGGGCAAGGCTGACGGGAACGCTGGTCGGGTAGACCGAAAGATTGAAATAGCCGTTTCCTGTGCTTTTCCCGGCAAGAATCGCAGAAGCTTCGCAGATGTTGTCAAACAGTCCGCCGCTGCATCCGGCGATAATGCCTTGATCGGCATAAACTTTGCCGTCGCGTACTTTGGAAACAAGGTCGAGTTCGACTTTGCCGAATTTTTCGGCAGCCGTCTTTTCCACATCGGCAAGAATATCGGTGGCGTTTTCGGTGAATTCGTGAATGGTGTAGGCGTTGGACGGGTGGAACGGCAGGGCGATCATCGGTTCGACTTTGTCAAGTTCAATGGTGATCATGCTGTCGTAGTAGGCTGCCTTTTCAGGAGCTAATTTCTTATAGTCGTCCGGACGGCCGTGAACGGCGTAATGCTCTTTCACCGTGTCGTCGGTCTCCCAGACAGAGGAAAGGCAGGTGGTTTCGGTGGTCATAACATCGATACCGTTGCGGAAATCGATGGGCAGGGAGGCGATGCCGGGGCCTGCAAATTCAAGCACTTTGTTTTTGACAAAACCGTTGGCGAACACCGCCTTGGTAAGGGCGAGAGCCACATCGTGCGGACCGACACCGCGGCGCGGCTTCCCGGTTAAATAGACTAAAACGACCGACGGATAAGCAATGTCATAAGTGTTCTTCAAAAGCTGTTTGACTAATTCCGGACCGCCCTCTCCGACACCCATGGTGCCGAGCGCTCCGTAACGCGTGTGGCTGTCCGAACCTAAAATCATTTTACCGCAGCCGGAAAGCTCTTCACGTGCGAACGAGTGAATAACGCTCTGGTTGGCCGGAACATAAATGCCGCCGTATTTGCGTGCGGCGGAAAGACCGAAAACATGGTCGTCTTCGTTGATCGTGCCGCCGACAGCACAAAGACTGTTGTGGCAGTTGGTGAGCGCGTAGGGAACCGGAAATTCGCAAAGTCCGCTGGCACGGGCGGTCTGAATGATACCGACATAGGTAATATCGTGCGAAACAAGCGCGTCAAAGCGGATCTTCAAATGCGCGTCGTCCTTGGACGTGTTGTGCGCGGATAAAATGCGATAGGCAATAGTGCCCTTTTTCGCTTGTTCAACCGGAACAGACGAAGTATGGGTCGGTTTGCCGTCTATGAGAAATACGCCGCCGTTTTCAAGAGTTATCATGAGCTTCAAGCCTTTCAAAAACATGGTAGGAGTCAAAGAGTTTAAACATACATTTTAATATATATATTATATAGAAAACTTGATTTTCTGTCAATAGGCAGACTTATCAAAAAAACGCCGATTTCCCGGCGTTTTTTTTTACAATTATCTTACTTGTATCTTGCTTGGAAAACTTCTCACAGTTCACGTCCGTTCAAAGCCTTTAATCCGTATTTGAGCGCTAAAATGGCGGTTTCGCGTTCCGACGGATTTTCCGAAACCAGAGCCGGTTCCAATTTCCGGTAAAACGCACCGATTAACGTTCCTTCTTTTTTTAATATCTCCGCACCGTAAAGCGGCAGCGTGTTGTCTTTTACTTCCAGTTCATACGGCTTGGAAAGAACCGAACGCAAGGCGTTTTCGTCCACTGAAAACTCCGGTGTCGTCACACCCTCTAAAATCAAGCGTAAAGCCGTATCGTTTCCGTATTCGCCGCATTCGGAAAGGAGCTTTTGGGCAATATCCGAAATGCCGGACGCGCCGGTAATGTCCACCGTGCAGACCTCGTACCGCCGTTTGCAGAAACGGACGGCATGCAGTTCCGTTTTCTCTTTTGTGATCTCGCCGACAAGCGCGCCTTTGTAGCCGGTTTCGTCAAAACCGCGTCCCTCGATACAGCCGGAATAGGCGTATGCCGTTTTCCCGGCATGATGTAAACCGTCCGATTTGTGAATGTGGCCGAGCGCGGCATAGTCAAAGCTGCTGTTTTCAAGGTCGTTTGCGGAAAGCGGCGCATAGCGGGACAGGGGAGAGGCAAGATCGGCATGTGCCAAAAGAATATTGATTTTTCCTTGGGCGTCCTCCGGCAAGCGGAAACCGGCAAGCGGCGGAGCCGTGTACGCGTCGGACGTGAAAGCGTATCCCCATACGCGCACGTCGCTTTCGGGAATATCGAAATATCCGATTTCGGGCGTTGAGAAGATGTGTACATTTTCCGGCCATTCGGTAAGCTTGTAAGGAGAGCGTTCGTTAAAGGGGTCGTGGTTGCCCGGTGCAATGACAAAATGACAGGATGGGAATGCCGAGAACTCGTGTACCAACATTTCCATGGTGTCTTTTGTGACAAAATCGTCGTCAAACAGGTCGCCGGCGATAAGAAACAACTTGCAGTTTTCGGTTTTGGCATACAGCACCGCACTGGAAAAATCGCTTCGTAGCTCCGTGCGCCGCTTTCCGGCGTCTGACGGCAGATAGAGCGAAAACGGCGAATCCAAGTGAATGTCGGCACAGTGTAAAAACTTCATGTTTTCGGTCTCCTTTGTTTGTTGTGCAAATAATTCACAGAGCGGCTAAGCGCATAAAAAAAGACGTTTGCACAGCAAACGCCTTCTTTTATCAGTCAAGATTGAATTTTTTCTTGAACTTATCCACTCGTCCGCCTGCATCAACGAATTTCTGCTTGCCCGTAAAGAACGGATGGCACTTCGAGCAGATATCAACACGAAGCTCCGGCTTGGTGGAACGAGTCTTGAACGTCTCGCCGCATGCGCATTTAACGGTAGCTTCAACGTATTCCGGATGGATTCCCTGCTTCATCTATATCACTCCTATTCATTTTCGATTCCGATAACAAGAGATATTATAGCACATCTTTTCCGATTTTGCAAGAGAAATCGCTCAATAAATGAAAATATTTTGTGAACAGAAATGCTTCGCGTGCTGCCGCGTGCGTTTCCTTAGTTTTTTTATGAAAAAATAGTCTTTCTCACTATTTTCGACGAATTTTTCACTTTATATATGATACAATGCCGTTAAAGAAACAGTATATGGCAAAAATTACAAATTTATGCATATAAAAGTAACGGAAATACAGAAAGGAACATGTTTATGCAGAAGGTCGGAACACAAAGAAGAAAACAAAACGGAAAGCCGCCGCTTTATGTGCGGTTCAAGGAGGCGTTCGGAAAGCACACAGAAAAACTCGGTGCATTTTTAGTTCCTGCACTCCGCAAGGGAAAAACGGCTGTTCTGAAAGCGGCTGCCAAAAGCGGCATTGAACCGGCGATTCTTCGCGGATATGCCATGTGCATGGTACGTCTCGCTTTTGGTTTTCTTATGGGGTATGCCAAGCTTCCGCAGAATATCCGCCCGTTCGGCATTGCGGCTGTCTGCGCGTTTTCCGAAGAAAAGAGCGTGCTTTTTACCTATATCGGCGCGGCGCTTTCGTGTCTGTTTGCCGGAAACGGCGCTTTGCCGGGTTTTATTCTGTATTTTTTGCTGTACGTCGGCCGAAAGGCGTTTACCGAATCGAAATTCTCCGAACCGCTGTATGCGCGAGTGCTTGAAAGCGCGGCCGTGAGCATGGCGCTGGGTGTGATACGCATTTGCGCCGGGCGCAGTGAACCGATATACGAATATGTCGCCTTTTTGGCCCTGACGGCAACAGCTTCCGCCTTTACCGTTTTTTTCACCATGTTGTTTTCCGGCGAACAGAAAAGCAAGCTCAGTTCGCGCAGTATCTGTTTGTATGCGCTCATGGGCGCGCTTGTCTGTTCCTTGAAAGGAGTCGTTTTTTACGGTTTTGATGTGCAGTTGATTGCCGCCTGCATTATCACGCTTGTTTTTGCGGCCGCCAACGGTTTTATGCATGCCGGAATTGTCGGGTTTGTCTGCGGAATCGCCTGCATGTCGCCATGGATTTCGGCGGCATTGGGATTAAGTGGCATTGCGGCGGCGTTTCTGTTTTCCAAAGGAATTTTTACGGCTATTGCGGCTTTTTGCGGTGTGTTCTGGGTGTGCGGCGCGTATGGGGTCGGGCTGAACGCCTCGGTAAACGCGTTGCCATCAGTGTTATGCGCCGGGGTCTTGTTTGTGCCGGCCTGTGGCGTTATGCCGGATTTTATACGATTGAATGCGCCGCCGTCTCACAGACAGCATCGTTCTTATACAGGGGAAACCGGCTGCGAAAAACAGCTAAGCGACGCGTTTTTCTCGCTTTCCGAGGTGTTTTCCAAGCTTGCGGAGAAGAAAAAGTATCCGAGCAAAAACGATGTGTCGCTTGCAGCGGATAAGTGTTTCGATGAGGTTTGCCAAGGCTGTGCGCTCAGTGAAATGTGCTATGCCAGACGAAAAACGGATATGGGGGAATTGAAAGAAACCTTATTTGCGGTTCTTTCTGCACGTGCGGCAGAACCGGAGGATTTCGGCACGCAGATGAGCGATAAGTGCATACGGTTGGATTCCATGTGTGAAGCGCTTAATGCGGCATACCGCAAGCTTTCGGTGTCCTATGCGGCGGATAACCGCACATCGCTTCTTTCATCGCAGTATGCCGGAATGGCGCGTGTGATGCTTGATGCCGAGAGCCGTTCAATAGAGAGAAACAAACGCGATACCGGTATGGAAAACAAGATAAGCGAAGCATTTCGTCAAGCAAATGTGCCGTTTTCCGGTGTGATCTGCACGAACAGCCGAGAGAAGAAAACGCGTGTCAGCGGAATCAATCTGAATCGTTTTCCGTTTACGGCCGAGGAATTCAAAAAGTATATCAGCGCTTCGTGCGGCATGCGCGTGACGGAGCCGAGCTTTGATATCTCCGAAAAAGGGGGAATTGTGCTGTCGTTTGAGCGTGCCCCGATCATTTCAGCGGAATATGCCTATGCCGGCGAACCGATGAAAAGTACGGACATCAGCGGCGATACGGTTGTTTTTCCGAACGGCGGAAAAGATGTGTTTTATGCGCTTTTATGCGACGGCATGGGCAGTGGCATGGGAGCGGCGACTGCGTCGCGGCTTTCCTCGCTGTTTATGGAAAAGATGCTTGTCGCCGGAACGAAGAAGTCGGTTATTCTCGAACTGTTGAACACGGTTTTATTGTCGCAGAGCGGCGAGAACTTCTCGACGGTAGATCTTCTTGAAACCGATCTCTTAACGGGACGTTGTTCGTTTATCAAGGCAGGAGCCGCGCCGACGTACATTTACCGTTCAGGAAAGCTATTCAAGATTTTTTCCGCCACGCCGCCTGTGGGAATTTTATCTTCCTTTACGGCGGAAAGCACGCGTTTTGATGTCAGGCCGGGGGATTTGATCTTCATGCTGTCGGACGGTGTGGTACAAAACGGGGAGGATGGGGCATGGCTTGCGGAATTGGTAAAGCTGGACAAGACAAGCGATCCGTCAAGTCTTGCGGCGCGGATATTGGAGCGTGCCGCGGAAATCAACACGCGTTCGGATGATGCGAGTGCGGCGGTGATCCGTATCAAGGCTGCGTAACTGTTTGGTGACACAAGGGCAGTTTGCCCTTGTGTCACCGACGGGTGGCTTTTTATAAAAAGCCACCCAAAGGATGTTTTTATGTTACTTTTTCTCTTGTACGAAAAAGTAACATAAAGAGAACGTTTTTTCTGTTACTTTTTGCGGCGTGCAAAAAGTAACCAAAAACACGCCGAGGGCTTCGGCCCTCTGGACTCCGGGGAGCGGTTCAAAATTCCGAGCGTGGGTATTATTTATTGAGTCGCAAGTTTGTGCTATCAGGATCTTTTAGCAAAAATTGCAGTCTTGTGCAATATAGCTCGGAGAATTTTGAACCGGTGCGAGACAGCGGCTTTACTGCGCAAGGATTTGAAAGTGTTTATGAAAAGGCAGAGTTGGATTTAGATGGACAGTAGGTTATGTGTTTCATGGAATGGGAGAGTTTGGTGGGAATTTAGGTTTTGGAGAACAGACAGTTTTTTAGGAAAACGAAAGGTTGGGTGAGAGAATAAAAATTTCGGTTTTCTGTACACAAGCAAGCTATGGTTTTACTCCCAACGTTCTACTCGTTTCACAACAATTTCTCATTTCCACTGCACCCAATATAACGTGCAGTTTTTCTTTTTATCAACCGCTTGCGGCGTCAAGCCCGCACTGCAACTTCGATTTTTCGCAAAACCCGATTCTGCGTCTAATGAAAACTTACCCTTTCGCACCGTTTCAAAACATGGCCGTGCGTATTTGCGGCACTTATAAAATTTCGCAAAAAATCTTAATGCGCAGAACCTTTCAAAATTTACCGAAAACCACTCCGCACGGGTTTTGAACCGCACTTTGGGTATCCAGAGGGTCGCAACCCTCTGGTCTGCTTTTGGTTACTTTTCGCAGAGGCGAAAAGTAACGTAAAAACGTCTCTTTTCTGCTTTTCGAGAACCAAAAAGCACTCTTTCCGGACTTTCCGGAAAAGCACAGTCCGCCCGATGGTTTTACCATCGGGCGGACAACTCTAAATTCTTTTGCCACGCTTTTCTTTTAAGAAAAGCGTGCGAAAAAACTTGGCTCTCAGTCGTCTACTCTCGATCCGAGCAGTTCGACGTTTTCACGGAAGAATTCTTCATACTGCCCCTCGTCGAGAGCGGCGCGAATGCGTTCCATGAGCGTGTTGTAAAAATACAGATTGTGCAGAACACATAAACGCATGCCGAGTAACTCACGCGCTTTGAACAAATGGCGGATATAGGCGCGCGAATAACTCCGGCAGGCCGGACACCCGCAACCCTCTTCGATCGGACGCGGATCACGCTCATATTTGTTGTTGTTGAGGTTGATAAGCCCTTTCGAGGTGAAAAGATTCCCATGACGCGCATTGCGGCTGGGCATGACGCAGTCAAAGAAATCCACACCGCGCCGCACGGCCTCCAATATGTTCACCGGCGTGCCGACTCCCATTAAGTACCGTGGCTTATCTTTCGGCATGAACGGTTCAACCTGTTCAATGATCGAATACATGACCTCAGCCGGTTCTCCCACGGCAAGACCACCGATGGCGTAACCGTCAAGATCAAGCTCGGCGATGGCCTTCATGTGGTCGGTACGCAGATCCGGGAACGTGCAGCCTTGGTTGATACCGAATAACATCTGCTTGGGGTTGACCGCGTCGGGGAGCGCATTGTTTTTGGCCATTTCTTCCTTGCAGATATGAAGCCAGCGCGTCGTGCGCGCGCAAGCCGCTTTGGAATAGCTGTGCTCGGCCGGGTTAGCCACACATTCGTCAAACGCCATGGCAATGGTCGAACCGAGATTCGACTGAATCTTCATGCTTTCTTTCGGTCCCATAAAAATGCGTTTGCCGTCCATATGCGACGCGAAAAGAACGCCCTCTTCGCTGATTTTGCGTAAAACCGCAAGCGAAAACACCTGAAATCCGCCACTGTCGGTGAGTACCGGTCCTTGCCAGTTAAAAAACTTGTGTAAACCGCCTAATTCCTTAATCACATCGTCGCCGGGACGGACATGCAAGTGATAGGTGTTGGATAACTCCACCTGACACTTGATCTGTTTCAGATCGTCTGTGCTGACCGCGCCTTTTATGGCGGCGGACGTTCCGACATTCATAAATACCGGCGTTTCAATCACGCCGTGCGGTGTGATGAAGCGGCCTCGGCGTGCGGCGTTTTCCTGCTTTAATAAAATAAACATTCTTCTATTTATGTCCTTCCAAACATTTTTTCTAAGCGTTCTTTGGTAAATTCGATAAGTACCGGTCTTCCGTGCGGACAATATAAAACTGCGTCGTTTGAGAAAATTTCTTCGCAAATGCGCCGGTTATCCGTTTCGGTGAATTGATTGCCGGCCTTGATTGCCGCCTTGCAGGCCGCCGTATACAGCGCACGGTCGAAGATCTCGCCGGCACTTTTGGAATTCCCCTCGGCAAGCCGCCCGGCGAGAAAGGTGAAAACATCCTTGATATCGCCGTTTTCTATACTGGTTGGCTTGGAGCGGACCAAAAATGTATCCGATCCGAATTCTTCAAAATCAAATCCGATAGCTGTAAAATAAGATGTGTTGTCCCGAACTGCGTCAAATTCTTTGGGTGTGAGCGTGACCGAGACAGGTTCAAGAAGATATTGTGCGTCGTTGGTATCAGACGCATGCTTGATGCGCTCATAAATGATGCGCTCATGCGCGGCGTGCTTGTCAATCAAGAACAGACTCCCGGCACGCTCGGCAATCAGATAGGTGTCAAAGGCCTCACCGATATACACGGCTTTTGTAAGCGCATGCTTTTCGACCAACCGGTCTTGGCTGTAAACCGTCTGACGTTCTGGAATTTTGCGCACCGGCTCGGTAAACAGCGGCTTTACCTCGGTGTAGACGAGCTCGTCCGGTGCGGCTTGTTTTCCGGTCGGTTCCGCCTTTTCGTGCAAAGGGGGACTTTCGGCTGGCAGAGGATCTGCTTTTTTCATCACTGTCGGTTCAGATGGAACAGGCGGTATAGGTGGCATGGGCGGCACAGGCGGCGCGGGGGAAATGGCCGGTTCGGGTGGAATCGGAGAGGTGGGGGGCGGTGCCGGAGACACAGTTTTTTCCGGTTTTTCCGGAACATTGCCGGAATCCGCAACCTCCGGTTTCAGAGAAGGCGTGCGCGGCGGCTCGTTTTGCAAAAGCGTCTGACGGTCAGCCGGCAGGTCGGTGACAAGATTGGAAACAGACCCGACCGGAGGGGATACAGGCTTTTCGGCGTTTGTTGCCGGAACGGTCTGCCCGACAAACGGATCTTCGTCGGATTCGGCATGAAAGATGTTGGCAATGCCGCGTGAAAGAGAATTCTTGACGGCGAAATACAGCGTATCAAACACTTTTCTTTCGTCGGAAAACTTGATTTCGAGCTTTGCCGGATGAATGTTCACATCGACTAATCGCAGATCAAGCTCGGTAAACAGTACACAGGCCGGGAATTTTCCAATCGGGCAGAAGCCGCGGAAACCTTCTTCCAGAGCTGCCATGAGCGTCCGGCTCTTGATGTAGCGGCCGTTGACAAAGAAATTCTGCATGTTCCGGTTGGGACGGCAGATTTCCGGCTTTCCGATATAGCCGTACACATGAACGCCGGCATATTCATAGTCAACCGGGAGCATGGCCGACGCGAATTCCCGTCCGACGGAGGCATAGATTGCATTGGTCAGTTTGCCGTCGCCCGGTGTTTGCAGTTTGATATTGCCGTCGTTTATGAAACGCACCGAAACCGATGGCCGGGAAAGTGCAAATTTTTCGCATACAGCAAACACCGCCGTTCCTTCGGTGGTGTTCTTTTTTAAGAATTTTCGTCTGGCAGGGGTGTTTTCAAAGAGGTTTTCAACAATAATGGTCGTTCCGTCTGGACACCCGGCGTCCTCTGTGCAGACGACTTCGCCGAACCGGCAGACAAATAAAGTGCCGATCTCATCCTCGGGACGTTTGGTGAGAATGCGTACCGCGCTGACCGCCGCGATAGCGGCAAGCGCCTCGCCGCGAAAGCCGAGCGTTCCGATGGCTTCCAAGTCGCTTCCGGTTTTTATCTTGCTGGTCGCGTGGCGCAAGATTGCCTTGGGCACGTCCTCTCGCGCCATGCCGCACCCGTTGTCGGTAATACGGACAAACGTTGTGCCACCGTCTTTGATTTCAACCGTGACGGCGGTCGCGCCTGCGTCAGCACAGTTTTCAAGCATTTCCTTGACTGCGGAGGCAGGGCGTTCGACCACTTCGCCGGCCGCGATGAGGTTTGCGGTATGCTTGTCGAGTACGTTGATGATTCCCATTCAAACACCTCTTTTCCGGACGGGAGATTCCTTACGAGATCTTGAATTTCAAACTGATATCAGCCGCTTTGACTGTGTGCGTGAGCGCACCGATGGAAATGATGTCCACGCCGGTCTCGGCAACCTCGCGCAGGCTTTTTTCGCCCATATTGCCACTGGCTTCAACGAGAGCGCGGCCGGCAATGATACCGACGCATTCGCGCATCAGGTCGTTGGACATGTTGTCCAGCATGATAATGTCCGCACTGGCGTCGAGCGCTTCGGAAAGCTGTTCTTTTGTCTCGACTTCCACTTCAATTTTCAGCGTGTGGGGAATGACGGCGCGTGCGTTTTTAACGGCGTTTTTAATGCCGCCGGAAACGGCGATATGGTTATCTTTGATGAGAACGCCGTCGGCAAGATTGAAACGGTGGTTGGTGCCGCCGCCGACGCGAACGGCGTATTTTTCCAACACCCGCAGCCCCGGCGTGGTCTTGCGTGTGTCGGTGATTTTGGCTTTTGTTCCGGCAATTTCGGCAACCGACGCATGCGTGCGCGTGGCAATGCCGGTTAGGCGCTGCATGAAGTTCAACGCCGTGCGTTCGCCGGTGAGCACGTTCTGGGCATTGCCTGAAACGACGGCGATCACGTCGCCTTTTTTTACGGCGTCGCCGTCGTTGAAGTTGGCTTCTAAGCGGATGGACGGGTCAACACGCTTGAAAATGTGTTCGGCAAGGGCAACACCGCAAAGAATCATATCTTCTTTGGCGACAAAACGCCCGGTGGCTGTTTTGTCGGCAGGAATGGTCGAAAGGGTGGTGATATCGCCTGTTCCGATATCTTCATTTAGGGCAAGCGTAATGATCTGTTCCACTTGCGGATTATTCAATAAATACATGAGAGATTCCTCCGGAATTCAGTGTTTTTAGTCAACGATATAGTGCGAACCGATACTTTCCTTGCGTTTGCAGGCACTGTCGGCGATGACGGTGGAGGCGACAGCCGCGTTGAAAACGGTATATTGCTTGACGGTTTCAAGGCGCATGCGGCGGTATTTGTCGTAAACGCGGTCAAGCTCGCATCGGGCGTATTCCAATTCTTTGGTGTGACGCAGAGCGCCGACATTTTTTGTCATAAGCTCTTTCATAAAAGCGATATCCGCGTCAATCTCACTGTCGGATACGCACGCCGCGTCAAAGCATTCGGTTTCTTCCGGAAGTGTGAGCGGCTGTCCCGTAAGCGGGCGGAAATCGGCGTTGATGGCACGTGCGGCGCGTCTGCCGAATACAAGGCATTCGAGCGTGGAGTTGCTTGCCAGCCGGTTAGCGCCCTGTACGCCGGTGCAGGCGACTTCTCCGCAGGCATAAAGGCCGGAAATGGCGGTACGCGCATGTAAATCGGTCTTGATGCCGCCCATTAAGTAGTGTTCGGTCGGATGAACCGGAATGTGATCATACGGCACATTTATGCCAAGCGAACGACATTTCTCGAAAATGGTCGGAAAGCGCTTAGAGAAAAATGCTTCATCCATGTCCGAAACGTCAAGATAGACGACCGAATCGCCGGTAAGCGCCATGTTTTTCAAGATCTCGCGCGTTACAATGTCACGCGGCGCAAGGTCGCGGAGCGAATGCTTGTTGTACATGAATGCCTCGCCGGCGCTGTTGCGTAAAACCGCTCCTTCGCCGCGAACCGCCTCGGAAATGAGGAACATTCTTCCCTTATCCACCCCCACGGCAAGAGCGGTGGGATGAAACTGAACGAATTCCATATCCTTGCAGGGTGTTCCGGCGCGAAGCGCGGCGGCAATTCCGTCGCCGGTTGCGCCGATTGGGTTGGTAGAGTATTTGTAGAGCTGACCGATCGCGCCGGTAGCAAGAACCACATTGCGCGAGAAGATAACTCTGTCGCCTGTGCCGTCGTTTACCACAACGCCGCTTGTGCCGTCTTTATCGGTGAGCACATCGACTAAAAATGTGTGCCAGAACACTGTGATGTTCGGCCGTGTCGCCACAACTTCGCCCAGCGTCTTGGTCATGAGCTTGCCGGTCGCGTCGCCGCCGCAGTGAAGAATTCTCCGGCAGCAGTGGCCTCCCTCGCGTGTGACGATGATATCGCCGTTTTCGTCGCGGTCGAACGGAACGCCAAGATTCATCATGTCGCGGATGACCTCCGGTCCCTCGGTGACAAGCACCCGGACAGCCTTTTCGTTGCAATGACCGGCTCCGGCAATTAATGTATCGCGGATGTGATCCTCAAAACAGTCGGTAGGCGTTGTGACAGCGGCAATACCGCCTTGGGCAAGCCAAGAACTACCACCGTCGATCTCGCCTTTGACAACGATCGCAATACGGTATTTGGGGTCAAGGCACAGGGCGCAGTATAAGCCGGCTAATCCGCCGCCGACTATGACGGCGTCATAATTTTCCTGTTCGTTTTTTACGTTTTCGTGGCTGAAAAGGTATCTTCTCATTTTCTCATCTCCTGTGCCGCATTCATCATACGGTCCAAACAACCGGCGGCAAGTGCGGCGGTGCGTGCGTCAAGCGTTACTTCATGCGATGTGTCCGGTTCACACAGAATACGGTAAACATCGTCAAGCGATGTCTTTTTCATATCTTTGCATACAAGCGTTTCGGAAAGCAGATAGAACGCCTTGTCCGGACATTCTTCGCGCAGTCTTTCACAAACGGCTTTTTCCGTTCCGATGATGAATTCTTTCCCGTCCGATTCCTTGGCGGTGCGGATAATGCCCGAAGTACTGCCGGCAAAATCGGCGGCGGCTACCACGTCCGGCTCGCATTCCGGATGAACGAGAAGGGCGGCGTCCGGGTGGGCAAGGCGTGCCTTTTTTACCATATCCATGGTGATATGTTCGTGTACCGGACAATAGCCGCTATGTAAAAGGAACGTCTTTTCGGGAATAAGAGCGGCAAGATAAGCGCCAAGGTTTTTGTCCGGCACAAAGAGAATTTTTTCTTCCTTTAAAGAACGCACAATGCCAAGCGCATTCGATGATGTGACGCAGACATCGCATTCCGCCTTGGTTTCGGCGGAGGAGTTGATGTAGCAGACTGCCGCGGCATCCGGATGCTGTTCCTTTAAGGCGCGTACATCGGCGGCGCTTACCATGTCGGCCATGGCGCAGCCTGCGTCAGGGCAGGGAAGAAAGACTCGCTTTTCGGGACAAAGGATTTTGGCGCTTTCGCCCATAAAGCGAACGCCGCAAAAAAGAATGTTCTTGGCGTCGGAAGCTTTTGCGCGTTTGGCAAGTTCAAAACTGTCGCCGCAGAAGTCGGCGATTTTTTGTACGGCTAAATCTTCATACAGATGCGCTAAGATAAGAAAATCCTTTTCCTTTTTTAAACGGCGGATTTTTTCGCAAATCTGCGTCGTATTTTCGGTTGTCATGGGAAAATCTCCTGTTTATCCATAAACTTATTCCATTATAACACTATTCTGTGAAGAATACAAGTATTTTTTCGACAGATTTTTTATTTCTGGGGTTTCGTTTCTTTTCGGCTATTTTGTACAAAGATTTGACACCAATTTCTTCCAAAATGTGCAATTTGGTCTGTTTTTGGAGCGAATTCGCTCTTTTCATTTGTTTAAAAACGTGATAATATATAGTAAAGAACAAATAAAAGGCGTGTAATTTTAGTGAAAATACTCAATTTTGGCTCATGCAATATCGATATCGTCTATTCCATGGATCATATCGTTGCGGTAGGCGAAACCGAAACCAGTGATAAAATGAATGTTTTTCCGGGCGGAAAAGGACTAAATCAGTCCATTGCCCTTGCAAGAGCCGGAGGCGAGGTCTGCCATGCCGGTTGTATCGGCGAGGACGGCGATTTGCTGTTGGAACTACTGAAAAGCAGCGGTGTGGACGTGTCGGGAGTCAAGCGTGTGGACGGGAAAAACGGTCATGCGATTATTCAGGTGAGCGCACACGGCGATAATTCGATTTTTATATATCCCGGTTCAAACGCGAGAATCACGCCGGAATTTGCGGATGAAACGCTTTCGCACTTCGAGCGCGGCGATATCATTCTGCTGCAGAACGAATTGAATGCCGTGGATTATATTGTGGAAAAAGCGTATGAAAAAGGGCTTTGCATCGTTTTGAATCCCTCTCCGTGCAACGAAAATATCGAAAAGATCGATTTCAATAAACTTTCCTACCTTATATTAAATGAAATCGAAGCAGAAACACTTTCCGGCTGCAAAGAACCGGAGATCAGCTTGAAATACTTCGGCGAATGCTATCCGGATTTAAAAGTGGTTCTGACGCTCGGGAAAAAAGGCAGTATTTTTTATCATAAAGATTCAGAAATCTATCAACCGGCCTTTTTGGCGGAAACCGTGGACACAACAGCTGCCGGAGATACGTTTACCGGTTATTTCATCGCCGGGATCGCCGCGCACGGCAATGTGGAAAAGGCATTGCGAAACGCGTCTGCCGCGGCCGCCATTGCCGTTTCGCGGCATGGCGCGGCGCCCTCGATTCCGACAGAAGCTGAGGTTGCCGCGGCTATCGTGTTCATGAAAGAGTCGCTGCCGGAATCCGGAAAAATTGAAACGGTCAAACGTATTACCGAAGACTATATCGAACGGAACCTGAAAGACGCAAACGTTGAAGCGCTTGCCTCACAGCTTGGCTATTCTGCGGCCTATACGAGAAGTCTCATTGCAAAAATTTACGGCAAGCCGCTTTCCAAACTGTTGCAGGAAAAACGCTGTTATGTGGCGTCCAAATTCTTGGCAGATACGGATCTTTCGGTCAGTGAGATCATTGGCAGTGTGGGATATGAGAACGAAAGCTTTTTCCGTGGAATCTTCAAGGAAAAATACGGTAAAAACATGCTTGAATATCGGAATTTTATGAGAAATGTAGGAAAATAGAGACAAAAAGGATGAGGTGTATGACAACAAGAGAGGTAAAAAACGGGGTTTTCCCCACCATGATAACGCCGTACAAAAAAGACGGCGATATCGATTACGACGCTGTAAAGCGATTGACGGAGTTTTATGCGGAAACCGGCTGTAACGGTATTTTCGCAGTCTGCCAGTCGAGCGAGATGATGTATCTGTCGCTTGCCGAACGGGTAAAGCTTGCGGAATGCGTCGTAAAAGCAGCAGACGGACGGATGTCCGTGGTGGCCTCCGGGCATTGCGGCAATTCTATAAGCGAGCAGACCGAAGAAATCAACGCGATGGCGCAAACCGGTGTGGACGCGGTCGTGCTTGTCACTAACCGGTTCGACCTGCACAATGACGGCGACGAGGTATGGAAAGAAAATGCCGATCGGGTTCTTGACGGCATTCAGTCGGACATACCGCTTGGCATCTACGAATGCCCGGTACCGTACAAACGACTTTTAACGCCGGAAATTCTTGATTGGTGCATTAAGACCGGAAGATTCCGTTTCAGCAAGGACACTTGCTGTGATCCGGAGCTTCTTACGGAACGGTTGAAGCAGGTCCAGGGAACCGGCTTTAAGCTGTTCAATGCCAACATCCAGACGCTCTTGCATTCGTTGCAGGATGGTGCGGCAGGCTATTCGGGCATTATGGCAAACTTCCACCCGAGATTGATTGCGTGGTTATGCGATAATTTTGACAAACAGCCGCAAAAAGCAGAAATGGTATCCAATGTGCTCAGCATGTGCGGCTTTACCGAAAACCCGGCTTATCCGTGCACAGCCAAGTATTACTTAAACAAGATCGGTGTGACAATGGAAGAATTTTCGCGCAGCTGCGATCCCAAGCGGGTGACGCCTTATCAGAAGCTGATTGTCGATCAGATGGGCGAACTTGCGGCAAAGTGCGAGAAAGATCTCTTATAAAATGGTGAACTCATTATGATGACTATGAATTCCTGGTGTAAAAACGCGGCTTGGAGCGTTTTTAAACACAGCATGATGGAAAAGGGTGATACGGCGGAGCTTTGTCTGCACACGGCGAAAAACATGCATTCTTCCGGCTTTTTCTGCTTGCGCGACAGCATGAAGAGTTTTGATATCCTGTCGGCGGGGTTTGAGGGAGTGCCGGACGGTGTACGTGCTATAAGCTATTTGCAGGACTTTATTTCCTTTGCCGACGGTTTGCCATATCCGGACATTCTGTCCGAAAAAATCGAAACTCATGTTCCGGCCAATGTCACACAACCTTTTGTGCTTGTGTTTGAAACGTCGCTTGCGGCAAAAACCGGAACAAGCCGTATAAAGTTCACCGTACATACCACAAACGGCGACTTTTCGGCGCACATTACGCTTTGTGTTCATCAAACGGCGTTATGTGAACCGAAAGATTCCGCCTTTTCGCATGAGTACTGGTCGCAGACGCGCATCTATTTTCCTCTGTCGGACGCACGTGCATCGGGTACAAAAGAAGATGAGCTGTATCCGTACGAGCGATACGGCAAAGAATGGGAAACGTGGCTTGCCAAGCTTGCCGAAGCGCAGAAAAAGCTTCGCATAAACGTTTTGCGCATTGAGGGCTTGACCGAACTTTTATGGGTGCCCGGCAGTAAAAGAACGGGAGCGGACACATGGCATTTTGATTTTTCCCTTCTTGACCGATATTTGGATATCATGCTGAAAAACGGTTCCTACAAGCGGATCGTCATTCCCTCGTTTGTGGCCGGACAAACCGGTAATGCGGTCAAGGGACTTGACGAAGCGGGAAATCCCGTCGATTTTGCGATTACGGACGGCGACGGCAGTGCGGAAAATTATCTTTCGTGTCTGTACCGTGCGCTGTACCGCCATTTTGCAGAACGCGGCGAAACGCATATGCTTGCGGCACATTTGCAGGACGAACCAAACAAAACCGATTCGTGGCTGTGGGTACGGAAAATTGCCCGGCGCGAACTGCCGAATGTGCCGTGCTCTGAGGCGATCTATTTGCGAAATATTGCTCATGCGTTGGACGATGAATGCGAAATTCCCGTTCCCCGAATCGATATTTTCGACGAAGAACCGTGCTTTTACCGCGACCGGTTGGAAAAGGGCAGAGAATACTATGTATACAGCTGTTGTTTTCCCGAAGAACCGGAATGGCTGAGAAAATTCATTGACGCGCCGCAAATATACAGCTGTCTTATGTATATTGCCTGCTTTTCAGCAAAGGCAAGCGGATTTTTGCACTGGGGCTTCAACCATTGGGGCGAGGGAATTTACACGACCGCTCCCGAAGCCCGCTTCAAGGGCGACGGGTTTATCGTCTATCCCGACCGCGAAAAACCGGATTTTATCCTGTCGAACCGTGCGCTTGCGACGATCGAAGGCTGCGAGATTTGGGAACTGCTGCATGAACTTTCCAAGCGCCCCGATTCCGCTTCTGCGGCGGAGCGGATGGCAAAAATGATAGCCGGCAGTTTTACGGATTTTGAAACCGATCCCGAAAAGATTACCGCTTATATCGACCGGCTTCTGTGTATGCTTGACACGGCAAAGCCGCAAACATTATAAAGAAAGAAGGATTATGACCATGCAAAAAGGACATTTCGGACGAAAAGCCGCTTTGTTTTTGGCTGCTATTACGGCAAGCGCCGCGTTTGGTTTTACCGCTTCGGCGGATTTCTCCAAAAGCGCCGCCTACCCCGATAACCTGTTTACCGATCTGGAAAAAGGTTCGTGGTACGAAACCAGCGTGAAAGATGTCTACGAATTCGGCCTTATGAAAGGCGACAGCGAGACCACCTTTTCGCCGAACGGAACACTGACGGCGGCAGAGGGTGTAACGGTTGCTGTCCGCATTCATCAGATCTTGCACGGAACAGCACTTCCCGAAAGCACCGGTGAATGGTATGCACCGTATGTTGCCTATGCCTTGCAGAACGGCCTTATGAAAGAAAGCATGTTTTCTTCCATGGAGCAGACCATTACGCGCGCACAGATGGCTGAACTTTTAGCTGACGCTTGCGGAAATCTTCCGGCAGTCAACACGCTCGACAGCATTCCGGATGTTGCGAAAAATGCGCCGTATGCCGAAAAGCTTCTCATGCTCTACCGCGCAGGAATCTTGACCGGTAATGATGATTACGGAACCTTTGCGCCGGATTCGAGCCTGCTTCGCTGTGAGATCGCGGCCATGATCGTTCGTGTTGCCGACAGCTCCAAGCGCGTTTCCAAAACGTTCAAGGAGGGCGCGCGTTCCTATTCCGACGCCTATGCCATTATCGATTGCCCCAAAATGAGCGGCATGATGACTGGCATTGCCAACGGCTGGAAATACGATAACCGGTTCGATCTCTCCAATTTCAGCGGCTATGAACGCCCGACTTTCTATGATATTTCCGACAAAGCGCACACGGCGATCTTCCGTGACTTCAACGCGGAGAGCGACGGACTTCTGACGTTTGAAACCGTTTTCAACGCAGAAAGCGACGAAGGATGCGCCTATATCACTTTTTCCGACGGCAATAAGAATGCATTGAAACTTTCGGTCAAGAACGGACGTTGGCTTCTTGCCGGCAAAACCGAAGCGACGACCGAATGGGAGGTCAAACCGTCGGAGACCAGCCGGTTCTTTGTAGTGTTCCAGCTAGATCTGGACAAAAAGACCGCCTATGCCGTCATTAACGGTAAAAAGACCGAAACGGTTACACTTTCCGGCGATACGGTAAGCCGCATTACATTCGGAACAGAGAAAAAAGGCACGGCCATGTTCTCTGTCAAGTATGCGATGTTGAATAAAAACTACCCGATCAACGAGCATTTTATCTCAATCGACGGCTTTGATGGAAAGGCTCCGGCCGAATGGACGACCGAGGGAACTGTGACAGTCGAAAAAATGCTTTCTCAGGTTGGAAGCGACCTGTTCAGTGCAAAAATGGTCGCGTCTGCCGGAAAAGCGGCAAGCGCAGCAACCTCGTTCAACGCCGTAGGCGGAAAATTTGCGTTTGAAACGTTTTTGCTCCTGCCGGAAAAGGCGGACGGCGCGTCTGTGACGCTTACCGGCGCCGGAAACGAAGTGTTGAAAATCCGCACGTCAGACGGCGCGTTTATGGCAGGCGATACAAAACTTCATACCTATACCGAAAACGTATGGCAGTGCTTACGGATTGAAGGCGACCTGTCGGCCGGAACCGCCGTTATCAAGATCAATGGCAAGCAACGTGCGACCGTTTCCGTATCTGCTCCGTTTGTTGACGGCGTAACCGTAAGTTTTGCTCCGGATAAGGATGCTGTCCTTTGGTTTGACGATGTGAGCATAGCACCGGTCATCGAACATGATGATTATCCGGCAGAACCGGTAAGCGCGCGTGACGACGGTTATAACATCGGTATGAACGTCTGCTCGCTCTGGCGCGATAACACCGCCTATGAGGGGTGGGACGCGGTCAGCCCCTTTGAGGAATTCACCCCGTATCTCGGCTATTATGACGACGGTTTGCCCGAAACGGCAGACTGGGAGATCAAATGGATGGTCGAGCACGGCATTGATTTCATGCATATCTGCTGGTATGCGCCGTATGCCGACACGACTGCTCCGATCAAGAAAATGAGAACCTCTTACAGCGCTCTGCACGACGGATATATGAATGCCCGATACAGCGACATGCTTGACTTCTGTATCATGTGGGAAAACAACTACGGCGATGTGGGAAACTTTGAACAGTTTAAGGAATACTTATGGAAATACTGGAAAGAGTACTATTTCTCAGATGAACGCTATGCGCGCCTTGACAATAAGGCTGTACTTACTATCTGGGATGCTAACCGTTTCAATAAATCTTTTGCCAACGACGGCGGCAGCCGCAAGGCGGTTGAGTTCATGGACAAAGAATTAAAAGAAATGGGTTATGACGGTCTTATTCTTCTGTTCAGCGCCCAGAGCAAGGTGACGGACGATTTGTACAAGTTGTATGCTTCGTACGGAATTGATACGGCCACCTATGGCTACCACTGGGGCAGGGACGGTTCGTCTGCCGAATATCAGATTGACTGCAACGAAACCAATCTGCAAAAGGCGCAAACGCTCGGTACGCATCATATCCCGACCGTTTCCATCGGCTTCAACGACATCGGACGAAACGACCGCCGTTCCGATCTTATCACGCCCGAAGGACATCTTTCGGTCTGCGAAAGCATGAAGAAAGAGCTTTCGGCGCTTCACACCGGTACATGGCGCGACAACACCGTGTTTGTTTCGACCTGGAACGAATTTTCCGAGGGAACGTACGTATTCCCGACCGAATCGACCGGCTTTGATTATCTGGAAAACATCCGCAAGACCTTTACAAAGGATACGACGGACCACACCGCTCTTGACGTCAGACCGACCGAAGCGCAGAAAGCGCGTGTTTGCCGCACGTATGTGACGGATTCCACGCCGATCCGCCGGTATCGCTTTGAAAGCGACGAGGTGGCGTCCGATACGCTCTCTCCGGACGATATGACGGCTGTGCGCCGGTACGACATGAGCGAGGACGGCGCGCTGTTCTGGGAACGCTCACATGGAATTGAGGATTACAGCACGGACGGCGGCGTCATTTCCGGCACGGCGCCGGGTATCGACCCTGCTATCAAGGCAGTGAACTTCCAGGCCTTTAATGCCGAGGACGCACCAATCTTCCATGTCCGCATGAAAGCAAGCGCTACCTGCCAGGCAGAGCTGTTCTTCTTAACGAACAACGACGGCACATGGAATTACGATAAGGTAAAACTCATCGACATCAAAAAAGCCGGTGAATGGGTGGATCTGTACGCTGACCTTTCCGAAATGAAAACCTATAAGGATCGCATCGTCAACCTTCGTTTTGACCCGATGACGGCTCCCGGCACATTTGAAATTGCATTGATCGAATTTCTGAAACCGAAAGATACGGCCAAGAAAGTTCCGGCGATTGCCGTCAACGGCACAGAACTTGCCTTTTCGTTCAAGCCGACGTTTGCCGCAGACGGCGATTATGAAGTGGTCGGCGAAGCAAGAGGCAAGGGCTTCTACTCTGCGCTGTGCCTATTCTACGAATACTCCCGCTTTGACGGCGACGGAAAACTCACACTCCATACCCCGACGGACAAAACGCTTGTGTTCCGTGTGGGCAGTGACAGCGCGTTTGTTGACGGAAAAGAAGAAAAACTCGGCTACACCTTTACCTTACGCGACGGACTGCCGGTATTCCGTATTAAAAAGCTTGCGGAACTTCTCGGCTATCCTTATACCGAACAGAACGGCGTTTTAAATATCCAATCTGCTGACGACGAACAGGCTGCACAGATTGCCGCCATGAAACCCAATCAATGGGAGTTTGATATCCCCGGTTATATGGGCGGATGGAGTGTTGGCAACGGTCAAGGTTTCCTCAGCGGAGGGAAGCTGAACGTTGAACCGGCCAACGGCGACCCGGCTATCAGCATTGACGTCAATTTCGACGCAGAAGATTATGCTTATATCGTTGTCGGACTTGTGTACGATTCCAAGACCATGACCAACAAGTACTGGTCGGGAATTCCGCAGCTGTTCTTTGGTGTAAACGGCAAAGGCGTGAATGCGGCACAGTGCTTTAACGGCAACTATCTGTCAGAGGGCTTGAAAGACGGCGATATCGTCGAAGTGGCGTTTGACCTTTCCACCAAGGCTGAATTCAGAGGAACGATCACCCGACTTCGCTTTGACCCGTTCGACGGAATTACCGACCCGTTCCAGGTGGATTATTTCCGTTGTCTTACCAAAGAAGAAGCAAAGCCTTATATCGACGCGCAGCTGAAAAAGGCTGAGGCGGCTGTTCCGGAAAAAGCGGTTGAAGTCAAGCACTTGACGGGAAGCAGCGAAATGCCGGAAGGTGTCACCGTGAGTGCCCCCGGATATATCTCGATCAATACGATTGCGGATCCGGTCAACAAGGATAAGACTGTCTGGTCGGTTTATTGCACAAGCGACGGAAACTACTATACCTACTTTAATGTGTACATGAACTTCAAGCGCGGCGCTACCTATAAGATCACCTACCGGATCTCGCCTATGCTCAGCCGCAAGCAGACGGAATACACCAATGCTGTTATCAGCGATAACCTGATCTACGGCACAGACGGTATCAACGTCAAGGATCATACGCGCCCGTCTGCCGGCAATAAGAACAGTAATACCGGTTGGCAGACAGTTACCTGCGAATACACCATTCCCGAAAACTATATTCCCTCCAAAGACGACTGTTTCCAGATATGGAGCAAATTCACCGCAGACGGTGCGTCCGCTTTCTTGGTAGACGACGTTACGGTCGAAATCAAATAGTATTCCGGCAGAAATGCTGAAAAATAAATTATAAGACCTGCTAATAAAAGTCAAGCCATAAAATCAAAAAAATTAAAGAAACTTTGGATGTAAAAAATGTGGCA
>CAKSOW010000008.1 GCA_934479825.1 uncultured Eubacteriales bacterium
TTCCTTTTGTGTCCATCCTTTTTTTGCTTGCACTTACATTGTAAATTCAAGGAAGCAAAAAGAACGTAAAAACGTCCTTTTGCTTACTTTTCGCAGAAGCGAAAAGTAACATAAAAACCGTCTCTTTTATGCTTTTCGCAAACCGAAAAGCAACACGGGGCAAGGCTCCCCTTGTAAAAACAAAGCAGGAAGCGTTTCGCTTCCTGCTTTGTACAACTCAGGCTATCAGGTCGGAATCAATCTCCGAGTCATTGTCTGCCTCCGAAGGTTCTTCACGGATAAACAGGTTGTCGATATAGAACCCGACACCCTTGCCGCTAACCGGGTTGCTGTACAGTGAGAATTCTTCGTTTGTACTCGGCGTGTCAGCCGCAACGGTAAAGGTAAGTGTAACATGTTTCCATTCACCGTCTCCCGTAAGATTGCCCGACGAACCGACAATATGGTCTTTGGTCGAACCGCTTGCATCCTTGTATCTCATGTTGAACAGGACACTTCCTGAAAAACTTGCATCAATATTTTCGGATGTGCCGGAAGAGGCAAGCATCACATCAAAATCAACGCAATAGGTAGCGCCGGCCTTAATGTTTATACGGTTCATACAGCTGACGTAGATCGCTTCCGTATCGCTATCCGGCAGAACCTTGTAGCATTTGCTGTCCTCGTTGACCGGATCGTTTACCGTGGTAATCTTCGATTTCCAACCATAGAAATCGGCGGTTTTATTGTCCGCGTCGGCCTGGAATATGATCGTGCGCGTATCCGGCTTGGGATTTTCACGGACATATAAGTTATCGATCAGATATCCCACACCCTTGCCGCCGACTGGGTCGGTATAGAACGAGAACATATCGTATTTCCGTTCCGTCGAATCCTCCGGAATGGTGAAATCAAAGGTCCAGTGTTTCCATTCGCCGTCAGCTTTTATTTTGCCGGTACGTGCGGCCACATGGTCTTTGCGTGCGCCGGTGCTGTCGGCATACGGAATGTTGCAGAGGATTGCAGCGGTGAAGTTTTGTCCGATGACATTTGTCGTACCGCTTGACGCGATCATCACATCGCACTCGACCGAATAGGTGTAGCCGGGTTTGTAGGTTACCGGGTGTTGGAGATATAACCAGGTCTCATCGTCATTTTTCGGGATGTTGCTGTAACACAGATTATCCGGATCGTTCGGGTCTGCAATAATGCCGAAGTTGCCGTGTCCGATAAGCGCGCCTTTGCCGCTTTCACCGTCCGCAAAGATGAGAACCGGACGTGTGTCGGCGTCCTTGTTTTCGCCAACAACAATCGTGTACGAACCGCCGCCGACCTTGCCAAGTTTGTCGCCGCTTACGCGCTTCATGCTCTTGGGCAACGAAAGCGTTGCCGTAACGCCTTCCGGAACGGTAATGTTCCAGATAAACGTCTTGTCTTTCTTCTGATAGCTCCATGCGGATTCGATGAGGCCGTGCGAACTCTGATACGTGACATCAACATCTTTCAGATCTTTGAAGAAATAAGGCTTAACCGTGATTTCATCGAAATTCGGCTTTGCCGCCTTGATACCGCCTAAGTATTCAAAGAACCAACGCGCCGCGTTGCCGATGGAGTAGTGGTTGATACTGTTGCCGGTACCGACCGTGCCTTTCCAGCTTTCGGTAACCGTACCGCCGCCGCTGGTTTCCACCATGTTGATAAGCGACGGATACGTGGTCTGCGTGACAAGGCGGTAAGCGTCGTCCTCGTAGCCGTAGTCGCACAGAACGCTTAAAATGTATTCGGTGGACATGAAACTGGTGGTGAAGTGATAGCCGCTTGCCACAACGTATTCATGCAATTTTGCCGCGAGCGCCTCACGGTTTTCCGGTTCGGCAAACTCAAAGGCAAGCGCATACACAAGACCGCTCTGATTCTTGGAGGAGTAGTCGTTTTCACCGGCAAGATAATACTTGTTGTTGAAAGCGACGCGCGCTTTTTCGTATTCGGCGAGATAGCTTGCCGCTTCGTCGGTCTTGCCTAAGATCTCCGCCATTTCGGCTGCACGCTTGTACATGAGTGTGTAGTAGACATTGCAGAAGAATTCGTCGCTGACCCTGCTCGGCGCTTGGTGGTCGCCGTAGGTGTAAGTTCCCTTGGACGGCAGAACGTCGCCGGAGGCAACCTGATTCTTGCGGTAATTGATAAGCGTTTTGATCTTTGCGTATTTGGAGGCGATGACATCGGCGTTTCCGTAGAATTTGTACAGCGTAAGGGGAACGATATAGTCCTCATCGCCCCAGCCGTAAGTATAGTCGCCGCCCATCTTGCGGCCGGATTCCGTCCAGCGCTCCAAGAAACGGTTGTTGTCCATATACCAGCAGGCTGTGTTGATAAATACCTGCATATCACCGTTCCAGAAGTTTTTCTCGCGCGTCGGGCAGTCCATAGGACCTGTCACGATGTTGGAGCGGTAGGAACGCTTGACGGCGTCCCAGACTTTGGCAAGACCGGTATGCGAGGTCTTGAAATCGCCGGTCACGTCGAGGTCGTTGTACATTTCGACTTTCTTGACGGTCGAAATATCGTACGTTCCGGAGTAGCCGGAAACATAGATATAGCGGAAGCCGGTAAAGGTGAATTCCGGAATGTAAACTTCTTCTTCTGCGCCCTTGCAGATGTAGGTGTCGAGGTTGCGCGCACCGTACATGGCTCTGCCGTCAGCGTAGGTGTCCTTGTAGAAGAAAACGTCGCCGTATTCCGAAACGTTGGCCGTGTAGCCGAGCGTATCCGAACCGTTCAAGGATTCACAATAGCGGATGAGGATCTGTTCACCGGGCTTGGTGTTCCTAAGAATCAGCTTTACGCGGCCGGTGGAGTTCAGACCGAAATCGTAGCAGGTCGAGCCGTCGGCAAGCGTAAAGATCGTTTTGGCGGTCATTTCGTTGTTGATGCGAACCGGTTCGTAATGCTCTTGGGAGCGCGTTTTACCGGTGACAGAGTGTTCTTCGGCACTTGCCCAGCTTCCGGCGTTTAAGTCGGAGCACCAATCTGCGGTTTCCAAACGTGCGTCGTAGCGTTCGCCGAACTGGATATCGTTTTCAACGCGCGGTGAAGCGGTGACCTGCCAGTTCTTGTTCGTGCCGATGACAAGGCTTGTGCCGTCGGTGTATTCGATCTCAAGCTGCATCATAAGAGAGGGAATGTTGTTGTAGAAAGCACCCCAGGATTCGCTGTTGTTGAAGCCGCTTGCAAGCTCTGCGCCGATAATATTTTTGCCGGTGTGAACGAATTCGGTTACATCAAAGACCTGATATTCCGTAAGATATTGCATTGAGCCGGGAAGAAAACGTGCGTCGGTCACGCGTTCGCCGTTGAGGTAGGGAACATATAAGCCTTGTGCGGTGGCATACAGCGTTGCTTTTTCGATTTCCTTTTCGGCAAGGAAGCCGCTGCGCATATACATTGCACGCGTGCGAAGCCGCGGATGCAGCTTGGTTTTATGGATTTTTCGAGTACCGGACAGTGTGGTTGTCTGCCAGCCTTCTTGTTCGCTGTTCGCCCAGAAACCGCACATACTGCTGTTGGTAAAGCCGTTACTCGTATCAAAATTCTCGGTCGTGCCGTCGGTGTAGGTGACCGAAAGACAGCCGCGCACACCGGCAAGAAAGTGCATGGTGTTGTCCGACAGAAAACCGCGGATATTGATGAAGTTTGTGCCGCTTACAAGGGCGCTTGTAACATCTTTAACGCCGGTCACATGCCAGCCGTTCACCTTTTCGGTCGGAATCTGCGTGTTGCCAATGAATAAGTCGATCGGCAGACTGCTCTGAAATTCGATTTCAGCTTTGGAAACCGTTTTGGAAATAGTTATCTGACGCTGTAAGTAGTAACGCGTGTATTCCACCGGGCTGATCCAGTCGCCGAGCGGCAATGTGCAGGAAGGCATTTCCTCTAAGGTTGCAAGATAGCTTTCGGGCGCGGAGATAAAGACCGCGTCAAATTTCTTCTCTGTGTTCTTTTCCAACTGAATCGTACCTGCCTTGTCGAGGGTCACTTCTTCAAGCGTCTGACGAATGCGCTCTTCGGAGTCGGCTACGCGCGAAACGAGCGTTTCGTAGTCGCACCGTAACAGCGCTTCATACGGACGGAAAGCGCCGCGCTTGTTCACGCCGCCTAAAATGCCGCTGCGGTAGAGCGCGTAGACGGCTTCATAAAAGCCTTGATAATCTTCGATGTCTGGGATATTCTTTATGGTGTTGATATCTGCAAGCCCGTCCGCCGGGAGTGCTTTGTACAGCATTTCAGCCGCTTCACCGCGCGTAATGGCTCTCGTGTAATCGCCAAAGCCGGAGGTAGGGAGAAGCGAATAGGTTTCGGCATAGGCAAGATAGTCCGCAAAGGCTGCACCCTCGGGAATTTCTGCCGTTTTGCCGGATAAGACCGCGTGCAAACGCGATGTGAGAAGAATCATCTCATACGGCGTCATGTAGGTTTCGAGCCCTGCCAGATCGTCGCCGTTTGCATCCTCGTAAATCGCATATAGGTCGTAAAGACCGGCTTCGGCCTCTGTTACGATCCGCGACGCGTCGTCCTTGACCTTCGACCAGCCGATAAACCGATAGCCGCTGCCGGGAACCGAAAGCTTGGGAAGGGCCGTGCCCGGAAGATAACTTTTGTGGGTGCCCGGAAAGAGCGTTTCGAGGTCTTTTGCCATGCTGTCATTCTTGGCTTCTGTGTGGAAAGTGATGTCGGCATATTCGTCATACCATAACTCAATGTTGTCGAAGTAACAGGTTTTTCCGTTACCGCCCATCATGAATAAATACACGTATTGGAGAGCGAAAACATTGGAATTCGTATAGCTTGATTCCGCAAGACCGGTTGCCTCAAATTCCTCTTTGGTGCAGATGGTGAATGTGTAGGCATTTTCCTTGAAAGAGTCCGCACCAAAGCTGATAGAACCTGCTTCGGGAGCACCGTTGTAGCAGCGGTTGACAAGGAAACGGCAGTTGGCAGCATAGCCTTTTCCGCCGTCGTAGGCGTGAACCACAAGCGTGTATTTGCCGGGTTTTGAGATAATGTCTTTTTCTCTGCCAAAATTCAAACGATAGATTGGATAAGTTGTTTTTCCGAGCATGGAAATCACCTTGCCGTCGCCGACAGGATTATCAATGATTGTAAATGTCGGATTCGTACCGTCGCCGTCGCCCGTCCAGATAAGAGACGTGTCGGAGAGAGACGCGCCGTCTGCGGCATACGGGGAATTGTACGATGCGTCGTAGCTGTAATTCCCGACGCTGGATGTGTTCTCAAAATCCTGCTTCCAGATGAGCTTTCCATATTCGCCGGTCGTCGTTTCCGCAAACGGCGTAGCAGTACCGTTGTACGATACGGCGCTTACGCCGACCGCGAAAAGCGAAAAACAGAGTACAAACGCCAAAAGCAGTGTAATGTGTCGTTTTTTCATGAATTGCAAACCTCCTTTATCGGTTAAGCGTTAAATGCGTTCTGCAAAAAGGTGACCGAAAGGTCAAACCAGCGCGAATAATCCGCATAGCTTTCACCGAGTCCAATCCCGTGACCGGCGTCGGAAAACGCATGGCATTCTGCCGTTTTTCCGGCGGCTTTTAAGGCGGCAGTAATCGCTTCGGCGTTTTTGTTATAGTCCACAGCCGTATCCTTTTCGCCGTAAAACGCGAAAGTGGCCGGCATATCGTCTAAATTGTAAGGATAGGAATACTTGGCGATCTCCGTTTCATCGTCTTTCTTGTCGCCTAAGAAGATCTCCGGCATGGTGGGATAGGTGCCGTCGCCGAGCGTTACGACCGGATAGCCGAGAATGCAGGCGTTCGGATGTGCGTTGTACGCGGAAATACTGTCGGAAACGGGTGAAACGAAGGTGTTCGCTTTTTCGCAGACGAGCATGGCAAGATGTCCGCCGGCCGAGAAGCCGCAAACGGCGATCTTTTCCGGATCGATTCCGAAGTCTTTTGCATAGCGGCGTACAAACTGCACGCTGCGAATGCCGTCGGCTAAAATGGCGTTTCCGTCATACGGCTTGTAGCGATAGTTGACGACAAAGGCCGAAATGCCTTTTTGATTGTATGCTTTTGCAACAGCGACGCCCTCGCTGTCGTCGGATAGCTGAAAGTAGCCGCCGCCCGGGAAGATGACCACCGCGCTGTCCGCACCGTCGGCAAGATATGCGCGTATGGTTGCCTGTAAGGTGTCCGCACCTTTATCATACGGAATGTTACCGCTTTCCCAAAGTGCAATTTTTTCGTGACTTGAAATTTTTGTCATATCGATTCCCTCGTTTTCCTTGTCACTGGTGTTGGCGGTGCTGGTCTTTGCGTTCGCTGCAAGATTGGTCTTGGCGGCAATTTCTTTTGCAAGATATGTACCGAGCGTCTTTGCGCCGTTCTTGTCGGGATGTGCGCCGTCGCTTGTGGTGTAGGAGAAGGAAGGCTTTGCAATGAAAAAGATGTTGCTGTCGCCCAAATCTTCCACAACCGCTTTAATGTCCGCGTTATGCATGCCGGCAAACGGCGAGACCGCGAAGATCGGCGTGTTCGGATATTTTTCGCGAAGCCGCTTTAAGACCGCCGTGTACGCTTCGGTAAAGGCGGCACTGTCACTTGTCGGGTCGTTGTGCCCGTGGTTGATGACGATTGCAGCCGGTGCCGGTGTTTCGGAAAGCGGCATACCGCTATACAGCGAGTCGATGACGTCCAAGCATTTCGGAACGCCGCCGCTGCCGCCGCGTGTCACGCCGCTGGCACCAAAACCGTTGGTGTAGGAAACGGCGTTCAAAAGGTGAGACGCGATAAACGGATATTCGTTGGATGCGGAGTTGCTGTCCGGCGTCGAGCCGGTGCCAAGCACGTTGATGCCCTCGGTAATGCTGTCGCCGTAGTAGAGAATGACGGGGTTCGTCGGAAGAAGTCCCGTAATTTTTCCGCCGTCCTCAACCTCGGGGCATTCCAAAACAAAGCCCATGGCACTTGTCCATTTTTCTTGGTATTCGTTGAAGCCGTCCACGATGATGCGGAAGGTGTGTTCGCCCTCGGAAAGGTTTTCCGCGATGAGTAAGCTTCCTTCTTTGACCGTCGTCATGCGTTTCGGAAAACCGCCGTCAATCGACACGGCAATGACCGGAGCGGGAGAAGCGGTCGAATGGAGCTTTAACCAAACCTTGCTTGTGCCGGAAACCTTGAAGTAGAATTCCGCGCCTTGTGAAAAAGTTGCTTTGCAGGTTACGCCGTTCACCTCCTTGTCGAACCAACGACCCATGTAGCCGACCGGTTCGGAAACGGTTTTGTAGGTGAGCGCATAGCTTTCGGGCTTGAAATTCTTCTAGATGTCGGAAACGCGGCTTGCAATATACGTGGCCAACAGCTTATAGCCGGTGTAGCCGCAGTGAAGCTCGTCGATCGGCATATATTTGCCGATATTTTCATAGGTAATGCCGCAGGCATAGTAGTTGTCGATAACCGGCAGTCCGTACTTTTCGCCGAACTTTTTGATAACGCTTACGGTTGTTTCCAAAGACGTGCGGTTCCGTTGGGTGGTGACTGGCGGCGTCATCAGAATGATCTGCGCCTGACCGTTCGTTCTTTCCATACAGGTCTCAATGATACGCGCATAGTAGCCGGTCTGGGTCTTGGCGTAGGACGAGTAGTGAGAAGCCGAGGTGTCTGTATCAATGGTATCGGTCAGTCCATTGTTCGTGCCGAGCATGATGAGAACGATATCGGTTTCCTCGGAAAGCTCGACTTTGGAAAGCTGATTGTTGTAGTATAGCTCTGCCGAGTAGCCGCAGCGACCGGCATTTTTCACGTTAGCCCCCGTAATTTCCGCAAGAAAATACGGATAGTTTTCGGCGTGAACGTTCATGGTGCCGGCCGGATTGGAGCCGTAATCGCCCTCGGTTAAGCTGTCGCCGATACAAACGATGTTTTTGCCTTTGAGAAGGCTTTCTTCTTCATCCGATTCGACAAGCGAAACCTCCGCCGCCGCGACCGATGCCGGGCGAATGCCGTCCGAAAGCGTGCTTTCAAACGCGATAAAGCGAATCTTGGTCGCATTTTCGGGAATGCTCGAGGCGGTAAGCCGTGTAAAGCCGTTTTGCGGCTCGGCGGTGACGGCGGACGAAGAAAGATACCGCGTGCCGTCGTAGTAGACCGCATAGAACGCGCGTGCATCCGTACCGCTTGTCGGGGTGTAGAGGTAGTAAGCACGCTTGTTCTTCGCGCCGGTGGACGCGATAAGCTCCGGTGTGTTTTCGTCACGCACGATAAGCAGGTCGGGCAGTGCCGAAATATCGGTGTTTGCTACCCATTCTTCCGCGACACCTTCGAGTGCCGGAAGGCCGTTTTCTCTTAACGAGGATTCTGAAACCGAAGTGGAAAGACCGTCGTCCTTGCCGGTGTTATATATATCGGAAAGGTTTGCTGTATTCTTACCGATTCCGGCAGCTTCGCTTATATTTAAGGATGAAGAAATTCCGGCTTCGCTTTCTTCGTGTGCGGTTTTCGTGTTGTTTGCCGCAATGCCGCCGACAACGCTGTTTGCGCCGGTAAGCGCGCCGGTGTTTAACGTATTGTCAAGGCTTGCCTCAGCCTTATAGCCGAGATTGAGTCCAACACCTCCGCCGATAAACGCGGCTTCGGACGTAATGCTGCCGCCGTTCTTGGCAAGCGTGATTTTGCCGTTGATGTTTGCGCCTGCAATACCGCCGGCATAGCCCGGATAAATGCTTTTTCCGGAAGCGGAGATTTTGCCGCTGTTTTCCACGCGGCAAAGAGAACCGGTGTTGTAGCCTGCGATACCGCCGGCAAATACCGAAATTCCCTCGGCAGCCGCCGTGCCGGAAACGGAAGCGGTATTGAAGCAGCCGGTAACATCGCCGCGGTTTTCACCGGCAACACCGCCAATTGTGAGGCGGTAGAGCGAGGCCTCGGCGGAAAGCTTGCCGCTTACGGTGCAGCCGCTTACCGAACCGCGGTTTAAACCGGCAATTCCTCCTATGTAGGTGAGGTAAGCAGTGTCGGCAAGCGTCGCTTTGACGTTGACAAAGCAGTTCCGGATGACCGTTTTTTTGTCGGTCGTACCGGCAATGCCGCCGGCATAGGCGGTAAAGCCGCTGACGTCCGGCGTCAGATACCCGTCAACCGAGCAGTTTTCGATGACGGTTGTGCCCTTAGCGATTGCCGCGATTCCTCCGACAGTCGTGCTGCCGCTTGCCGTACCGACGACGGAAACATCGGATATTTCGGCATTTTCGACAACACCGAACAGTCCGGCTTTGCCGCTTATACTTACCGTGTGGCCGCCGCCGTCAAATTTTCCGGTAAATGGCGCGTCGGCCGAGCCGATCGGCGTGAAATCGTCGGATAAGACCGCGTCGGCGGTCAATTCATAACTGCCGCCAAGGTCCGAAATTTCGGACAGATCCGTAATCGGCACAGCGCGGCAGACAAGCGACCCGGCGAAAAACAACGCGGCGCTGAGTAAGCATGTTGTAATTTTTCGCATTTGTGTACTCCTTTCAGCTTGCAGTTTTGGTGATTTTAACAATACCATTATACAGGATCGCCGGGGCTTTGTAAATGTCATGTTTTTTGGAGTTATTTAATGATTTTTTGTATGATACGCTTTTTGGGGCGAAAAAACGTAAAAATAATTGTTTCATTTATTGACAGAAATAAGAAAATGTGATACCATACCCATAAAGGCATACTTTAAAAAAGCGAGGGAAAAGCACATGCGGAATTTTCCGACCATTCAGATAGACCGTTTGAAATTCTTGGGTGCGTATTCGATCGGACATGCCGGACAGGGAATCATCGGCGAAGGAGAATTGACCTTACGGAGGCACTATCACGGCAATCAATATGAACTTACCTGCATTTTGGAGGGCGAGGGAACCAGCTATCACGGGAATACGCCGCAACACGTACAGGCAGGGGATATCTATGTGTCTTTTCCGTTGGAATACCATAAAATCGAAGTAACGCCTGGAACGATCATGCGTCAGTGCTTTGTGACGTTTTCGGTCAATTCGGGAAAGTATTTTGAGAAATTGAATCATCTGTGGCTTGACAACATCGCGCCGGAGAATCGTGTCTTCCGAGACCCATATGTTCCGGGACTGATCGAAAAGATCGTGGGAGAACTGCAAAACAACGCTTTGTATGCAAGCGATGTTCTTGCCGTCGTCATGAAAGAGATCATCTTACGTGTTTTGCGCGGTATGGCGTCCTATGAACCGCAGGGGCTGACCGCCAATCCCACAGCCGAGGATCTGTGCCGCCATGTGTCGCATTATATTGATACGCATTTGTACACGATCAAACACCTTTCCGAAGTGGCGGAGGCGGTGTCCTATAATTACAGCTACCTGTCCTCCTGCTTTAAAAAAACTACCGGGCAGACCATGACCGATTATTATGTCAGCCGGCGCCTGCAAGCGGCAAAGGCGCTGATTGAGGAACAGACGCAGTCGCTGACGGAGATTGCACGAACGTTAGGGTATTCCGGTATCTATTCGTTCAGCAAGGCTTTCCGGGATTATTACGGCTATCCGCCGAGGGAATATCAGAACAGCTTAAAAAATAAAAAGTGCGATACTGCAGTTGCTTTTGCGGTATCGCACTTTTAAGTTCTATAATATTATTTCAGGCTTTCTTCTGCCCGAACCAGCATCGGCGCGGCATATGACGCAAACCCGTGGTTACAGCTTGCATAGTCGCCGGTGTTTTCCCATAACGTGCCGGTGCGCTCCGCCATGTACAGGAAATAGTCTTTGGATTCATCAATGAGCTTGGAATACAGCTTGTTTTCGTCGAGTAACATCAAGCGCAAATAGTTTCCGATAAAGGCGTTGGCCGGATAGATTTCCGGATATAAGCCTTTTTGTGCACGCTTGGGGCCGAAATCCGTGATGAGCGTGTGCCATAATTCCGGATAAGTGTCCGGCGTGGCCGTGCCGGTGAAGAACGCGTAATACTGACAGGTCTCGGTGCGTTCGCCGGGCGAAACCGGAACGCCGTTTTCGTTGTATACTTCGTTGTCGCGGAAAAACGTCCCGTCATACGAACGCGAGCGGATCACTTCATATAACGCGTTCGCTTTTGCGGCAAGGTTTGCATCGTTAAACAGCCGGCTTGCGGCAAGCAGTGTGCGTGCGTATAACATGTTGGACGGGAAATTGATGTCCTGCGTCAGTTCGTTTGCTTTCGACCATTCCAAAAAGACCCAGCCGTTCAATTTTTCAAGTAAGCCGTCTTTGTTTTCGTATTTCTCAAAGAAACCAAGCAGTTTGTAGACTTTTTCCTTGAATTTGGCGGTGAAAACCTTGTCGCCGGTTCGTTTTTCCCTGTCCTCCAATTCAAGGACAAACCACATAGCCCAGTTCGGAATGTAATTGCCGTCATAATGGTCGGACGGATAGCACATCGGGAGCATGCCGTCGGGAATGTTCGGATAGCGTTCGGCAAGAAGAAAGTTTTCAAGAAAATTGTATTCGATATCATTTTTTCCGGTAAAAAATTTTTCGCTTCTTGCCGTAAAAAAGCTGTCGCATAACCAACCGGCGCGTTCTCTGGACGGGCAATCCATGAAAATATCCGTGCAGTTTTGCAGAAAAGACTGCTTGGCCGCCTCAAAAATTTTGGCTGTGTCTTTATCCGAACCCGTGTAGCTTGCCGTGATTTTTTCCGGGCAGATGACTTCGGTAAGTGAAATATCACTTACCTTTACCTGTCCCGAAACGCAGGCAATCTTGAAATACTGCATGCTGAACGGTTCGACAGATTGATACTCGTAAACGCCCGGTTTCAAATCAAGCCGGATCATGTTGCACCAATCGGTGATGGGGCGGACATCATTGCCGTGCAAAACCTCGCTGAACATGAAGCAGACCTCGGCTTCTTCAAGGCAGACAAGTTTTGCGCCGATAAGACCGGTGTGTTCCCCATCAAAAACGAGGGTTTCGTATGTTCCGGAAAAAAGCGAGAGCTCATCGGGGCAGGGGATCGCGTCGTCGGTGCGCGTGGTATAGCGGAAACCTTGTGCTTCGTCCGAAAGATGTACGTCAAGCTCGTTTTCTTCATAACCGTCAAGAAGTCCGTCGCTTGGACTGTGCAGTTTTATAAGCGAGCGATCCTTGTAAACTTCTCCTTTAACGCCGGAAATGAACGAACCGTACCAAAGGCGGCTCTTGGGATGAATGACCGGAAAAGTGCCGATGGGAATGCGGCGCTCGATAAGCTGTCTGGCGCCGGTGTTGTCCGGTGTAAACAGTACAGCGTTTTTGTCCGGCGTTCCGACGCGCCAACCGTGAATATCGCCCTCAAAGCGATAGGCCTCGGCAAAGTCACGCTGATAGCTGTAACGCTGAACTTTGCGAACACGTTCCGACAGCATATACGCGTCAAAACCGCCATTTCCGGTTGCGGCGATCACCGAACCGCCCGGGGAGACAAGCTCTGCCTGTATAAAACCTTCTTGGCAGAGTTGGCCGAAGCCGTTGATACCGGAATTGTTGACTTCGACGGCTACATAGTTTTCTTCTTCCGTCAGTTCAAGCGTCAGCTCATCCACGCGGAAATAGCTGTGTGCGCAGCGAGCCGGACCGAAATGAACAAATTTCCCGTTGACAAACAGCCGGTAAAAACCGCTGGTTGCGGCTTTAAACGTATAAAGACCGCTTTTGAGAGATGCTGTACAAAGACCAAGGGTGACGTTTTTTGGGTCGGATAATCCGGTGTTCCAGACCGGAAGAGCTTTTTTGAAAAATAGCATTTGCGATACCATCCTTGATTTTTTCATACTTGTATGTCAGGTGCGCTTTTATAAAAAGGAAATGTCCGCATAGACCGGCGAATGGTCGGTAGCGTCAAGAGCATATTGATCCTGCACGATTTTATAGCGGGATACCTCGAATCCTTTGCCAAGGCCGACAATGTGGTCGAGAGAGCTTGTGTGATCCTTGTCGGTCTTTTTGCCGTGGAAACGCCCGTTTTCATCCACAACCGGATCCCCGTGGTGAGAGGAAACATCGTCTTTTTCCGCTGCCATATCATACAGCTTTACAACGCCGTTTTCTGGGTAAATGTCGGTAAAGACGGTGCTTGCCGTGTTGCAGTTCATGTCGCCGAAAGCGAAAACGGGGCAACCGTAGCGCTCTTCAAGGCTCTTCATGAGTTTGCAGAGCTGATGCGCATTGATCTCGCGGATGCGGTCGTGTTCGGGGCCGGTTTTCCACCAGAAGTGCGTATTGCAGACGGCAAAAAGCCGTTCGTCCTCCTGCAACACGGCCCAAGTGATCTCCTTTGACGGGTCTTTCACATCGGTCAATCTCTCAAAACCGAATGCCATGACTTTGTATTTCTTGCGAATCGCCATGGGAACAAAATTGAAACTGTCAAACGGCTGTGCACCCACAATATAATAGTCGTCCGACAGACGCCGGAACATATCGCAGGCGTACCATTGCGGTTCGACCTCTTGGAAACCGATAATATCCGGCGCATAGGTTTCATAGACCTTGTACATGTCGTCTTTTCTCACTTCGGCCGGGTTGTTGAAATAACTGCCCCAGATGTTTGTCGTCATAATTCGCATATGTTTTTGTCTCCTTGTGAAAGGCTTTTTTTAAAGTATACATCTGTTTTCCTGTTTTGTCAATCAGAAAATGCTCGATTTGCAGTAGAACTTTTCTTACTTTTTACGGGATTTTTCCGTTTGGAGGCCGCGAAAAAAATAATTGGGGAATACATACATTTGTTAACAGTTAGGACGAAATAAATTATTGAATTTTTTTGTCACAATATGTATTATTATCTTAATTTGCAAAATGCAAAAATCTTGCCTTTAATCTGAATGTTGCACGAAGGCGGGAGAAAAAGACGTTTTTGAAAAAACGTCGGAAAGGCGTCGCACAGCAACACGGCGCGGAGGTGTGAGGATTGGACAAAAGTGTCATCGTTAGCTTGAAAGACATCGTTATGAATTTTGACGATGAGCAGGTTTTAAAGGGTATCAACCTTGATATCCACGACAAGGAATTTATTACCTTGCTTGGGCCGTCCGGCTGTGGAAAAACGACGACTTTGCGCATTATCGGCGGATTCATCGAACCGCATGAAGGACAGGTCTTCTTTGACGGAAAACTGATCAATAAAATTCCGCCGTATAAACGGCAGGTCAACACGGTTTTCCAGAAGTACGCACTTTTCCCCCATTTGAACGTATTTGAAAACATCGCTTTCGGACTTCGTTTGAAAAAGACGCCCGAAAAAGAAATAAAACAGAGAGTTTTGGCCATGTTGGAGTTAGTTAACCTCAAAGGCTACGGCGCCAAGAAAGTTGATTTTCTTTCCGGCGGTCAACAACAGCGTGTTGCCATTGCGCGCGCTTTGATCAATCATCCGAGAATGCTGCTTCTTGACGAGCCTCTCGGCGCACTCGATTTACAATTGCGCAAGGAAATGCAGATCGAACTAAAACGGATGCAGCAACAGCTCGGTATCACATTCATTTACGTTACTCACGACCAAGAAGAAGCGCTCACCATGAGCGACCGTATCGTTGTCATGAACCTCGGCCGTATCGACCAGATCGGCACGCCCGAAGATATCTATAACGAACCGGCCAATGCCTTTGTCGCACGCTTTATCGGCGAAAGCAACATCGTTTCCGGCATTATGCACGATGATTACGATGTGGAATTTGCCGGAAAACACTTTGTCTGCGTGGATAAAGGGTTTGATAAAATGGAACCGGTGGATGTCGTTATCCGCCCGGAGGATATCCGCGTCAAAGAACCGGACGGCACGACGATCGATGGCACGGTGGAGACCGTTACGTTCAAAGGCGTGCATTTTGAAATGATTGTGGACAGTTTCGGCACAAAATGGAAAATTCATTCCACCAAGGCTGCCGAGGCAGGCTCTTTTATCGGCATGGCTCTTACGCCGGAGGATATCCATATCATGCATAAGAGTTATGCGTCGGACGTCACCGACGCGGAGTACCTCGAAGGAGGTGCGGCAAATGAAACAGGGCTCTAAAATTTCGGCTGTTCCCTATATTATCTGGATACTTTTATTTACGATCGTTCCGTTTATCTTGGTTATCTACTATGCCTTTTCGGATAATACGACCGGGCGTTTTACGCTTGATAATATCGCAAATTCCAGTACCTATCTTCCGGTGCTCATCAAATCGCTTTGCCTTGCTTTTGTCGCAACGCTTATCTGCCTTTTGATTGCCTATCCGCTTGCTTATATCATGAGCCGAAAATCAGCTGCCGTCCAGCGTGCCTTTATGATGCTTGTCATGCTTCCGATGTGGATGAACTTTCTTCTTCGCACCTACGCGTGGATGACCATTCTCGAAGATAACGGTATCATTAACAATATCCTTGCTTTTTTCGGACTTCCGGCGGCAAAGTTGATTAACACCTCGGGCGCAGTCATTCTCGGCATGGTGTATAACTACCTGCCGTTCATGATTCTGCCGTTGTTTTCAATCATGACAAAGATTGACCGCCATGTTATCGAGGCCGCCCAGGATCTCGGATGCAGTATGCCGGCCGTTATCCGCAAGGTCATTGTGCCGTTAAGCTTTCCCGGCATTGCGACCGGTATCACCATGACGTTTGTGCCTTGCGTGAGTACCTTTATTATCTCGCGGCTTTTGGGCGGAAGCGACTGCTATCTCATCGGTGACCTTATTGAGGAGCAGTTCAAGCTCAAAGGAACCGGTTTCCACGTCGGTTCGGCAACCTCCCTCGTGCTTATGATCGTGGTGCTTATCAGCATGGGAATCCTCAACCAGTTCGACAGTGATGAAATGGAGGATTCAATTAAATGAAAAAAACATTTTCCCGTATCTATACCGGCATTTGCTTTGCCTTTCTGTATATCCCGATCCTTGTCTTGATTGTTTTTTCGTTCAATACCAGCAAAGGCGCGACTTGGACCGGCTTTACCACCAAATGGTATGTTGAATTGTTCCGTAACGAGGCGATTATCGGCGCATTTGTCAATACGCTCATCGTCGCGCTTGCCGCGTCGGTCGCCGCAACGATTCTCGGCACAACGGCAGCGTTCGGTATGCACAGCATGAAAAAAATGTCCAAAGGCGTTATGCGGACTCTTACGTATATTCAGATTCTGAATCCGGAAATCGTAACGGGTATTTCCCTTATGCTGTTGTTTGCCTATTTCAAGTTTACTTCCGGGTTTCTTACCCTGATTTTGGCACATATTACGTTCTGTGTGCCGACCGTGGTTCTCAGCGTGCTTCCGAAACTGCGGCAACTCAATGTCAGCCTGTATGAAGCCGCCATGGACCTTGGCTGTAACCGCAGACAGGCGTTTTTCAAGGTTGTGATTCCCGAGATCATGCCCGGTATTGTTTCCGGCTTTCTCATGGCGCTGACGTATTCGATCGATGATTTCGTTATCAGCTATTTTACCTCCGGCACGACCTCCCAGACTTTGCCGGTCGTCATTTACAGCATGACGAAAAAACAGGTCACTCCGACGATCTATGCGCTGTCCACTTTGCTTTTTGTGGGCGTGCTTGCCGTCCTTATCGTTTATAACCTTGTGGATATGCGGTTTGAAAACGAGAAGAACAAGGCGGCCGGCCTTGCCAAAAAAGCATAACCTGATACTGATTGACACTAAAAGGAGATAAATTATCATGAAAAAAACAGTTAAATCCGTCTTGCTTGCCTTTTTCGCGGCAGTGACGCTTGCTTTTTCCGTTTCCGCCGCGGTCGCCGTTGAAAACGAAGATTATTACGCCGCTTTCCGCGATAAGGGAATTACCTTGAATGTCTATAACTGGGGCGAATACATTTCCGACGGTTCGGACGGCAGTCTTGACGTTATCAAGGAATTTGAAGAAATTTCGGGTATCAACGTCAACTATACGCTTTTCGATACCAATGAAGATATGTATGCCAAGGTCGTTCACGGCGGTTCGCAGTATGATATCATAATCCCGTCCGACTACATGATTGCACGTCTTATCGACGAGGACAGACTGGAAAAGCTGGACTTTGATAAGATCCCCAATCTTTCGCTTATCGACGAAAAATATCGCTATACCGATTTCGACCCCGAGGGCGCTTATTCCGTGCCGTATACCTGGGGCATGGTGGGACTTGTGTACAATTCCAAATATGTCACCGCCGAAGAAGCAAGTACGTGGGACATTCTGTGGAACGAAAAATTCAAAGGCAAAGTTCTCATGTTCGGCAACAGCCGCGACGCGTTCGGTATCGCACTCAAAAAGCTCGGCTACTCCTTAAATACCGAAAATCTGGAAGAAATCGATAAAGCCGCCGACGCTTTGAAAGCGCAAAAAGCTGTCAATCAGATGTACGCCATGGATCAGACCTTTGACAAAATGGCCAATGAAAATGCTTATGCCGCTCCCTATTATGCAGGCGATTGCCTTACCATGATGGAGCGCAATGAAAACCTTGCTTTTTCCTATCCCAAAGAGGGTGTAAACCAGTTTATCGATTCGATCTGCATTCCCAAAGGTACGACCAACAAGGACGCCGCCGAAGCGTTTATCAATTTCCTTTGCGAAACCGAAATCGCTGTCGCTAACTGCGAATTCATTTCGTATTTTACCCCCCAGACCGAGGCCATGGAAATTGTAGGTGTTGACGAACGTATTATGCCGAGCGATGAAGTGCTTGAAAATTCCGAAACGTTCGTTATGCTCGGCGATGAAGCGAACAGCCATATGGAATCACTCTGGCTTCAGATCCGCAGTACATCCATGTTTGACAGCCCCGTGTATTTGTTGGCGCTGATTCTTCTTCTTGCCTTGATCATCTTTATCATTCTCTATGTCGCAAGAAAGAAAAAGAACGCAAAAATTGATTATTGATCACAGTGCAGTAAAAAACAGCTTATGATGCTGTAACCCAGCATAGGAGGCGGTCTGCATGAACCCGATAACCAGTTGGAGTTTTCGTCCTTATACCGAGTTACCTCTGTGCCGGAGAGGGAAACTTCCATATATCTGCCGCTTAGCGCCCGAAAAGGGTGGCTTTACGGTCGATTTCATCGATAACGGCGCTGCCGCGGATGCACAACACCTTGTGTTTGTGTGTGAACGCGGAAGAGGAACGTTTACGCCCGTAAAACCGGTACGCAAGGAAAACTGTTTCACGGCCCATATTGAATGCCCCGATCTGACGGATTATGAAGTCTATGCCGAACGAAGCGATGGAGCCTGTTCAGCGGTACGGCTTGTAAGAACCGGTTATGTACCGGGCACGGTGATCCACTATCTTCACCCGGAGGATGATGCGTATGTCTTTTCCGGCAAATACCTCTGTTCGCCGTCTCTTTTAAAACTGCCGGACGGAACGCTTCTTGCGTCTATGGATGTATACGAAGGCGGTTCTGCACAGAATCTGACGCTTATATACCGTTCTACTGACGGAGGTAAAACCTTTGAGTATCTGACTGAGCTGTTTCCCTGTTTCTGGGGAAAACTTTTCCTTGCAGGCGGTAAGTTGTACATGCTCGGCGTTTCCTGCGAATACGGAGATCTTTTGATCGGATGCTCCGACGACGGGGGACGAAGCTGGGGAATGCCGACGGTTCTGTTCCGCGGTTCCGGTCATGGACATTTTGGAGGCATACACCGCGCGCCGATGCCGGTAGAGTTTTCACACGGCCTGCTGATGACCGATGTCCAATATGGGTCATGGAGCAGGGGATTCGGAGACTTTATTCTGTCGGCGGAAGAAAACAGCGATTTATTGAATCCTGCAAACTGGAAAGCCAGTGAAATGTGGTTTCCGAAGGATTCGCCCGTGACGGCGCAAGAGCATATTTGCGGCGGAATCGAGGGCAGTGTTGTGACCGCTCCGGACGGAAAGGTTTATGATATCTTGCGCTTTTCCACCGGCAAACTGTTAAAGCTTGGTTTTGATCCCGAAAACCGCGAGGGAAAGCTGACGTTTGAAGGATTTATCCAGTGTCCGATCACGGAGTCGAAAGCTGATATTGTCTATGATAAAGAATCAAAGCGGTATTGGATGATTGCAAGCTATAAAAACGATTGCCCGGCTACCCTGCGGAATTTGCTTTCCCTTTTGTATTCATCGGATTTGGATACATGGAAACTGGCCGGACACCTGATGGATTTCCGAGAGGATGACCCGGATAAAACGGGCTTTCAGTACGTGAGCTTTTTCATTGACGGCGACGATATTCTGTATCAGTCGCGTACAGCCCTTAACGGCGCTCACAGTTTCCATGACAGCAATTACAGTACGTTTCACAGGATTCCCGATTTCAGAAAACTGGCAGATTAACGAAAATTCCGCGCGGCGGTCTGAGTATTCAGACCGCCGCGCGTTTTTTCTTGTTGTCCGGTCGTAAGAATATGTTCCTTGGCGAAACGATGCTTGCAATTTTGAGGAAAATAATGTATAATGAAAATGTGCCGAAAGGAAAACTTTCCTAAGATCTGGTGGTATGGTAAAATGTCAGAAAACAGAAAATCAAGGATCATGTTTGTCTGCCACGGCAACATTTGCCGCAGTCCGATGGCAGAGTTTATCTTTAAAGACCTTGCCAAAAAGCAAGGCATCGCAGATCATTTTTTAGTTGTTTCTTCTGCGACAAGCACGGAAGAAATCTGGAACGGCATCGGAAATCCGGTCTATCCTCCGGCAAAAGCCGAACTTCAAAGACATGGGCTGTCCTGCGACGGCAAGCGCGCGGTGCAGTTGCAAAAGAGCGACTATGAAAAATACGATCTGTTCATCGGCATGGACAGCGCAAACATCCGTAATATGCTCCGCATTTTCGGCGGCGATCCTGCGGGAAAGGTGCATAAGCTTATGGATTACACCGAACGTGGCGGTGATGTTGCCGATCCGTGGTATTCCGAGCGTTTCGATGTGGCGTATCGGGATATTTTCGACGGTTGTGCGGCATTACTGGATGCCATTCTGAAACAGGGTAAGCCATGAAATTGCAAATAGTTTGGGTGCGGCGAAAATATACGGTGAATTGAGGAAAACGTTATGAAAAGATGGGTTACGGAAGATTGGAAATTCGAGCTTGCGGTAACGAACGGGAAAGCCGGTCATTGCAGACTCGGTTTTGAAACCGGGGATAAATTTATTTTTTCATACGGCTGTCCCGAGGAAATCTGTCCTCGCGTAATGGCAGATGTATTCACATGGTGCGAAGTTATAAGATGCGATGGTGATTTTACCAAAAGGGGCGAAAAGGAAACATATGAGATGGATTTGCTTTGTCCGTGTCATTGTATTTCGTTTCGATTGAAAGCAACGCCTATAAATCGTGATGAAAACGGGAATGCGTTGCCGAACGGACCAAAACCGAAGGATGATTAAAAGAAGGTTTTTTATGACCAAAACGGTAGCAGTTCTTATAGGAGAGGACGACAAATTCCGGAGGAAATCACCCTCTGATCAACGGATTCATCGCAAAAGGTGAAAAACCGCAGTGTTGGTCAAGGGACGGTAAGAATCGAACAGGCTAATATATGCGGTCAAGGCAGCAAACGGCAACAACAGTGATTATGCCAAAACGGGGAGTGCGAAAAGAAGCTGGCGGAGATGATAGAACAACTGCAAGGATAGGGGAGGTAAACTCCTTATACTTGTGAGACTTGACTTTTTACAAAAAAGTGTTATAATAAAAGTGCAATTCAATAAATCTGAACATTTTCGGTGGAATACCACAGAAAACGAATCGACTAATCTTCTGTAATGCTATTATGAGGATTGCCCTTTGAGGTTTATAGTGATAGGTCGCCCTATGGTCGGTTACATGCTTTTGTTGAATTGACTTCATCACAGGAGGCAATTGACATCTTTCCGTATATACAAAATATGGGAAAGAGCAAACAGCAGTCTATGGACTTGAATAGAGAAACCGCCATGCGGCTTTGGAACAAGTCCTTTGGTAAGGATACGAAGGCAGTGGATTTTGCCGGAAGAACCATCGCCAAGGGAGCTTACAATGACCGTAACAGCGAGTTCGGATGGAATGTGGATCATGTTCTTCCGCAGAGCAGAGGGGGCGTTACGGCAGACCATAATTTGGTTTGCTGCCACATCAGTACGAACAATGAAAAGGCAGATAAATTTCCGTGCTTTACCGCAAACGGAATTGCTTTTGAAATCGTAAAGGTGCAGAATCATTATGAGATTCGGACAAAGAGCAAGAAAAAAGAATCTGTTGAGGGACGAAATCGGAAGATTGGGATTTCTTTGATTCTGCATCTGGCATCAGATTCTTTAAAAAACTGAAAGGTATTCAGAACAAGAAAAGGTTTGTCGGAACCGTCTTCATCAGACTCCGAGGGCTTGCCAACATGGCGGTTGTTGATTTCATTGAAGAACTGATGAACACTGAGGACATTTTCTTCAAGACGGAGCGTTCTTATAACGGCAGTGAGTTAATCATTGCTGCAAGAAATTATGATATGCCGCTGAAGGACGATATTTCGGAATTGCTCGATAAGTGCATTCTTCTCAATACCTATCTTGGCAAATATTTTGTTCCCGGTGGCTACATTACGACTTACGATATTTATTACAGAGTTGACTGCTTTGACGATAAGGCAGCTATGTACGGACAAATTGAAAACATCGATCGGACAAATATGACTTATCGTAATTTTCATGGCGTAATTTTGAATCTTCATTCACAACTCAGCGGGAGCAATACTTTATTTGTTAACGGCATTGTGTTGGATAGTACGGAGGCCGGTAAAAAGGTCGAGAAGAACCGTAATGCGGAGTATACGGAGTATAATTATATTTATACCCAATTATCTGAAAATCTGAAAAAGGAGGCAAGCGGAAAGTAAGATAGCTGTTGCCTCATTGATGAATTTTACGAGGGAGAATGTCAGGCGACAGTCATTCTTCCTTTTAATTTTTTATACGCAGTAAACAAAGAAAAAGGTTCTCGGAGGGAATCCCTCTGGGAACCTTTTGTGCTATACGATTCAAAACAAGCAAATCTTCCGGAACAGACGCAATCAAACAATTCGCGCTTGCTCCGATTGTGGTCAAACATGCGGTCAAAATGTTTTCAGAATTTCAAGAGGTGCCGAAGTGGTGGAAAAATACCCGATTTGCCCCGAAAACACAAAAAATAAAGCCGAAAACGATTCGTTTTCGGCTTTATTTGGTCTGAGTGGCGGGATTTGAACCCACGGCCTCTACCACCCCAAGGTAGCGCGCTACCAAACTGCGCCACACCCAGATTGCTTTTCTGCAACATGAGAGATTATACCATAGACGACAGTCTTTGTCAAGTGCTTTTTGAGAAAAAACATTTTTTATTCCGAATTTTTTTGGAATTTTTCCGACATATCGACAAGCAATCCTTCGGTTTGCCCGTACCCTTGTTCTTCAAATTCGCTGTCCCGAATTCATTTGATTCGCTTTTTCGGACATTTGTTCCGGTTTTTGAGAGAAAATATATTTTTTTACCAAATAAATCACATACGTTCATATTTTTTACTGCAAAAGCATTGAAATTGACGGCGTATTGATATATAATATAACCAAGTGGAGCGAAAACCCTCAAAATGGATTGAAAACACATGAAAATGGAGTAAGCGGTCAAAGAAAATACTGCGAAATCCGATTTTTTCATTTTTTACAAACAGAAAGGCAGGTGAACCGTTTGTTCTCCGGAAAAGCATACCATACCGTAGACGCCAAGGGCAGACTGTTCATCCCTGCTATGTACCGCGAGGAATTAGGCTCAAATTTTGTTGTTGCCAAGGGATTCAGCGACCCGTATCTTGTGATTTATCCGCAAAACGAATGGGAGGCGCTGATTTCCAAAATCGACGCGCTCGGTATGGATAAAAACGCACGGAACATCAAGCGCTATGTCATGATGAGCGCCAATCCCACCGAAATGGATGCCCAAGGACGTATCGTTCTTTCCAAAGAACACCGTGAATTTGCCGGACTTTCCAAAGATGTAACGGTTCTCGGCATGAACAATACCATTGAAATTTGGGATACGGCCGCACTGGAAGCCGAAACCCTGACGCCGCCGGACAACTTGGAAGAGATTCTCGGCATGCTCAAATAAGCGGACGATCGGAGAAACAGAAATGCAGCAGAATTTCGGACATTATTCCGTTCTTCTTGATGAAACCATTGAAAATTTGAATATTCGTCCGGGTGGAACCTATGTGGATTGTACGCTTGGCGGCGCCGGTCATTCGGAGCAGATTTTGAAGCGGTTGACCGAAGGCGGCAGGTTGATAGGCATTGACCGCGATTCCTATGCCCTTGAAAAGGCCTCGGAACGCTTGGCGCCGTTTGGTTCGCAGGCGATGCTTATAAAGGGCAATTTTTCCGATGCGGCTGATTTGTTAAACGAAAACGGAATCACTGAGATTGACGGCGTTGTAGCGGATCTTGGCGTTTCCTCCTTTCAGTTAGATAACGCCGACCGCGGTTTTTCCTATATGCATGATGCGCCGCTCGATATGCGCATGTCGCAAGGCGAGGGCATGAGCGCGTATGACGTGGTCAACGGGTATGATGAAAAAGAGTTAGCACGCATTATTTCGCTGTACGGTGAAGAGCGTTTTGCCGGAAAGATCGCACGCGACATTGTGCGCGCGCGCGAAAAAGAGCCGATCAAGACCACGTTTGAACTGTCCGAGATTATCAAAAACGCCATCCCTGCCAAAAACCGCAAAGACGGTCCTCATCCGGCCAAACGCACCTTTCAGGCTATCCGCATCGAGGTCAACGGGGAATTAGACGTGATTCCGAAAATGATTGACGGTCTGTTTCCGCTTCTTACTGTCGGAGGCCGTATGGCGATTATCACCTTCCATTCCTTGGAGGACCGTATCGTCAAACATACTTTTTTGGAATATACCAAAGGTTGCGAATGTCCGCCGGATTTCCCGGTGTGTGTCTGCGGCAAAACGCCGCGTGCCGAAGTTTTGACAAAAAAGCCGATTCTGCCGTCTGTCACGGAACTTGCGGAGAATCCGCGTTCGAGAAGTGCAAAACTCCGCGTGCTCATGAAGATCTAGCGGCGACTACTGCGGACAGTTTTACAAAGAAATTTTTTGGTTCGTGCGAGATTGAAAACAGCACAAACCACGTAAAATAATTGCATTTCAAAAATCAAGTTCTTTTGCGTCTCTTTTCTTTCAAGAAAAGAGACCGGGGTATGGGGCGGAGCCCCATAAGAAAATCAGAAAGGAAGTTTTGGGAAAATGACATCAAATGCAGGAACGGAATACATAAATTTGAAAAAGGCAAAATACAATAGAGATATGAGAGAAAAACGTGTGAATGCCACCGTACAGAGACAGGCACAAACGCGTCAGATCCCTGCATCGGAAAGAAAAATTGCTCCCGAAACCAAACAGGCTGCGACACGCTATAACCGTTCGCACGGCGCTCCGGTCTATGCTGCAGCCACATCCGCTTATTCCTCCCATAGCGCCTACGCTCCTACCTCCGGTGAAACACTCGCCGACGGCTTGCTTTCCGATATCGCCGATTCGGTCGGTAAAGCCATTGCCGCTAAGCGCAAAGCCAAGGCGCGCGAACGGGCGTCTGAGGCAAAGTATGTCAAAAAAAGCGTAAAAGCGGCCACTCCTTTTCCGATTTCGGTCATCGGCTACATGGTCGTTTTTGCTGCTATTGCCATGTTCCTTGTGCTCGGCAATACCAAGATCAATGAAGCGACACTCCGTGCCGACGCCTTGAAAAGCGCGGTTGCGGCTGAAACAGAACGTTCGGAACAGCTTACTTCCGCTTTGAGCCAGCGCCGCGATATCGGCTATATTGAAGATTACGCCGAAAATGTGCTCGGCATGGTCAAATCGACCGATGTTGCCAAGCATTATGTGAATATTTCCGGTGAAGATAAGATTGCCGTGAACGGTGTAGGCGTGAATGTTTCGGCACAAAATGAGCCGGATGCGGCAGACATGTCCGCAAACTGATTTTTCGTGATTCGTCATAGGTAGGAGGATAGGGAATGTTCGGCAAAGATCTGAAAAAGCCGCTGTTCGGACGCGGTATGACGGTCATGGCTGTCTTTATTCTCCTTGCGGTCTTGCTCGGCGCGCGGCTTTGGTATTTGCAGATGGTCGAAGCTGACCGCTATAAAACCGGCGCGTATGAGCAGTATACGACGGAAATTTCCATAAGTCCTAAACGCGGCACAATCTACGACCGCAATATGACTCCTCTTGCCGTGAGCGATACCGTAGAGACCGTCTTTATTTCACCTTATGAGATTGCCAATCAGAATGAAAACAAAGAAGCGGATAAAATCGTTGATATTTCCGCGCAGAAAAGCAAAATAGCCGACTTCTTATCCGAAACCCTGGAAGTTGACCGTGCGGACGTTTTGGAGCGTATGGAGCGCACCAAATCCAAATATCAAATTATAAAGAAAAAAGTAGAACGCGAGACTTGTGACAAGATCCGCGTTTTTATAAACGAAAATAAAATTGTCGGCATTCATTTGGAAGAGGATGTCAAGCGCTCTTATCCCTACGGCAGTCTTGCCAGCCACATCATCGGCTTTACCAATTCCGATAATGCCGGCGTTCTCGGTGTGGAATCCTACTATAATAATTATCTGAAAGGGTCATCCGGAAAAATCGTTACCGCACAGAATGCCAAAGGCAAGGATATGCCGTTCAAATACGAAAGCTATGTCGAAGCCGAAAACGGCCTTGGCGTTGTGCTGACAATCGACTGGCAGGTGCAGTCGATTCTGGAAAAAAACCTCGAAATCGCACTTCGTGACAATAAGGCGCAAAACCGCGTATTCGGTATCGTTATGGACGTAAATACAGCGGAAATTTTGGCTATGTCCACCAAACCAGACTATGACCTGAACTCGCCGTATACCTTAGATACCCTGTCCCAAGAGAAACTCGACGCATTTGTCGGTACAGAGGACGAAAAAAAGGCTTATTATAAAGAACTTTTGGAGGGACTCTGGAAAAACAAGGTCATAACCGAGATCTATGAGCCCGGTTCTACTTTCAAACTTATCACCAGCGCCATGGCGCTCGAAGAAAACGTCGTTTCGCCGACCGATACGTTTTTCTGTACCGGTTCCAAAAACATCGGCGGCTATAATATCCATTGCCATAAGAAGGGCGGCCATGGATTGGAAACGTTTGAACAGGGCTTACAAAATTCCTGCAACCCGGTGTTCATGGAAGTTGCCGAACGAATCGGAAAAGAACGGTTCTATAAATATTTTGAAGCCTATGGCTTTACCGAAAAGACCGGTATCGACCTGGCCGGGGAAGTGTCGGGTCTGTATCATACGGATATTAACGGATTCAACCAAACCGAACTTGCCGTATATTCGTTCGGTCAGACCTTTAAAATCACACCGATGCAGCAGATTTGCGGCGTTTCAGCTGTGGCAAACGGAGGAAATCTGTTAAAACCGCATGTCGTGAAAGCGCTTGTGGACGACGACGGAAATGTGGTAAAAAGCTTTGATACGACGGTTGTGCGCAAGGTGAATTCCGAAGAAACCTCCAAAACCATCATGACCTACCTCATGAACGGCATCAATATGGGATCTACCAAAAACGCCTATGTCAAAGGCTATAAGATTGCCGCCAAGACCGGTACATCGCAGAAACGCGATAAAGAGGGAAACTATTACATAGGTTCCTGCGTGGCATTTGCCCCGGCGGATGATCCGCAGATCGCTATTCTGATCGGTATCGATGAGCCGAGCGGCGCCAATTATTATGGCGGTCTTATCGCGGCGCCCGTTGTTTCGTCGGTGCTTACCGAGGTGCTTCCGTATCTCAATATCGAACCGTCACTCACAGAGGAGGAAGCTGCGCTTATCGATGTTGCCGTCCCGGATTACCGCGGACTTTCGGTGGAAAGCGCCAAGGAATCAGCTGCCGGTGCCGGTTTCAAGACAAAGGTCATCGGCAACGGCGATACCGTTACCGAACAACTGCCGCGTTACGGCGGAAAGATTCCGAACGGCGGTATTGTGATATTCTATACCGGCGCGGAAACGCCGGCTGAAACGGTCACGGTTCCCGATGTCACGGGGTATTCGCCGGTTCAGGCAAACAAAACGCTCATCAATGCCGGACTCAATGTCCGCATGGAGGGCGCATACCGGGAGGACGTTTCGGGTTCTGTGGCGCATAAGCAGTCGCCGGAGGCCGGTACGGCAGTCAAACCCGGCACAGTGGTCGAGGTCGAATTCCGGCATCTCGATTCATCCGACTGACAAAACAAAAATCAGGATATAACGTTTAAGCGGAGAGTGAAGAAACATGACGGAGATTTTTGCCGGTGCAGGCATATGCTTTGTCCTTACCGTAATACTTGCAAGAGTTTTTATTCCGGTTTTAAAAAGCGTTAAAATGGGACAAAAGATTTTGGATATCGGTCCGCGCTGGCATAAATCCAAAGAGGGAACGCCAACCATGGGAGGCCTGTTCTTCCTTGTTCCGATGCTTGTTATCGGCGCTGTTTTAGCTGTTTTAAAGAACGAGCCGATTCTCTTTGCCCACCTTGCGTTTCTTCTTGCCAATGCCGCTATCGGCTTTATCGATGATTATGTCAAGTTCTTCAAAAAGCAGAATGAGGGACTGACGCCGCCGCAGAAAATGGTCTTGCAGTTTGCTTCGGCAACCGTCTATGTGTTTGCCTTGAAAACACTCGGTTTTATTGATACAACCATTCGTCTGCCGTTTACGGACAATGTGTGGGTTCTTCCTCTTCCGGCTTATTTGGTGCTTGCGGTCGTAGGCATCGTCTTTACGGTCAACAGCGTCAACCTGACGGACGGAATCGACGGTCTTGCCGCAAGCGTTACGGCAATCGTCATGGTCTTTATGGCGGCACTTAGCTATAAGACTCAGAATATTTCCGGCTTTACCGTGTCCCTTTTAACAGTCGGCGGTATGCTTGGCTTTTTGGTGTATAATTTTCATCCGGCCAAGGTCTTTATGGGGGATACCGGTTCGCTCTTCTTGGGAGCGGCGGTCAGCAGTATGGCTTTTATTCTCGATTGCCCGTTTCTTTTGATCTTCACGGGATTTGTGTACTATGTCGAATCGTTTTCGGTTATAATACAGGTAACAAGCTTTAAATTGACCGGAAAACGTATCTTTAAAATGGCGCCGATCCACCATCATTTTGAAATGTGCGGCTGGTCGGAGGTGAAAATTGTCACTGTGTTTTCCGTGACGGCGGCCATGCTTTGTGCCGTGGGCAGTTTCGGTTTCCTGCCGACACTGTAAAAATTGTAAAATCGAATGCCGCAAACGGCAAAATAAAAGGGGAGTTTGGGATTGAACAAAGTCGGCGCAGACGGAAACGAACGCGAAAACACGCGTGTGACACAAACAAATAAACATCGCCGCACTTCTCCCAAAAGACGGATCGTCGTGCAGTTGGTCGGCGGGGTGGATCGCCCGTTTTTAGTGGCGGTCATTCTGCTTTTGTGCTTGGGAACGGTTATGGTTTTCAGCGCAAGCTATCCGTATGCCAACGCCAACTTCAAAGGCGACAGCTACCATTTTGCTAAACGCCAGATTATGTTCGCTCTTGCGGGACTTGCGGTCATGGCGTTTGTGGCGCGCTCCAAAATATTTGATTATCATTTCCTGCGGAAAATTGCCTTTCCGGCGCTTGTCGTATCGGTTATTCTTTTGGCCGGCGTTCTTGTGTTCGGCGTAAACCTCAGCGGCGCAAAACGTTGGTATAAGCTCGGTCCGCTTACCTTGCAGCCGTCGGAAATCGTTAAATTCACGCTGGTACTGTTCTTTGCCGATTATGCCGATAAACATGCCGCGGATATACGGAAACGCGGCGAGGTCAAAGCAATCTTCTCGAACGTTCTGCCGTTCCTTCTGATTGCCGGCATGGGCGCCGGGATGATGCTTCTTTTTAAGAATCGCATCATCGGTGCATTTTTTGCCGCCATTATCTTGGGCATGGCGTTGGTATTCATGCGCATAAAAGATATGAAGAACACTGCACCGGCATTTTATTACGGAATCTTGCCGTATATGATTGTTTTAGTCGTTGTAGGAGCTTTAATGTACCTGCAGCCGCATATGTCGGGACTTATCATCATGGCCGGTATTACGTTTGCCATGATGTTCATGGGCGGCACAAACCTGTTTTATCTCGTCGGGGGAGCCGGTGTCGGCGCTATCGGACTTTTTGCGCTTGCTATGTCAAAAGGACATTCATCCAGCCGTATTCAGGTCTGGAAAGACCCGTTTGCCTATCTGTTAAAAGGCGGATGGCAACCGGCACAGTCGCTGTATGCGATCGGGTCGGGCGGTTTCTGGGGCGTTGGCTTCGGCAACAGCCGCCAGAAGCACTTATACTTGCCCGAACCGCAGAACGACTACATTTTCTCCATTTGGTGCGAGGAGATGGGCTTTATCGGTGCCATGCTTGTTATCTGTATTTTCTTATTCTTCATTTATCGCGGAATCTTGATCGGACTCCGTGCGCCTGACCGGTTCAGTTCGCTTCTTGTTATCGGTATTATCATGCATGTCGGCTTGCAGATGGTCCTGAACATCGCGGTCGTTACCAATTCTCTTCCGAGTACCGGTATTTCTCTGCCGTTTTTCAGCTATGGCGGAACATCGCTTATGATACTTCTTGCCGAAATGGGCGTGGTGCTGTCTGTATCACGGTTCTCATCGGTAGAAAAGAGTAAATAGAAAAAACGACGCCTTTCGACGTGTTTTTTCGGTTCTTCATGCTATACTGTTTATAATTTCATTGTCAGTTCAGAAAGGTTAAACCTATGAGAGTGCTTGTCAGCGGCGGCGGAACGGCCGGTCATATCAATCCGGCTCTTGCCATAGCCGATAAAATAAAATCCGAAGATCCCGGCGCTGTGATTGAATATGTCGGTACGCCCGACAGTATGGAATCGCGGCTTGTGCCGAACGCCGGATACGGTTTCCATGCCGTTAAGGTGCGCGGATTCAAACGCAAGTTGTCGCTTGACAATATCGACGCCGCCATTAAAGCGGTGACTTCGGTTGCACATGCCAAAAAGATCATCCGTGCTTTTGAGCCGGATATCGTTATCGGAACAGGCGGATATGTGAGTTGGCCGGTCGTCAAGGCGGCGGCAAAAATGGGGATCCCCACACTGATTCACGAACAAAATGCCGTGCCGGGCGTTACCTCGAAAATGTTGTCTAAATACGTAAACCGCGTCATGATCAGCTTTGAAAGCTCGCGCGAATTTTTCGAGTGTGCTCCGAAAAAGTTGGTTTTGACCGGAAATCCTGTGTCTGAAAAAATGCTGAATGCCGATAAAGACGAAATGCGCGCTTTGCTCGGTATTCCGAAAAACGCCATTGTCGTATTGTCCGCAGGCGGAAGTCTTGGGGCAAAGCGCGTCAACGAAGCGGTGTATGAGCTGATAACCGGCTTTACGGCCCAAGCGCAGGGAATCTATCATTTCCATGCCACCGGACGGGGCGGCTATGAGGAGCAGGCGGCTCTTTATCGCGCCGCTGGCTTCAAGGATATCGACAGCGAAACCTTGAAAAAGGGAAATGTGACCGTAAAAAAATACATATATAACATGCCGGAACTGCTTGCGGCTGCTGATATTGTGGTCTGCCGTGCCGGTGCGATGACGCTTTCCGAAATAGCCTCTATGGGAAAAGCGGCTATTATCATTCCGTCGCCCAATGTGACAAACAATCACCAGTATAAAAACGCAAAAGTGCTTGCTGACGGCGATGCCGCCGTTCTGATCGAAGAAAAAGATTTGACCGGTGCACGGTTGATTGAAAAAGTGCGTGCTTTGGCGGAAAAACCGGCGTACCGTGCCGTTACGGAACACAATATCCGCAAATTTGCCGTTGTCGGAACGCTGGATCGGATTTATGAAATAATCTGTGAGTTAGTCGATGAGTCGCAAAGCGGCAGGTAATTCTGTCATGACGGAGAAGCATGCGCATGAATAGGGATGTTAAAAGAAAACTTCCGGACGCGTCGCAAGGCGTATCGGTAAACACGGCAAAACGCCGGTACAAACAAAAAAAACGGAAATCACGTTTCCTTTCGGTTTTGGTTATTCTCGCACTTTTGGCTGTATGCGCCTATGCGGTGTTCGATAAGCTGTTTGTTCTCGAATCCTTTGCCGTAAAAAGCGCCAATGAAACGGTCTATACCGACGAACAGGCGGAAGAATTTGCCAAAGCCATCGGCCTTGAAAAAGGTATGCATTTGTTTGGATTTAACCGAAAAAAGGCGGAACAAACGGCTCGTTTTGCTTTGTCAGAATTTGATTCGGTTCGTGTGCGGTACGCCTTGCCGAACGGAATCGTCTTGGAGGTCAAGGAGTCAGAACCGGTTATGTATGTGTCTGCCGGCGGCAGCAATTATGTGCTGTCTGAGGGACTTCGGGTGCTTTCGGTAAGCGTCGATGCTTCGACGGTTGAGAACGGCATTTTAAAACGAACCGTAATCGGCGGCATCACGTCGTGCGTGGCTGGGCGGTTTGTGGAAACCGACAACGGCTGCGACGAAATCTTGAAACAGCTGTATGCGGTTCTGAAAGAAGAGGGCTGTCTTGCCGACGCGGATGACCTTGATGTTTCGCATAAATTCGATTTGACGTTTTCTTATAAAAAACGCTTTACGGTTCGACTCGGCGATGCGGACAACCTTTCGGTCAAGATCCGGTTTATGAAATCGATTGCCGATAAACTTGCCGAAAAGTCCTCCGGCGTTATCGATGTGTCGGATGAAAACTATCGCGAGGGAATGTTCAAACCGTATTAACGATAGTGAAAATGTAAAAAAAGTGTTAAGATGTGCGGTTTTTGTCAAAAGCACTTGCAAAACTGCGCAAAAAAGTTTATTATATAAGATGTATAGATAACTTTATCATTCTTTCACTTCATTTAAAATACTTATAATGACGATAAAACAGGAGGAAGTTTCAATGAATTTCGATTATGACGCAAGCTTGGATTCCGGCGCGAAAATCAAAGTGATCGGTGTCGGCGGTGCAGGCAATAACGCGGTCAACCGCATGGTGAGCGAAGATGTAAAGGGTGTTGACTTTGTTGCGGTAAATACCGATAAGCAGGCACTCCACCGCTGCGCGGCGCCGGGCAAGGTCCTCATTGGTGAAAAGCTTACCAAAGGCCGCGGCGCAGGTGCGAATCCCGATGTCGGTAAAAATGCGGCCGAAGAAAATTTAGACGATATCAAGAAGATTCTTGACGGCACCGATATGGTGTTCATCACCGCCGGTATGGGCGGCGGCACCGGTACGGGCGCGGCTCCTGTTATCGCAAAACTTGCCAAGGATATGGGTGTACTTACCATCGGCGTAGTTACGAAACCCTTTGCTTTTGAGGGCAAAAAGAAAATGGAACAGGCTGAGGCCGGTATTTCCAATCTCAAACAGCATGTCGATTCCATTATCATTATTCCGAACGAACGCTTGAAATGCGTTTCCGAAACCGGCAGACTGACGCTTGCCAATGCTTTCCAGGTCGCTGACGACGTTCTGCGCCGCGGTGTCCAGAGCATTACCGACCTTATCAACGTTCCCTCCTTTATGAACCTTGACTTCAACGACGTTGTGACCACCATGCAGAATGCAGGTCTTGCTCACATGGGCGTCGGTACGGCGCAGGGCAAGGATAAAGCCGAAGTTGCGGCAAAATCCGCTATTTCCAGCCCGCTTCTCGAAACCTCTATCACCGGAAGCAAGGGTATTATCATCAACTTCACTTCTTCGCCGGATATCGGTCTTGACGAAGTTGAATACGCCGCAAGCCTTGTCGGACAGGAAGCTCATCCCGATGCAAACGTTATCTGGGGCGTCGCGTTCGACCCTGAACTGGAAGATGAAATGCGCGTAACCGTTATCGCTACCGGTTTCGACGCAGGCGATGCAAAAACGTCCTCCAAGGTCGTTTCCAAGCCGGTACTCGACGGCGAAGCTAAAAACGATGAATCCGATGTCGTAAAGACCGTTTCGGAAGAAAAGACCTCGTCGGATGATATCGATATTCCGCCGGTATTTACAAGACGCAGCAACCGTTTCAATATCGGACTTTAAGGAATCATAAGCTTAACGGAATTTTTACAGCATCCGCACGCCGAAATACGGCGGAGGCGGATGCTGTTTCTGTTAAAGCCGTGCTTTCGGCAACCGAATTCTGCAAAAAAGGAGAAGCCGCATGACAAACGCCGGATGGACAAAAACAAAAAAGATTCTGTGCGTGGTCGGACCGACCGCGTCCGGAAAATCGGCGCTTGCCGTGCGGCTCGCACATTTTTTTGACGGCGAAGTGATATCCTGCGATTCCATGCAGCTGTATCGCGGCATGGATATCGGAACGGCCAAGGCTACCGAAGAAGAGAAAGACGGAATTGCACATCACCTTTTGGATATATTGGATATTCACGATTCGTTCAGCGTGTCGGATTATGTAAAACGCGCCGCAGGGTGCGTGGAAGAACTTGTTTTGCGCGGTAAAACGCCGATTTTTTGCGGCGGAACGGGATTATATATCGACAGTTTCATTTCCGGCTTGCCGTTTAACGAATACGAACCCAAAGAGGGATTGCGCGAGGAACTTGCGCTATTTGCTGAAAAAAACGGCGCGGCGGCGCTTCATGCGCGGCTTGCGGAACTTGACCCGGTGTGTGCCGGAACGATTGAAGTACAAAATGTCAAGCGTGTAATCCGGGCTTTGGAAATCTGCCTTTCGACCGGCGAACCCATGTCCGTCTGGCAGGAAAGGGCGAAAGCAAATGCCAAACCGCGGGACGCGGTCTATATCGGCCTTACCTTTTCCGACCGTAAGGCGCTATATGAACGAATTGACAAGCGTGTGGACAGCATGATGAAAGCCGGACTGTTAGAGGAAACCGAGCGGTTGCTTCAACAGGGACTTCGCGAAACGCCGACAGCCGGACAGGCAATCGGGTATAAAGAGTTTTATCCGTATTTCGACGGCGTTTCAAGTCTTGAAGAATGTGTCGAACGGTTGAAAATCAATTCGCGCCATTATGCCAAGCGGCAACTGACATGGTTCAAACGCAATCCGGATATCCGTTTTTTCGAGGTTGATACCATGCCGCCCGAAGTCTTGGAACGAGAGGTCTGCGCATTTTGTAAGAGCAAGTTGGAACATCCGGATGAGACCAGAGCCTGTACAGATGAAAAAAGCCAAAGGAGCGGGGGACATGAATAAAAAAATAGCCGATTTTTTCTGCGATCCCAAAACGGCGCTCAAAAACGTGGCGCTACTTCTTTTGATGATTTTTTTGCTTGTATATGCTTTTTTCCAGATTCTTCCGGCCTTTACGCAGAATATCGAAACGGAAACGGCTCTTCTTGTCTCGGTGTACGATACCTGTAAAACCGCCGGCTATATTTTCCGTGACGAAAAGCCGGTGGAAAAAGCTGCTGACGGCGTTACCGTGACGCTTATCAAAGACGGCGAACGTGTGTCGAAAGGGCAGATTTTTGCCAATGTCTATTCCGAAGCATCCACAGCCGGCTTGCAGGAGCAGATCAATGCCATAGACCGCAAAATTGAAATTCTTTCCAAAAGCGTTGTCGATACCGACTTATACGTAACCGACATCACCAAGACCGACCAAGCGATAAACGATGATTTTGACACACTTTTTGCGCTTGTCGCAAACGGAAACCTTGCCGACGCGGTCACGACTGAGAAAAGCTTGTTAGTCAACCTGAATAAAAAGACATTGATTGTCAATATGAACAACGGCTATCAGAGCGAAATTGCGTCATTGCAAAGCGAACGAAGCGCTTTGCAGAGCCGGATAAATACGGTAGCCAAAAGCCTTGCCGCATTTTCATCCGGATACTATTACGGCGACGTGGATGGCTATGAAAACATCTTCACGCCGGACAAGCTAAACGATCTGACGCTGGAAAATTTTCGTGCTCTGACATCGTGCGAGCCGGATACGGCGCTTTCCTCGCATACAGCCGGTAAAATTGTCACCGACTTTGTATGGCATCTCGTTTGTGAAGCCGATAAGTATAGTGCGGCAACATTTGAGACGGGAAAGTATTATAAAATCCGGTTCCCGTCGTTCTCGGAAGATACCGTAACCATGAAATTGGTCAATTCCGTCTCTACCACATCGGATGATACCGCCCTTCTTGTTTTTCGCGGCAATACCGCTCCGGAGGGCTTTCCGTATCTGCGCACGCAAGAGGCGGATATTATCGGACAAAGCTATTCCGGACTTGCCGTCCCCAAGAAGGCGCTCCGCATTGTAGCCGGAAAAAAAGGAGTCTATATTCTGGATGGCGATATCGTGCGATTCCGGTTGGTTGAAATTATATTTGAAAACGAGGATTACTATATTGTTGCTTCCGAACCGTCCGTGCCGGATGAGGCGGATATAAATACCGAAACACCGGAAGTATCCGATGAACCGACATATAAATATCTGTCGCTGTACGACAGCGTGATTGTGGGCGGCAAGGATTTGTTTGACGGAAAAATTATCGCATAAAACCACATAAAAGAGAGTGAAAAAAACTATGTCAGAAAAGTTCTCGCATGAAAGAATATCGGAAAACCTGAAACACATCCGGGAAAACATCGAACGCGCGGCAAAAGAAGCCGGACGCTCTCCGGATACGGTCAAACTCCTTGCCGCAACTAAAACTGTGGATGCCGATACGGTCAATTTTGCTATCTCGCAGGGCGTTCGCTATATCGGGGAAAACCGCGTCCAAGAGCTTTTGGAAAAATATGAAAAGTACGACCTTGCCCATGCGGAATTGCATTTTATCGGACGTTTGCAGACCAATAAAGTGAAGTATATCATTGATAAGGTGAAACTTATCCATTCGGTCGATTCACTTCATCTGGCCGAAGAAATAAACCGTCAGGCCGCCAAGCATGACCTTTGCATGAATATTTTAGTCGAAGTCAACGCGGCCGGCGAGGCAAGCAAGGGCGGCGTCGGGTACGATGAGGTCTATGCGCTGTTGGAGGACATTTCAAAGTTGGAAAATGTCCGTGTAAAAGGGCTTATGACCATTCCGCCAAAGCTGGTTCTTGCCGATGAAAGGACAGCAGACCGGGACAGTTCAGAAAAAATTTACAAAAACCGAGAATTTTTTAATAAAATATTGCATTTGTTTCTTGACATATCCGAGAAAAAGTTAGATAATATAGATATGTATGAGTTATCCGCCGGAATGTCGGACGATTATGAAGAAGCCGTGCGCAACGGTTCGACCGTGGTGCGGCTCGGCAGAGCCATTTTCGGCGAAAGGCAGTAACTCGCAACATAAAACGGCGTTTACCGGATATGCGCCGGACTCTTACTAAAATGAAGTTTAACATATTTGGAGGTTATTATTATGGGACTCAAAGATTGGACAAAGAAGCTGTTTCCGAATGAATACGATGTGGATGAATACGCAGACGACGACTATGTAAACGAGCCGGAGGAGCAGATCCGCGAGGATGTTCATACGCGTGAAACCAAGCCTTCGCAGCCCGGTTATGCACCGGCTTCGCAGAATGGCGTACAGCTTGCTTCCCGTTCTTCTTCCATTGAAATGAAAGTCGTAACGCCGACTAAATTTGACGCTGTGACTCAGATTGCCGATCTTCTTTTGGAGAACAAAACGGTTCTCTTAAACCTGGAAAATACCAATAAGGAAACGGCCAAGCGCTTGATCGACTTCCTTTCGGGCGTTGCATACGCCTTGAACGGCGATGTACAAAAAGTGGCGGACAATACCTTTGCGGTAACGCCGAATAACGTTGCAGTCTCCAACGAATCGGTTGAAACGGCTGCCGCTCCGGCCGAGGATAAAATGTACGAATAATCTGCAATGCAGAATCTTCTCTATATTCTTCTTTCGTCGGTTCGGCTGATTTTGACCATATGGTATTATTTATTACTTGTCCGCGCCATTCTTTCATGGTTTCCGGATTTTGAAAATGTCTTTACGGATCTTATCTATGCTGTTACCGAACCGATCTTGGCGCCGGTAAGAAATCTGTTTGACCGCATAGGTGTGTCGTCGGCTTTTCCGATTGATCTGTCATTTTTAGCGGTCGTGCTTGTTTTATCGCTTATACTCGGAGTCCTGTGATTGAAAAAATCGGTGTTATGAGCAAAAAGAAGGCAAACTATGAGCGAAAAAAACGATAACCGGAATTTCGGCGCGCGTATCGAGGATTTGTGCGAACGTGCATGCCGGACTTATACACCGTGCTATACATCGTTTCTCACACCGGAGGAAAGTGTCGAGGCGAAACGTCTTGCGTCCGGGTTTCCGGATTTGTTTGTTCTGGCGTTTGGCGGATATGGAAACGCAGAACGCGTGATTTTGGGCTTTTTTCCGTCGGATATCTATTTGCCACCGGAGGAGTGCTGTCGTTCGGATGAACGGTACCGGCAATACGAAGCGGATTCCGGACTTGCTTTCTTGAAGATTGCAGGTTCTGGTTTTTCAAACTTTGACCACCGTGATGTGCTCGGTTCGGTCATGGCTACCGGCATCAAGCGCGAAACGGTAGGGGACATCTATGTATCAGACGACGGGAAGAGCGCGTATCTTGCCGTATTGCACACGGTCATCCCGTTTTTGTGTGATATGCTTGAAACAGTGGGGCGCGATAAAGTAAAAGTAAGACCGATAAAGGCGGAAGAACTCCCGGAAAAGACGGAACGGTTTTCCGATCTGTCGCTGACGCTTGCGTCGCTCCGGCTGGATGCACTGCTTTCGGGCGCGTTGAATCTGTCGCGCGAGCAGGCAAAGAAGTTAGTTGGTTCGGGGCGCGTCAGCTTAAATCATGCCGAATGCACATCGGTAGACCGCGCCTTTAACGAAGGCGATACCGTGTCGGTCAAAGGGCATGGGAAGTTTTTAATCGAATCGTTTTTGGGCAAAACGCAGAAAGACCGTTTCCGCGTGATTGTGAGAAAATATCTGTAAGCAAAGGGACAGTTCCGAATGAAACTGTTATTTGCGGCAGATGCATATTGATACAACAGAAAGGAACGCAAACATATGGTATCACCGGCAGAATTAAAGAAAAAAGAATTTTCCAAAGGTTTCAAAGGCTACAATGCCGCCGAAGTGGATGAGTACGTTTCCTATCTGCTCTCCAAGTATTCCGAGGCATACCGCGAATATGCGGAGCTTGAAAAGAAATACAAAGCGACGCTTGTCAAGCTGGATGAAGCCAAAAACGACGAAAACGCATTTTCCGCGTTGGTTCTCGACGCGCATAAAATGGCGGACGCTATCGTAAAAGAAGCAAACGACAAGGCTAAGGCCATCACCGGAGCCGTCAACGAAAGCTGTGACAAGATACTTGCAACGTACCGCGAGCATGTTGCCGTCGAGCGCGATAAACTCGCCAAAACCGAAAAGCTTGCTGTCGAATTCAAGGAATCGCTTTACAACGCTTATCGGGAGCACATCGCGGCAATCGACCGGATTCTGCCGGATGAAGATTCCGAAAACGAGAGTATTTCCACGGCTACCGATGAGGAACTCGTAGACAGCGCTCTTGACCTTGCAAGCCAAAAGTATAACGCCGGGGCAGGCGATATCGAACTTCCGCCGACCAGAAACGATAAAACGGACAAGTCCGAAAAAACACCGAAAGAGGACGCGGATACGTCCGAAACGGATAAGTCCGAAGAACAATAAACAATGCATTCATATCGTTAGGGTATTTTACTCTAACGATATTTGCGCGAAATAATAAAAACACGTGCATTTTACCAAATGCCGCACCGATATTCAAAAGATTCAAAGGAGCTAACTTTTACTATGCCGAAAGACTATGCAAAAACGCTTAATCTGCCGAAAACAGAGTTTTCCATGCGCGCCAATCTTCCGACGCGTGAACCGGTAACCGAGGAAAAATGGGAAAAAGAAGATATTTACGGCAAAATGTTGAAGAAAAATGAGGGTCACGACAGCTTTGTCCTGCATGACGGACCTCCTTTTTCCAACGGCAATATCCATATGGGTACGGCCATGAATAAGGTTTTGAAAGACTTTATCAATAAATCCAAATCCATGTCCGGTTATTACACCCCGTATATTCCGGGTTGGGATAACCACGGCATGCCGATCGAAAGCGCCATTATCAAGCAGAACAAGCTTGACCGCAAAAAGATGAGCATATCCGAATTCCGCAGTGCCTGCCACCTTTTTGCCGAAAAATTTGTCGGCATTCAGATGACCTCTTTCAAGCGTCTCGGCGTGCTGGGCGATTGGGATCATCCGTATCTTACCATGAATCCCTCTTTTGAAGAAGAAGAAGTCAAAGTCTTTGGCGAAATGTATAAAAAGGGCTATATCTATAAAGGCTTGAAACCGGTATATTGGTGCCCGTCTGACGAAACGGCTCTTGCTGAGGCGGAGATTGAATACGCAGAAGATACCTGTAAGTCTATCTACGTTAAGTTCAGAGTCCATGACGATAAAGGAATGCTTGCGGGACTTTGCGACCTTGACAAGACCTATTTCATCATTTGGACGACCACGACCTGGACGCTTCCGGGCAACGTTGCCATTGCTGTTCATCCGCGTGAAAGCTATGCGCTTATCAAAGCGTCGAACGGAGAGTATTATATCACCGCTGAGGCGCTTGCGGAAAAGACCATGCGCGAGGGCGGCATCGATTCGTATGAAATCGTCAAAACCTTTGCCGGTGGCGAACTTGAATATATGACGGCTCATCATCCGTTTATTGATCGCGACAGCGTGGTTGTAAACGCCGATTATGTCACTATGGACAGCGGTACGGGCTGTGTTCATACAGCGCCCGGCTACGGTGTCGATGACTATTTCACCGGCGTCAAATATAAGCTTGAAATTCTGGTTGCCGTTGATGACAAGGGCTACCAGACCGAAAAAGCCGGTAAATTTGCCGGCCTTAAATACGACGAATCCAACGATGCGATTTTCAAGGATTTGCAGGAATCCGGCGCACTGTTCGCCTTTGAAGAGATTTCTCACCAATATCCGCATTGCTGGCGCTGCAAGAACCCGATTATTTTCCGCGCAACGCCCCAATGGTTCTGCTCGGTTGAAGCATTCAAGGATCAGGCGGTTAAGGCTTGCGAAGATGTGGATTGGCTGCCTGAATGGGGCGAAAACCGCATGATTTCTATGATTAAGGAACGCGCCGATTGGTGTATTTCCCGTCAGAGACACTGGGGATTGCCGATTCCGGTTTTCTATTGCGAGGATTGCGGCAAAGTCGTTTGCACCGATGAATCGATTGAATCGGTATCGAAAATTTTCGGCGAAAAGGGCTCGAACGCTTGGTTTGACCTTGATGCGGCAGAGCTTCTTCCTGCCGGCTTTGCTTGCCCGCACTGCGGCGGCAAGCACTTTACCAAGGAAACCGATACGCTTGACGGTTGGTTCGATTCCGGCTCGTCTCACCGTGCCGTTATCAAGGATATCAAGTGGCCGTGCGACCTGTATTTGGAGGGCGCAGACCAATACCGCGGCTGGTTCCAGTCGTCGCTCTTGACGGCAGTCGGAGCTATGGGCAAAGGCGCACCGTATAAGCAGGTTCTCACCCATGGTTGGGTTGTGGACGGCGAGGGAAAAGCCATGCACAAATCCCTTGGCAACTCGGTCTATCCGGAGGATATCATTCCGAAGTACGGCGCCGATTTGCTGCGTTTGTGGGTCGCTTCGAGCGATTACCGCGTAGACGTGCGTGTTTCGGACGATATCTTCAAGCAGCTGTCCGAAATTTACAGAAAGATCCGCAATACCACGCGTATTCTTCTTGCCAACCTCGGAAATCCCGAAGAGGATTTCAATCCGGATAAGGATATGCTTGCGTTCTCCGAGCTTTTGCCGATCGATAAGTGGATTGTCTCGCGTTTCAATGCATTGGTTGACCGTGTCCGCAAGGCGTATAACACCTACGAATTCCACCTTATCTATCACGATATGCACAATTTCTGTGCCATTGACCTTTCCAAACTCTATATCGATATTACCAAAGACCGCACATATGTAGAAAGCAAGAATTCGGCGTCCAGAAGAAGCGCCCAGACGGCGATGTATTATATCCTTTCCGGCTTTACACGCCTTATTGCGCCGATTCTTTCGTATACCGCCGAGGAAATCTGGCAGTTTATGCCGCACGTGAAATCGGATAATACCGAAAGCGTGTTCTTAAACGACATGCCGGACTTTGATGAGTCGCTCACATTCCCTGAAATTACCGAAAAATACGATAAACTCTTTGAGATCCGCGACGATGTTATGAAAGCTCTTGAATTAGCGCGTGCCGAAAAACGCATCGGCAAGCCGCAGGATGCCGAAGTTATCATCTATGCCGGCGCTGACAGCGAAGAAATGAAGCTGTTTGAGTCGTTCGGAAAAGAGTTGGCCGATATCTTTATTTGCTCCGGCGTGGAACTTTCGACAGACGCGCCGTCTGACGGTTCGTTTACTGAAACCGTTTCGGGCATTGCCGTCAAGGTCTTTACGGCGGACGGCGTGAAATGCGACAGATGTTGGTTTATCCGCAAGGATACCTGCGAGGACGGCGAGGGCGGACATCTTTGCAAGCGTTGCGCTTCGATAGTCAGCGTGGAATTTCCGGAATTATAATGCCGGTGATGTTTCTTGTCAGCGCCTTTGTTGCGGCGCTTGACCTTCTTATCAAATATTTCGTCAGCCACGGTATGACGGTGGGGCAGTCGATTCCGGTCATTCCCGGAATCTTACGCCTTACGTATGTGCAGAACCGTGGCGCGGCGTTCGGCTCGTTCAGCGACAGCCGATGGGTGTTTCTTATGCTGTCGGCGGTGATGATTCTGCTTTTAACTTATTTTATCGCGTTCAAAAAAGGATACGCGCGTATGGTTTATATCAGCCTTGCGCTCATGCTTGGCGGCGGAATCGGCAATATGGTTGACCGGTTAGCGCTCGGGTATGTGATTGACTATGTCGATTTTTACCCGATCAAGGCGTGGATATGGGTATTCAACTTAGCAGATGCGGCGATTTGTATTGGCGTGGCTGTCTTTGTCGTGTACCTGCTCTTCTTTGAAAAGAAAGCAAAAGAAACCGGAAAAAAGGCGTTTTTTGAAGATTCGCCAAAGCCCAAAGACGGTAACGGACGATGAGCGAAATTTACCTTTCCGATACGTTTCCGGACCAGCCTTACGACGAGGGAGATACGCGTTCGGTCGAATATGTCGCCGATGAAAGCGAACGGCTTGACGCATCGGTCGCGCGTAATCTTGAAATCACACGTTCTTCGGCGGCTCGCCTGATTGAAGAGGCCGCTGTATCACTTGACGGAAAAAAAGCAAATAAAAAGAGTTTTCGCACTTCTCCCGGAGACAGAATCTGCGTTCTTCTTCCGACGGAAAAGCCGTGTGAAGCTCTGCCGCAGGACATCCCGATCGAAATCGTCTATGAGGATGAAGATGTGGCCGTTGTCAATAAGCCGCAGGGCTTAGTGGTGCATCCGGCGCCGGGCAATCCCGACGGAACGCTTGTCAATGCACTGCTTTATCATATGAAGGGCCGCCTTTCGACCATTAACGGCGTCATCCGCCCCGGCATTGTCCACCGGATCGACAAGGATACCAGCGGACTGTTGGCTATCGCCAAAAACGACCGCGCGCATGCTTTCCTTGCCGAACAAATCAAAGCGCATTCCTTTACGCGCCTTTACAACGCGGTGGTGCAGGGGACATTTGAACCGCCCGAGGGACGGATTGATCTTCCGATCGGACGGCATCCGACGCATCGGAAAAAAATGGCGGTGACCGAGAAGAATTCCAAAAACGCTGTGACAAACTATCGGACCTTGGAAGTGTTTCCCGGCTGGTCGCTCTGCGAATTTAAGCTGGAAACCGGAAGAACGCACCAGATCCGCGTTCATGCGTCCTATAAAGGACATCCGATTGCGGGCGACCCGTTATATGCGCCGAATGCCGGAAAGAACCGGTTCGGGCTTGTCGGTCAGTGCTTACATGCGCGCGTGCTTGGATTTATTCATCCGACAAGCGGAGCATATATGGAATTTGACAGTCCGCTGCCGCCGTATTTTGAGCATACGCTGTCGCTTTTAAGAAAAACTGTATAAACGGGATATGAGAAAAGCACGTGAGGCAAACCATTCGCATCTGTAAATCTTTTTGCCGCGCATTTTTTCCTTTCCCTTGTAAAGTATATTTTCACGGTGTGCGTTTTTGCATACCATCCCAGAAAGGAACGGTTATACCGATGGACAAACTACACTTGCAGAAAATCGCGCTTGAAATCCGAAAAGGCGCGCTGACGGCGGTTTACACCGCCGCATCCGGACATCCGGGCGGTTCGCTTGGCATTGCGGATCTTTTGGCGTATCTCTATTTTGAGGAAATGCACGTTGACCCCAAGCGGCCGGATGATCCCGATCGCGATCGCTTTGTACTCTCCAAGGGCCATACGTCTCCGGCGCTGTATGCGGCGCTTGCCGAAAAAGGCTTTTTCCCGAAAGAGGATTTAAAGACTTTCCGCCAGAAAGACAGCTATTTGCAGGGACATCCGGATATGAAGCACATCCCCGGAGTGGATATGTCTACCGGTTCTTTGGGACAGGGCATTTCTGCGGCATGCGGTATGGCTCTTGCCGGCAAGATTTCCGAAAAGAAATACCGCGTCTGGACGATTTTAGGCGACGGCGAATGCGAGGAAGGACAGGTTTGGGAGGCGGCTATGTTCGCCGCTCATTACGGCCTTGGAAATCTGTGCGCCTTTGTGGATTTCAATGGCTTGCAGATCGATGGCCCTGTGACCGAGGTCATGAACCCGACGCCGCTGGATGCGAAATTTGCCGCTTTCGGTTGGAATACGCTTGTCATTGACGGACACAATTTCGATGAGATCGCTTCTGCGGTTGCCTCTGCCAAACGTTCGGTAAAACCGACGGCAGTTATCTGCAAAACCATCAAGGGCAAAGGCGTTTCCTATATGGAAAATGTCTGCGCATGGCATGGTTCTGCTCCGAAAACCGAACAGTACGAACAGGGTATGCGCGAATTGGAAGAAGCCGAAAAGGCGCTTCTTGCGCACGTTTAAGAGAGGAGCAGACACAATGGCAGAAAAAATTGCTACACGCGAGGCATACGGAAAAGCGCTCGCGGAATTCGGTGAAACCTATGATTTTGTCGTTTTGGATGCAGACCTTGCGGAAGCGACCAAAACCTGTATTTTTAAGAAAGCGTTCCCGTCGCGGTTCTTCGACTGCGGCATTGCGGAAGGCAATATGATGTCGGTTGCGGCCGGTATCGCCTCGACCGGGAAAACGGTGTTTGCAAGCTCGTTTGCCATGTTTGCGGCAGGCCGCGCTTTTGAGCAGGTGCGTAACAGTATCGGCTATCCGCACCTGAACGTGAAGATCGGTGCGACCCATGCCGGTATTTCGGTCGGTGAGGACGGTGCGACCCACCAGTGCTTGGAGGATATCGCATTGATGCGTTCGATTCCCGGCATGACGGTTTTGAATCCGGCAGACGCAGTGGAAGCAAGAGCCGTCGTCAAAGCGGCGCTTGACCATAAAGGCCCTGTTTATATGCGTTTCGGCAGACTTGCCGTTGAAACGATTTTCGACAAGGATACGTTTGCGTTTGAAATCGGCAAAGGACAGTTGTTGACTGACGGAACGGACGTTACGATTGTTTCGACCGGCCTTTGCACGTCTATGGCAATTGCGGCGGTCGAACTTCTCAAAAACGACGGGATCTCGGCACGCCTGGTCAATATGGCGTCTATCAAGCCGATTGACCGTGAAATCTTGGTCGATTCGGCTAAAAAGACCGGTTGCGTGCTGACTGTCGAAGAACACAATGTCATCGGCGGTTTGGGAAGTGCGGTATGCGAAACGCTTTGCGAATCCGTTCCGGTTCCGGTGCTTCGCCATGGCGTATATGATGTGTTCGGCAAGAGTGGAAAGGCGACCGAACTGCTTGTCGAATTCGGCTTTACGCCGGAGTCTGTTGCCGCTAAGGCAAAGCAGGCTATTGCTCTGAAAAAGTAAATTTTAATTAAATATACATAGAGAGGTTTAAGACATGAAAGTATTGGTTATCAACGCCGGCAGTTCCTCCATCAAGTATCAGTTAATCGATATGACGAACGAGACACTGCTTGCCAAAGGTCAGTGCGACCGAATCGGTATTGACGGCGGCAACTTCAAGCAGACAAACTACAAGGGCGATACCTATAAAACGGAGATCGATATCCCGAACCACGGCGAAGGCATCAAGCTGATTGTTGACGCGCTTACCTGCAAGGAACACGGCGTTATCGATTCTATGAGCGAGATCAATGCCGTAGGTCACCGTGTGGTGCATGGCGGCGAGAAATTCTCCGGTTCGGTTATCATCAACGAAGATATTATCGAAGCCATTAAAGAATGCTCTGAGCTCAGCCCGCTCCATAACCCGGCAAACTTGACCGGTATCCGTGCCTGCGAAGAAATCATCGGAAACATTCCGCAGGTCGGTGTTTTTGACACCGGTTTCCACCAGACCATGCCGGACTATGCCTATATCTATCCGATTCCGTATGAATACTACGAAAAATACAAACTTCGCCGCTACGGCTTCCACGGCACTTCCCACCGCTATGTAACGGCTCGTGCCGCTGCCATGCTCGGCAAGAAACCGGAGGAGATCAATATTGTTACCTGCCATCTCGGCAACGGTTCTTCAATTACCGCTGTCAAAGGCGGCAAATCGTTTGATACCACCATGGGCGTAACGCCTCTCGACGGTCTTATGATGGGTACGCGCAGCGGTTCTATCGACCCGGCCATCATTCCGTTCTTAATGGAAAAAGAGCATATGTCCGCCAAGGATATCGATATCATGCTCAACAAGAAGTCCGGTATGCTCGGCGTAACTCAGACGACCAGCGATAACCGCGATATTGAACAGGGCGCCAAGAACGGCAATAAACGCTATCAGCTCGTTGAGAACATGCTCTGCCACCAGATCACCAAATATATCGGCGGTTATGCGGCCGCTATGGGCGGTATCGATGCCATCGTCTTTACCGGCGGTATCGGTGAAAACAATCCTCAATACCGTACACGCGTCGGTGAAAAGCTTGAATTCATGGGCGTAAAGGTGGATGAGGAAATCAATAAAAAAGCGTTCCGCACCTCGGAAGAATTTGATATTTCCACACCGGACGCCAAGGTTCGTATGCTTGTGATCCCGACCAATGAGGAACTCATGATTGCAAGAGATACCTATGAACTTGTCAAGAACTTGAAATAATGTTTCAAAAGGGCGGCGCTGCTTGCGTCGCCTTTTCTTGAAAAGAGGGCTTTTATGAAACTTACCGAAACACAACTTGCACAGATAGACGCGTACCTTGCCGCACATCGTGAAGAAATTGTGCAAACGCTCATGGATCTTATCCGTATCCCGTCGGTCAGATCAGAGAAAAAGCCGCAAGCGCCTTTCGGGGAAAACTGTGCCGCGGCATTGGAAGCGACGTGTCAATTATATGAAGCGAACGGTTTTGAAACAAAGCGGACGAACGCCGGCTATGCGTTGGCCTATTACGGAAACGGTACGCATACGCTTGGTGTCTTTGCCCATTCGGATGTTGTTCCGGTCAATGCCTCCGATTGGACCGTTTGTCCGCCATTTGAACCGGTCGTCCGCGACGGATTTGTGTATGGCCGCGGCAGCGGCGATAATAAGAGCGGCATTGTGGCGTCGCTGTATGCTGTCAAAATGATTCGGGAGCTCGGATTTCCGTTTGAGGGAAAACTGGTTTTATATACCGGCTCCAACGAAGAAAGCGGTATGGCGGATATCGCGGCGTTTGCTGAAAACGAGCCTATGCCGGATATTTCGCTTGTTCCGGACGGGGGATATCCGTTCAGCTATGGAGAAAAAAGCATTCTGCGGCTGTATCTGACAAGCAGGACGGATTTTCGGGAGGTCATCGAAGTAACCGGCGGCATGGCGGCCAATATGGTACTGGACCGTGCGGAGGCGCGGATTTCTTTTAAGCCGGAACTTTGGAAAGAATTGACCCGAAAAGCAAAAGAAAACAATAGTATTACGGTCGTTCAGGCCGGGGATATTATCACGGTTACGGCCAAAGGTGCAGCCGCGCATGCCGCTCATCCGGCAGACGGTATCAACGCGCTTGGCGTTTTAGCGGAATTTCTTGGTGCATGCCGGAATCTCTGTGAGAATGACTGTGCCATTTTTGACCGCATTTCCGCATTGCTTGCAGATTGTAACGGGGCATCCCTCGGTGTGCCGCTTACCGATCCGGCTTTCGGCGCTCTTACCGCGGCAAACGGGATTGTGCGTACCGATTGCGGCAAGCCGTCGCTCAGTTTTGACGTGCGCTTTGGCAATTCAGTTACTTGTAAGGATGTGTTGGCAGAAATTGAGAAGCATATATCCGACGGTTGGAAAGCTGAAAAGATTCGTGCAACAGACGGATTTTTCCTTGACCCAAACGGCGTTGTTCCGCAAAAGATATTGCAGGTCTACCGCACGATTTCCGGGGAAAAGGACGCTGTTCCTTTTCTTATGGGGGGCGGCACGTATGCGCGGCATTTGAAAAACGCCTATTCGGTCGGGACGGTTGCCTGGTATAAATGCGAAAAGCCTTTGCTTCCCGAAGGGCATGGCGGTGCGCACCAGTCGGATGAATTTTTATGTATTGATGCCTTTTTGGAGGCTGTCAGGATACTGACTGCGACTATCCTTGAATGCGGCGCACAGTGACATAAAAGAATGGCAAGGGCTGTGCCCTTGCGACCTTGCCCCCTTTTCTTTTAAGAAAAGGGGGCAAAAGAATTTGAATTTTGATGCCCGGTGGTTTGGATCTTCAAACCACCGGGCGTCTTTTGCTTTTCCGGAAAAGTCTGAAAAGAGCTTGCTTTTCTTTTCGCGAAAAGCGAGAAAAAGAGACGGTTTTATGTTACTTTTCGTCTTTGCGAAAAGCAAGCAAAAGGGGACGATTTTTCTGTTACTTTTTGCGGCGTGCAAAAAGTAACCAAAAAGCACGCGGGACTTCGTCCTGTGACCTCGGTTCAAAACCTGTGCGATGATTTTTTTGCTAAAATTTAAAAGGTACAGCGTATTAAAAAGGTCTGCAAGAGTTTGTTAGTGCCGCTCAACGCACGACCATGTTTTGAACCGACGCGAGGGGGGTATTTTACTGCGTAAGGATTTGAGGGTGTTTATGAAAAGGCAAAGCTTGATGTGGGTGGACAGTAGGTTAAGGGGGTGATAAAAAGGGGGAGTTGGGTGGGAGGTTATTTTTGAGAGAACAGAATATTATCTTTAAGAAAACGGAAAGTTTTGTGAGAGAATAAAAATTCCGGTTTTCTGCACACGAAAATATTTTTGGTACATCTTGATTTTCTCACTGGCTCACATCACTTTTAATAATGCCAAGTTCTTTTTATACTCCAAACTTTCCACTTAAACCACGATAATTTCCCATTCCCACTGCAACAAAGATAACGTGCACTTTTCCTTTTAGCCAAGTGTTTGCGGCGGCAAGCACGCACTACAACTTCAAATTTCCGCAAAATCCGATTCTGCGTTTGATGAAAAGTCTCCCTTTTTCACCGGTTCAAAGCCTGAAAACTGTTTTAGACACGCATTGCTACAATTTCTATAAAAAGTATGCCTGTGTAGAGCTTTGAACCGCTCCTCGGAATCCAGAGGTCAGCAGACCTCTGGTGTACTTTTTGGTTACTTTTTCGTACAAGCGAAAAAGTAACGTTAAAACGTCCTTGGGGAACTTGGGGCACGCCACAAAAAATAACGTAAAAATCTCCCCCCCTTAGGGAAATTTTCAGAAAGAAGAAAATGCCCCTAAGAGCCTCTTTCTGAGCTTTTCAGAACCGAAAAGCGACTGGGCGGTTGCCCATATTTCTTGCGGAATGCGGTGGAAAAGTGCTCGGCATTCATAAATCCGCTTTTCGCTGCAACCTCTCCAATCGGCAGATTGGCGTTCATTAGATATTCAAGCGCCTTTTCCAAGCGTAGCTCTAATAGATAGGTATGTAACGTCTTGCCGGTAAACGATTTGAATAACCGTTCCAGATGATAAGGATGATAGCCAAATACTTTGGCAAGATTGTCGTTGGTGATCGGTTCCGCATAATGCTCGTGCAGGTAGTCTACCACCCGACCCGCTGTTTTCCGGCCGCTTACTACAACCGTTTGCCGCTGCAAAATGGATATGAGGATCTTTTTGAGGATTGCCGACGCACTGTCGCGCCAATATAGCTCCTTTAACGCAAAACAACGCGCCAGTTCCTCTAAATCGTCTTGCAGATACCCGGCTTCGGCTATGTGTAAAAAACGTGCTAACAGATCTATGCCCGTGTCAAGATGACTGGGCAGAACGTCACGTTCGTCAAACAGCGTCGCTTTGCAGGGCGGCATAACGTTTTCAAAACGTGCATAATGCGTGTTGTAATCAAAATTAAGCGTAAAAAATAATAGTCTGCCTTCTTTTTCAGGTAACGGCATGTAAGCATGTCCGGCAGGGTATAACACAAGACTGCCGGGCTTTAATGGATATGCCTTGTCCGGCGTCACAAAAGTGCCCTCGCCCTGAATTGTGTAAAACAGACGGCAGTCACGCGCTTTTACCATGTGACGGTTGGGCAGATATGTCGTTTTGACGGCATATCGTACAAAGGGGCAGATGTTCTCAAATTGCATACGGAGTCCTCACAAGTCGGATAAATGTTTGTTTTTGAAAGATTTGTATTGCTCTTTATAAGGATTATATCACAAATCTGTGATATAATCAAGTAAAATATCCGAAACAGAGGTGCTTTTATGCAAAACCCATTGATTCCTATGGTCGCCATGACCGGCGCACCGCAAAGAGAAGAAGTGTTTGATTTTGTAAAAAAAATGAATAAAGAGTGCGGCTTTGAACAGCTTATGCTCTATCCGCGAAGCGGAAGCGAGGTCGAATACCTTTCCGAAGCATGGTTTGAACTATGCTCCTATTATATCGAAAGCGCAGCGGCCTGCGGTATGAAAATCTGGCTGTATGACGAATTTAATTGGCCGGCCGGTCAGGCAGGCGGGCGTGTTACGGCGCACAGCGAGTATCGGCTGAAGAATCTGCTTGTAAAGAAAGACGGCAAAAATGTGCGTTTTGAAACCGTCTTGACCGATTATCCGGATATTCTTGGCCAAGAGGCCATGAACTATTTTCTTTCCTTGACTCATGAAGAATATAAAAAGCGATTCGGAAAGTATTTTGGACGGACAATCGTAGGCATGTATACCGACGAACCGTCTTTCGGCTATGGAACAGGGAAAGATCGTCTGCCGTACTACGAGGGACTGGAAAACGATTATAGACAAGCTTTCGGCACAGAATTCTTTAAAGACCTGGAACAGAGCTTCACGGACGAAAGCGCAGATCCGGATAGAAGCGTATATGCACGGTTATATCAGCTGTGTGCACAGAAAATGTATCACTGCTTTTCCGAAAAGATCGGCACTTGGTGCAAGGAAAACGGATTGCTTTTAACAGGGCACTTGATGGACGACGAAACCCCGTCCGGAAATACACTTCATTCGGGCGACGCGTTCTTGAACTTATCCGCATTCGGAAAGCCGGGAATCGATGAAATTGGAACATGCACGACGAACGGAACCACTACGTTAGATTGGTTGCTGCCGTTTGCTGACGCTTGTTCTGCCAACAGTACCCATGGGGCGATGGCGGAGCTTTTCGCCTTTGGGCCGTATGATATGAGCCATACAAAGGAAGTGCAGATGTTGGCTCTGACCGCGCTCCATGGAATCGATACATGGTTTTTGGCGGTCGGTCATTTTGACATGCGCGGCAATCTGACAAAAAAGCGCTATTTCCGCAATTATACCCATGCGAATCCGGATCATGAGGCTTATCGGGAACTTGCGGAAAAAGCAAAACGGTTTGCCCTTCTTGCCCGGAAAAAACGCGTTTCGCCTGTGGGAATTCTGTATGACCGCGACCGGATAGCCGAATCGGTTCCCACAGAACGGCTGCAAGCAGAAAACCGTGCCTATATGACGCTTGCGCGCGCGCTTCATGAAACACAGACCGATTTTAAAATCGTGCAGCCCGGAGAAGTCTGGGACAAGGAGATCCTTTTCCTGCCGGAAAAGGATGGAACGGTGCGCAACGTCAAAACCGGAGAGCTTTTTGCAGATGCCAAGAGCGCCGCCTCCTATGCCGCCCGGAAAACGCCGGATCTCGTACGTGCGCTTACCGAGGACGGTAATGTTGCAAATGATGTATTTTTGCGTCACTTTGCCGACGGCTCGTATTGCCTTGTGGATGTGGCACAGGAAAGTGCGGACCGGATTTTATATGTGGGTGGAAAAAAGGTGTTCTTGCCGGCCTGCGGTGTGTACGACAGCGAGGAAATGCCGCTTGAATTCTTATGCAAAGCGACGGCTGAGCACGAAAAAGTGATACGGCCCGAGCAAAATGTGTTCCGCTTTTTGCTCCCGTCCGGCTTGCATGAAAAGGAATTTTCCTGCGAAGAAGATACCGATGTCATTTTCACCGTGCGCGATGTCCATGCGGAACATTTTTTCACGACTGACGGAAACGCACGTGCCAAAACGCGCGGTGAATTGGTTCGCGGAAACGCGGTCGGCAAACCGCGTCTGTATTTAGACGGAACAGAATTAGACACTTCCGCAAAAAGCGAATTGCTGCCGGACGGATTTTCCGCGTTCTATTATCAAACGCCGGTTTTGCGCCTTTGTGCCGGAAAACATACGGTACGCGTGGAAAATGCGCTGTATGATGTCAAATTCCTGCCGCTCTTACTTGTATTCGGCGCTTTCGAGGTGGATTATGAACATTCGTCCCTGTTAAAAGTCAAAACGCCGCATCCGGGCGAGAGCATCGGATTCTGGGGCGAATGCCGGTATACGGCAACCATACATGTTCCGGAAATTCCGGCAGATAAAGAACTGTATTTCAGCGTCAGGTGTCCGCTGTACAAGAAACTGTACATAAACGGAATCCCAATGGGTGAGGGGGGACTTTGCGGTCTGGGACTTTGGCGCATTCCTGATCATTTATCCGGACAAACGGCGGAAATCACCGTGCTTTATGAGTCGACGCTTGCGCCGCTGTTTGGCGATACCGCTATATTTGTACGCGATAACACGGTAGATTCCGGATTTTGGGCGGATATTGCGCGTCCGTACCCGACCTATCCGATCGGAGTGGGAACAGCGTTTTACAGAAAGAACAAAGAAGGGAAAACAACGTGAAAAAACAGGCTTTGAAGTTTTTCCTCTTTTACTTTCTCTACAATACGGCGCTTGTGGTATACAACAATTATGTCCCACTGTACTACCGCACGACTTGCGGTTTTTCGAAAACGCAGATCGGAACGATCGTGTCGGTCGGTCCTGTTGCAACTGTGTTCGGAATGTTCTTGTTCGGCCGTCTTGCCGACCATATGAAAAACCGGAATATCTTAATGGGAATTCTATTGTTTGTTTCAGGCGTTGTTACGGCATTGTATACCTTAACGGTTTCCTTTACATTTTTCTTGGGACTGTTTTTTGCCTTTACGCTAATCAATTCTCCGGTTTTACAGTTAGCGGACACATCGGCGGTTATTTATGCGACGGGAAACAGCCTTTCGTTCGGGCTTTTGCGGTTAGGCGGATCGATTGGGTATGCTTTCACTTCGCTTGTCTGCGGATACTTTGCAGCGCGCGGTGCACACAATCTGTTTGGCGTTGCGCTTGCGGCCTATGCCGCTGCGGGAATTGCCGCATTTCTGCTGCCGGCAGAAACGCAAAAAAACGTTTCTGCAAAAGAAAACGTACATGTGTCGTATAAGGCCTTGTTCCGAAAGGACATATTGTTATTGGCTGTGGTAAACTTCTTCGGATTTGTACCAATTTTCTTCTGGAACACTTTCTGCTTGGTTCATCTGACGGAAATCGGTTCGCCGAAATGGTTGATCGGCAGTACGATGTTTGCAGCATGTATATCTGAAATGGCTTTTTTATTGGCGGCCAAAAAGCTCGAAAAACGTTTTTCGGTTCCTGCCGCACTGGTTCTGTCGCTCGTAATCACCTGTGTGCGCTATACGCTGTATGGGCTTACAAACGATCCGTATATATATACGTTATTGAACCTCATGCAGAGCGGCTGTCATGTTGTGATATCGTATTTTTCGGCTTTGTATATCCGGCGTCATGTGCCGGATTCTCTGCAAGCCTCCGGCCAGACTCTGATCGGAATTGTCGATTATGGTGCGGCGAAATTCGTTGCCAATTTTTTCGGCGGCCGGTTAAATCGTGCGATCGGCTATGAGGGGTGCATGCTGTTGGTCGGAATTATGGCCGGTGCGGCGGCATTAACCGTAGGAGCCGTTGCGGCTTTTGCCAAAAGCAACAAAAAGGACATGCCTTTCTTTTTCGGAGAGGCATAAAAGAGGTGCTTAGGGAAATTTTCTTTTTTTGAAAATTTCCCTAAGGGGACGTTTTTTCTGTTACTTTTCGCTTCTGCGAAAAGTAACCAAAAGCAGACGGGACTCCGTCCTGCGACCTCGGTTCAAAACCCGTGCGACGGGATTTCAGATGAAATTTGAAACATTCAGCGTATTAAGATTTTTTGCAAAAGTTTGTTAGTGCCGCAAATACGCACGGCCATGTTTTGAACCGGTGCGAAACGGAAGTGTAGTACAAACGCAAAATCCGGTTTTGCAAAAAATCGAAGTTGCGGTGCGTGCTTGACGCCGCAAGTGATTGTTTGAAAGGAAAGTTGCACATTATATGGGTGCGGTGGAAAGGGAAAATTGGTGTGGGTTAAGTAGAAAATTTGGAGTAAAAATAGGGCTTGGCGTAACACAAAAGGGGGGACGGATAATAACTCGGAGCAACACCACGGCCTGTTTGTGTGCAGAAAATCGGAGCCTTTGCACTCTCTCACAAAGCTTTCCTTTTGTCTCAAAGATAGCTTTCTGCTCTTTTAAAACCCACCTTCTACCAAACTTTTTCTTTTTATGAAACACATAACCTACTGTCCGCTCAAATCGAACTCCGCCTTTTTATAAACACCCCCAAATCCTTACGCAGTAAAATAACCCCTTCGCACCGGTTCAAAATACTCCGAGCTGTATGGCACAAAGCGGCAATTTTTCATAAAATTTCTTGATAGGCACAAAGCTTGCAACTTAATCCAAAAATCCACCGCTCGGAATTTTGAACCGAGGTCGCAGGACGAAGTCCCGCGTGCTTTTTGGTTACTTTTTGCACGCCGCAAAAAGTAACAGAAAAAACGTCCCCTTTTGCTTGCTTTTCGCAGAGACGAAAAGCAAGCTCTTTTCAGGCTTTTCGGAAAAAACAAAACCGCCCGGTGGTTTGAATATCCAAACCGCCGGGCGTTAAATTTAAATTCTTTTGCCCCCTTTTCTTAAAAGAAAAGGGACGAGGTCGCAAGGGCGCAGCCCTTGCATTTTTTTGCGCGGCTTTTCTTGGGAGAAAAGCCGCTATTTGTATAAAAACTCAGTTTTTCTCGACAATTTTGATGTTTTCCGCCGTAAAGCCGGTTTCTTCCATTACGATCTCCGTGATCTGCGCCACTTCTGCACTTAAAAGTCCCGGCGTCTTGACAATGACGTTGATGTTGTCGCCGGTCATAACGGCAAGACAATCCTCAAAGCCCTTTGCCTTGATCATTTCTTCAACAAGCGCTTCCGTCTCAATTTCAGAAGCAATGCTTATCATCCGATCAAGCGCTTTGTCCTTGACATCCGGCATGGTTTCGGCACTGTCAATTACCACTTGCAGTGTTTCGAGAGCCTCTTCACGTGAGCGCTCACGGTTTAATTCAGCCGAAACAAAATAACTGTCAGCGGAAACACTTTCTGCCTTTCCGATATTGTCCACAAGCTTGGCTTCTCCTAAGATCTTGGCGCTGTCGGAACTTGGCTCAGAGGTGTACAGATAAGAGCCTGCACCGACATTTTTGTCTTTATCTGCATTGATAATAAAATCTGAATACACCGATACGCCGATAATGAATAAACAACAGCAGACAATAATGGATTTTTTGTGCTTTACGATAAAGGAAATAACTTTTTTCATGATACGCGAGAACCTCCGGTTACATAAATTTTATTCTGGGAAATACCGAGCGAAACGCTGACAGCCTGTAAAATCTCCGCCTTGACGGACGGCACTGCGCCGCCTTCACATACGATCCAAACGCCGCAAAGCTTCGGACATAGCTCCTTTACGACGACCGGCGTTTCACCCCGTTCGCGGTCGGTCGTGTAGGCAAGCCGCTTTTCGGTCGTTTTGGAATTTTTCGTTTCATCACCGCTTTCATCTAAGGTCGCATTGCTTGCATAAACCGTTTCATAGGAGGTCTCCGCCGTTATGAAAACGTGCGCTTTCCCGGCTCCGTCCACCGCCTCCACAGTCTTTTTTAAACGTTCTTCCAAGCCGGAAAGATAGCTTTCAAGGCTTGTGTCAGCCGCTTTTTCCGGCCGGTCTGACAGAATCCCGGCAAGAACAATCAATGCTATGCCGGCGAAAACGGCCGTAAACAGGAGAATGTTTTTCTTTCGGTCAGGCGATGCGGAAAAAACGGTTTTGTTCATGCTTTTCATTCCTCTTTCTTGATGTTGGGGGATACTTTCGGTTTTTTTATGACGACGAACCGAATAACATCCCATTTACATAACTCTGTGCGGTGTTTCGCAGTTCCTCCGGCGTTTCTTCGCCAAAAGAAAGCGAAACGGACGATAGTATGACCTCTGTGCCGCTGTTTTTCTTATTTACAGTCAAGTCTATGCGTACCGCGTCCGGATTTATGCCGTATTTGTCCGAAACGGCATTTTTTATTTGCGTTTCCAATTCCGCTTTTGTTTTTTCGAGTAACAGTGAAAAATTCTCTGTGCCGGACGTCACTTGTTCTTCCGAAACCTCCGGAAGTGTGAAAAATGTGCTTATATCGAAATTCCCTTTGCCGGTTATATTGCCGAAAAACGAGAAAACCGACACGCATACACATAACGCACAGACCGTCTTAATGGCCGCCGAGAGACCTTTGCCGGACGAACTCTGCGTATTTTCGCTTAAAACTTCGCAGAGAAGCGCCGCCGCGCACACAAAAAATAACCGACAGAAAAAACTGTGAAAGTCAAGCATGTTTTGCTGCTCCGTTCTTTTGTAAATCTGAAAGCCGTTTAAACGCTTAATGCCGTTTCCGTGCAGGCGGCAAACAAAATGATGCCGCTGACCGATGCAAAAAGACAGATGGCAATGAGAATGTTGAGCGAACTGCCCACGCTCTCCAAAAAGCCGGTAAAGGGGCGCGTTCCCATGAGCTTGGAGCAGAACAGCGCGAAAAGTACGGAAAACTTTACGGCAAGAACTGTGCAAAGCGTCGGAATGACCAAATACAGAAGATAGGCGATCCCTAACGCGCCGAACGTCCCTTTTATCACATTCGCCGCACCGAGTACCGTCCGGAAACATTCGCTTAACATGTTTCCGGCAATCGGCACTAACCGCGCCGCTGTAAAGCGGATTCCGCGAACAGCCGCATTATCCGCACCGGCCGCCGTCCTGACAGCCGCCGCATGAATGCCGCCGAATACCGCAAAAAGCACGCCGAGCCCCCATGTGCAGAAGTTGCGGATGAAGTTTATCACCCCCGAAAGATCCAGCGTTTTGGAAAGCGTTGACAGCACGCCGAACGCAAGCACGATTTTAACGCATGGCAGAACCACACTGTGAGAGAGAATCTGCATGAGCCCGACCACAAACGCCGAAGAAGAGGCGGATACGGCCGCCGCGCTCACTTCGCCGCACGAGGACAGGAGCAAACTGGCCGAAGCGTTGGCCGCCGTCATAAACGACACATATTTTTCCAAAAAAGCGTCTGTTTGCTCAATAACCGGTTTCACCGCACCGAATACGATTGAAATGACTCCCAACAGACATGCAAGTTCCAAAAGCCGTGTACCGCTCCCAAGGTTTTCGGAAAAGATTCCGATGACGGAGGAGAGAAGAATGACGGCAAGCAAGAGGGGAAAGACGGCAAAACTGTTTTTTAAAGCTTCTCCCAGCCGGTCGATTCCGAAATTCCAGATACTTTCAGGGGAAAGCGCGTCGGCGGCCTGTTGACCGAGATTCTGTACATCGTCAGGCGAAAGTTGGCCGGATTCTTCGGAAAGAGAGAACATCCGGTCAAGAAGTGTGCTTTCTTTGTCCCCCATGTCGTTTTCTTCGGCGAACACGCCAAGCGAAAACATAAGAATTGCAAAAAGCAGAAACACCGTTTTACGCAATACATGCGCTTTGCGCCGCATAGCCGCACCGTCCTTTCTTTGAATATCCTTGTATGTTTACTCCAATAAGGCAAGCGTTTGTCCGAACACATCCTTTAAAAGCGGCAGACATAGCGCAAGGATCACACTTTTTCCGCACAGTTCTGTTTTGGAGGCAAGCGCCGTTTCACCGCAATCGCGGCACACATCAGCCGCAAGAGTGGTGACTAACGCTATGCCGGAGGCTTTGAATAACAGCGTAAACAGCCCAGAATCCGCATTTGTGTCAAACGTGCGTAAGTATTCAATCACCGGCGTTAAAATGCCCATGGCGCACACAGTAAACCCAAGACACAGGAACAGTGAGACAAACGATGCATATTCTTCTTTCATGCGGCGAAGCACAAGAATTAATACTAGTCCCAGTACGGCAAAGCCGAAGATTCGGTATAAACTCATGGCTATAACCCGAAAATGTTGCGTACCGATGTGAATAACCGGTCGATCTCGCTTACAAGCATCAGCAATACGACAATGATTCCCGCAATCGTTACAAAAACCGACTGTTCGTCCCGGCCGGATTTTGAAAGAATGTTTCCGGCCACCGAAACCAAAATTCCCACGCCGGCAATACGTAAAATGAGTGTTACATCCATTGCTTTATCTCCTGTTTTTCTTTTTTGTGTTTTCCTTTGAAAGATGGTTTACAGCAAGATGAGAGCGGCGAAAAGCCCGCATAAAATGCCGAGCTTTCGATAGAGAACGCACTTGGACGTATCTTCGGCCGCATACGTTTGTTCCAAGGCGGAAAGATTTGTTTTAAAACGGGTGACAAGCTCGCTTTCCGTTTTCCTAAATCCGCTTTTTCCGAGCGAAGCGGCAAAGGAAAAATAGGTTTCAGCACATTCTTTCGGCAAGTCTCCGGCAATAAGCGTGAGCGCCTCGGACAGCGCGTCCGGCGTACCGCTTTTCAGCGCCTTGCAGAAACCGCGCTTTTCCAATATGTCCCCATGGAATCCGGCATAGATATCGGCAAGCGGAAGCGCGCCGTTGTCTATGCCGTTCTGAATGCGTTCCAAAAGTCCGAGCAGTTCGCCGCGCATTCGGGCGTTTCCGGCACGCACAGCGGCAAGATGCGCTCCATACAGCGATATCGCGCCTGAAATAAGTAAAATTCCGATGTATTTTAGCATAGCAGTTCTTCGGCTTTGCCGTTCGTATATTCGTACAGTGTTCCCGAAACTTTGCCCGATCGGCGCGATAAAACATAAAAGAACCGGAAAACGCCCTCGTCGCAGAGCTTTTTGACGGCCGCATGCTTTAAGGCGTCGTCTGCCTGCGCACCGTGCATGGATGCAATAAAGACGATTCCGCCGAAATGCGCGTCGCTTATCATGGCTGCATCGTGCGCTGAGCCGATCTCATCGCAGAGAATCACCTCCGGGGAAAGGACGCGCGCCGCACATTCTAATCCCTCCGACTTGGAAATACCGGAAAGGACATCGACCGCACATCCGGAAAAGTATTCCGGCAGATAGATCTCGTCGCGTTCGTCTAAAATACAGACGCGCCAGAAACGGCCGGTGTTTACGCTTTTTGTGCGGATATCTCTCGAAAGGCCGATGGCAAGGTCGCGTAACAGCGTTGTTTTTCCGACACCCGGCGGCGAAATGACCAAAATTCCGCCGCCGTCGGTGAAACCGTCCCGGGCGATACGGTTGACAAGCGGCGCTGCACAGCCGCTGATATGCCGCGGAAACCGCAGGTTGACCCCAGTGATTTCCGAAAAGCCCGCCATTTCACCGCCATGTGTCAGAACCCTTCCGAAAAGACCTGCGCGAATGCCGAAACGTGTGATATAGCCTCGCTTTACGGTCTCTTCGTAGGCGTATACCGATCCGCCGCATAACCGGTACAGGAATTCATCCAGATCGTCCTTGCTCACACGCACACACCTTGCCGGGTCCGCGCTTATTCCGGTGTCGGAAAGATACCGGTTTTCTCCGTCCACGGTAACGGTTGTGATATTGTCGGCACGGAGCCGCAATTCCGTGATTCTTTCAAGCGTCGGCTGCGGCAGACGGTTGAGTGACGAGCGTACCGGACCGGGAAGAAAGGTTAAAATCCGATATAGGCTTAAATCGTTCATATAAATAACTCCTTTTTCTTTTTAAATCTTTGTTTTTTCAGGTATATTTCTGTTAAACCGTTTTTCTATAACGCGCTTCGCTCCAAGAAGTTGTATACCGCCACAATCTGTTCCCATGTGCGGATATCGATGACACCTGTCACCGGCAGATAGAAACGGCGTTGGAAAGCGCGCACAGCCTCTTCGGTGGCGGCGCCGTATATGCCGTCTGCGTCCAAAGCCGGAATTTCGGGATAGGATTCCGAAATGCGCGTCAGATATTCCTGCATAAGACGTACATCTTCACCGCGCGAACCGCGCCGCAGAGCATTTCCCGGAAAACTCTGTTCGCCCAGCTCCGGCGTTACGACAACAAGAATATTTTCGTATATTTCGTACAGTTTCTGCCAGACAGCGGCGTCTGTTTCTCCGGTTTCGGGAAGTCCGAACTGCGCCTGAAAGCGCACCAACGACTGTTCCGTGCCCTCGCCGAATATTCCGTCAAGAGCAGGAGAGGGGATTCCCTCATAGAATAAGCCGATATAGCCGAGTAAGAATTGAAGCCTTGCCACATCTCTTCCGGTGTCACCGCGTTTAAGAACGACCGTCGGCGGCGTTTCGGGAAGTGTGCCGGCCTCACCGGCTCCGCCAAGCTCCGCAAGTTTCAGAATCGAGGCATAGACATACGAAATTTTATACCAGGTTGCTTTTCCGACAATACCGTCCACCGTCAATCCGAAAATTTCCTGAAAAACGCGGACTGCCGAATCGAGCGCCGAATCAAATACCCGGTATACCGGATTGATGCGCGGAATTAACGGATAGTTGGCGGCAATGCGGTACAGCTGACGCCGGATGTATTCCACGTCCGAGCCTTGCGAACCGAATGACAGCGGTGAACCGGGATAGGAACGGGGAAAATCCGAAATGACATCCGTCGAGGCAAGTTCAATATCCTCGCCGTAGTAGTAGCGTAAGATATTCAAGGCCGAATAGCCTTGTGCCCCTAAGTTCTCCGACCCCCATTGGGACATGCCCGAACAGGTCGCACGTCTGCCGTCGCAGTACGAGGCGAATAAGGGACTTATATATTCGCTCCGGCGGATATAGACGTTGAACAGTTCGTCAACCAGTTTGCTGATATTGTCGAAAATGTTTCGTCCGGGTACATAGGATTGGTCGAACTGGGTGGAATTGGTGATATCGAAATTGTATCCTTGGCTGGGATACCATTCCGTGTAGATACGGTTGAGCGTCAGGGAAATGATAGCAAGAATGTTGGCGCGGAGAGCCTCCTCCGACCAGGTCGGGTAGATTTCCGAAGACGCCACATTTTTTATGTAATCGGGAAAGGAAACATACACGTTTTCCGCATTAGACGAAGGAACGCCGAGATGCACCGCCACGGTTTCGGGAATAACGACCTCGCGCGCAACAAGCGGTTCGGCCGTGTTTCCGGGGTAGAGTTTGGGGCGCTCCGAACCCACAAGCAGTTCGTTCGGCGGAATTTCGTAAACAATGACGCCGCCTGTTGTGCCCTCATACCCTTTGGAAAGCGGCGTTAGTAAGATCGGAACGACGCTCATTTTCCCGGCAAATACCGGCGCATGCAGTACGCGTACCGGAAAAAAACCCGGGACGTTCGCATATACATCGACCACCGAATACGGAAACGCCGGATTGTATTCATTTAAGGAAATAGCGGGATCGGGTGCTTCCACCGTTACCGATTGCGTAGCGCCGGAAGCGTCGGTGAGAAGCCGGTAGTTGTAGCGTGCGGCATCGACCGGAAAATCGGAAATAAAACCGTTGTTTCCGTCCGATGTGATTCCTGTCGTTTTTACATAAACGTTCCGATCGCCGAGCGGCAGCGCGCCGTCCGCAAGCTGTAAACTCACGCGAAGATAGCCTTGATACAAAAAAGAACACCTCGTTTCGTTGTCTTGGTTAATCATATTCGGATACTCGTCCCGATATGACAGAGTTTTTCATGAGTGTGCGCTAAAAAATGACATTTTTTGTAGCGCTTCTGACATATAATTAAAACAGCAGAACGCAAAGGATTTGGTGAGTTTGATTTTGTACGCGGACGTGCTGTTTGCGATAAATTTCATTATGGACTATTTGGCGTTATACGCGTCATCGGCCGTACTTCGCTTAAAAAAGAACCGGCTGCGGCTGGCGCTCGGGGCGTTTGTCGGCGCGGCGTATTGTTTGTTGAAACTGTATGTGACGCTTGCCGAACCGTTTACGGCGCTTGCTGTCTCGCTTGTTATGTGCGGCGTTTCGCTGTGGAACGGAAAGCTTTTTACCTATATCAAAGCTGTGATCTTATTTTATGCGGCAAGCATGCTGTTCGGGGGCGTGATGACGTTTTTGTATGAAAGCGCATACCGGTACCGGCATGCACAAATCTTTAAAAACGGGCTGACACCGGGAATGTTTTTTGCCGCCGTCGGAATCTTATTCTTATTGATATTGGTCGGCGGTAAGATCATCTCCCACAGCGTTTTTGCCAAAAATGTGAATGTGCGCATCCGAATCGGAGATAAGTGCGAAAACTTCCGCATGCTTTGTGATTCGGGCAACCTGCTTCGCGACCCGTATAACGGACTTCCTGTCTTGGTGCTTGACGCTAAAAGTCTTGACAAGCTTTTGGGAAAAGACGGTTTTCATCGGCATTTTGACACACTGGGCGGCCTTGCGGCAAGCCGGAAATTCCGGTATATTCCCATACATACGCCGAGCGGCGACGGTGCACTCCCGGCGTTTTTGCCGGACGGCGTTTTTGTGCGCGGCTCTCGCCGGAATGAGCCCGAACGGCCGATCGACGCAATGATTGCCGTCGATTCGCGCGAGGCGGGTTATGGGGAAAACGACGGTATCATACCGCTTTCGGCTGTCTGTATCTAACATTCCATATTATTAAAAACCAGGGAAAGGAAGAAGTTTTTTATGAGTTTAAAGTCCGTATGTTGCAAAATAGAGATGATTTTCGGAAAAATGAACCGCAAAAATGCGTATGAGAAGAATTCACTTCGCTTAAAGATACTGTATCGCTTTTTCGGAGAGGACAGCGTTTTTTATATCAACGGTTCGCAGACGCTCCCGGCACCGCTTGACGCGGCCGGTGAAGCGATGCTTTTATCGCGCTTGAAAAGTGCCGATAAAAAAGAAGCGGAAAAGGCAAAAAACGTGCTTGTCGAACGCAATCTGCGGTTGGTGGTGTATATTGCCAAACGTTTTGAAAACACCGGAATCGGTATAGAGGATCTGATCTCTATCGGTACGCTCGGATTGATGAAAGCCATTTCCACTTTCAATACGGACAAGAACATCAAGCTTGCTACATATGCTTCACGCTGTATTGAGAATGAAATTCTCATGTATATCCGAAAAAACGCGCGTACCAAAAACGATGTGTCGCTGGAAGATCCGTTAAGCGTGGACTGGGACGGCAACGAACTGCTGTTGTCGGATATTTTAGGTTCGGAGGACGATGAAGTACAGCGTCGGTTGGAGGACGAGGAGGAAAAAAAGATGTTGCACGAAGCTGTCGCGCGCTTGGATAAGCGTGACAGACAGATCATCGAACTCCGGTTTGGCTTGACCGAACGGGAAAATCCGTATGAAAAGACCAAAGAGATGACACAAAAAGAGGTGGCAGATTTACTGGGTATTTCACAGTCGTATATCTCGCGGCTTGAAAAACGCATTATCGCAGGCCTCAAAAAAGATATTGCCGCATTTTACCGATGAGCACCGAATAAGCAGAAAAAACGTTTCGTTTAAATTTTTTGTAAAAAAGGAAAGTTATTGTTGCAAATCCCTCAAAAAAGTGGTATCATATATTTTGAATATATATGTCGATTTCAATCACTTTTAGGGAGCGGATACAATGACAAACGGATACGGCAATCTAAAACCGAATATCACTTTGCAGACAGGCGCGGTCTTTTCCGCCGCTATGGCCGCTTCCGGCGCTGTGCCGCTTTCCTCGGTCACTTTTACGGATTTACCCGAACATTCCTTTTCGCTCACGCTTGAAGCAGAGTGTCTGTGCGGCGAAAATCTTGTGTTCCGTTTCCCTGCCGTCACATTTCCGTCGTTTGACAGCCGTTTGTGCGGCGAAAAGGCGGAACGTACGGCTTTGATCCGCTTTTCCGCTGAGGATTTTGAGATCGGACATGCTTATCTGAATACGCTTCTTGCGCCTGCGGACGCGCTTTTAACGGTTAAGGCCATTATCGGCGATGTCGCTGTTACGGCGGACGCAAGAATTCAGCTTTTGCCGCGCGATGAATGGCTCGGACTTGAAATTCATCCCGAAACGCTTGCCGCTTTTGTTTGCCCGAACAGTGAGGCTGTGGAGAATTTAGCGGCCGGAATTTCGCCGCAGGCTCCGTTTTCTGCTCTTTCGGACAACACCGAAATCTTACGGAACATTGTAAAGAACATCCGCGACGGCAGTATGATCTGTGCCGCACGGGATTCCTATTCGCCTGAACGCCGCCAGCGTATCAAAAGCCATGCGGCGCTGTGCATTCCGAACGCAGTTGCTGCCACTCCCATGGAACTGGCTTTACTGTTCTGCGCCGCCGCGGAAAGATGTGGCTTTGCGCCGATGATAGCGTTTGCGACGAACCTGTCGGGTATGGTGAGCTTATTTTGCGGCGTGCGCGCCGCCCATGTCAAATCCGGAACAGGCATGGTGTCGGAGAGCCTTTCCAAAATCCGCGCCATGTTGGAAAACGGCGAACTGATTTTATTTGACCCGGCGGTCCTGTCGTCGGCGCAAAGTATCGATATTTCTCTTGCCGCCGCCGAAGCGCACGGATATTTTTCCAAAGTCAGCACCAAACTTGTTGCCGCGCTCGATATTGCCGAAGCGCGCGCTTGTGGCGTTGCGCCTTTTTACAGTGAATCCGAACCGGTAAAAGCCGCACTTCCGGACGAGCCGTCTCATTCGGCACGCGATGAACTTGTCAAGCTTTATAACGGTCTTTCCGGCAGCCGCATTTTTAAAGCGTTGTCCGGCGAATATGGTACATACGACGTTTTGCCGCTTGTCGGCTTTGACCCGGATGGTCTTGTGTGCGGACAGAGCGTGCGTATAGGACCTATGGAGATCAGCGAAAAACCGGCGCGCTTTGCAGGACTTGCCGATGATTTTGCCTCGTTTGCCTTAAAGGACGAACGCGCTGTCGCCTATAACAAAGCTGAGCTTGAAGAAGCACGCGCGGCTTTTTCGGCGTTTCAGAAACGCATAGCCGAAAAAAAGTATGTTGTTTCGGGGTTATATGAAAAAACGTTTCATGAAAAGATCTCGCGTATGACGTTCGGTAAAGCGCCGGGCTTGTCCGGTTATGCGATTGCCGGATTTCTGCGCCTATGTGAAAGGGAAAGCGGCGAAACGCGCTATCTGCCGCTTTCGTTTGTACGCGTGTCGTTCGCGCGTAAATTTGATTATTTCTTCTGCCCGGAGACCGACACGCCGGTTATCAACGGCCTTGCCGCCGCAAGTCTTGACGTCAAACTTTCAAAAAACGGAAACCTTGACAGTGTATCAGAGGTGTTTGCGTTTTTTGAAAAAGCGGTAAAAGACGCACGTCCCGGCGAATACTCCGACATCCGTGTGATCCGTGAAACCGCGCTTATCAAGGCCGATCTTGCCGAGTATATTCTTTGGAGCAATATCGGTTCCTACGCGCGCACTATGTTGAAAAACAAGAACTTTGAGTCGCTGATAGTGAAAAAAGCACCGGAGGAAAACCGGTCAAACCCGGATATGTCTCGTCCGGTCTTGCGCTTTGCACCGCAGACCGTCAAAGACGCGCTGGCCTATGACGGAAACGTTCTGTTTTCGGCGGCAAACGCGCAGGAAAAAGCCGATTTTATCGTCAATACTGTCGCTCTTTCGCTTGCCGACGGCAAAAGTGTGCTTGCGGTGTCGGAAGACCCGGCGTTCTTGGATTTTGCGGCAAAAGAGTTAAAAGACGCGGGCCTTGACGAAACTGTACTCGATTTGGATGCCTGCCGCACGTCGCATGAGGTCATCGAAGCGGTAAAAGAGCGGCTTGCCGCACTGTCAGACCTTGAAAGAACGTCTGCCGCACCGCAGACAAAAAATGAACTTGAAGAAACCGCCGCACGCTTAAAAAACTATGCAAAGCGCTTAACGGAAACCGATTCTTCGCTTGGCGTGTCGCTTTTGGAGCTTGTGGAATCGTTTGATAATGCCTATGATTTTACCGAAAACACGGAGCTTTTGCCTGTCGAAAAGGCGGCAACCGAAAATCTGAACGGCGAAAAGTTAGACGCGCTTTTTGATTTGGCGGAACGCCTTGTCAAAACCTCCCGTGTCACATTGGGGGAAGTCGGACTTCCGGACAGTGCGCCTTTGAAATCGCATCCGTTATACGCACTTGCTCCCGAAAAAATGCCGGACGATGCGCTTTTGCATGAGGTCTATGAGCTCATCGCGCGGATTTTGCCGGCACTTTCCGAGTATCGGGAAACCTTTTTTGAGATCAGCCCGATGTTGGGCATGAAAATCTCCGAGATCACCGATCTTGCCGGTCTTTATGCCTTGAACGAGTTATACAAACTCTTCATCTCGGCACGCGAATACGATATCCCTGCCGATTTTGCCTCACATGGCCTTTCTGCGTTTGCCGACGGCGAATCGCGCCGCAGTCATGCAAAAAAGCGCATGGAAAACATCGAATATCAGCTCCGGTTCTTCTCACCGGAACTGTTTGAGGACGTTGATCCGCTGCTTTCCGGCTATAACGGCGAATCGGACGATAAAGCCGGTTTTATCAAGAAATTCTTAGTTAAAAAGAATCACAAGGACGTGCTTTTGCAGTATGTTCCGGCACAAAACCGCGCGGAGTTTGCCAAACATCCCGTGTCGGACATCTACAAACTCCTTGACGAATACCGTACCGAAAAGGCGGCAGCCGGCGAATTGGGTATGACGGAAGACGAAAACGCCGAATCGCTTGCGGTTCTTGTTGGAGAATTGAAAAACGTGCTGTTGAAATTGTATCCGGCGGACGCGGATGACGAACGGAAGACCGACGCGCGTTTGGCAAGACTGTTTTCGTTTATCACGCGGCTTTGCGCCGATCCTGCACTTTCCAAGAAACTGACGTTTGCGCGTGCGCGCTTTGCCCAAGTATATTCGGAAAACGAGTGTATGCTTGAAAAATTGGCAGCACTGTTGGGCGCAGATTTCAGATGCCTTGACTTTGAAACGGGAATCTTGAATTACGACGGCCTTTCCGCTTATTTAAAACGTGTTGAAGAAAATCTCCCGGCGCTCTCCGGCTGGGTCAACTGGCTGGATGCCCGGAATATGGCAAAGCCGCTTTTGCCGGCCTTTTCCGCTTATTTATGCGAAACCGGCTCAAAACCCGGAACCGACCGCCTTTTCGCGTCGTCGCTCTTACTGCCTGCGGTGCGTTTTTTGGTTCATAAGACTGCATTGGATACAGACAGAGAGGCCATAACGCGCGCAAGGGAAAAATATCCCTCTCTTTGCGAAAAAAGTGCGGTACTCTCGCTTGAAACCGCTTTACAGACACACCGTCAGCGCGTCAAGCATTACGATGAGACCGAAAATCTCGTATCTTTGCTGGAAGCCGATGCGGCTCTTCCGGTGAATGCCTTTGCCGCAAAGCATAAAAAGCATTTGCTCCGTGTGTTCCCGGTTCTTCTTGTCAATACCGAAAGCATCGGCGATGTGTCGCACGGCGAAAGTTTTGCCGATACGGTCCTTTGCGACGATGCCTCGCATCTGCCGCTTACGCTTGCTGCTGTGGCGGCTGCAAAGCGCGCGGTACTGTTTACGCATATACGCAGACTCTCCGCTGCGGCGCGTATGCTTCTTGAAACAGGCGCTTTACGCGTATCGCTTGCTTCGGACAAAACGGTGTTTTCCGGCTCTTTCGCGCGAAAAACGTCGGTTTCTGCCGTTATGGTAAACGGCGCTATGCGCTTTCCTGCCGATCTTGCTAATCCTGCGGAGGCGGAACAGTGTGTCGCAAAGGCTTTGGAACTTGCGGAAAACGGCCAACGGACAGCTATCTTTGCCTTTACACATGGCCAATGTGCCTATATCCGGCACTTACTGTGTGTGACGGCGGAAAACGATAAAAACGTGCGTGCCCGTATTGAATCGGGACTTGTTGCCGTACGCGATGCTTATGAACCTTGTTATGAAACCTTTGAAAACGCGGTCTTTTCGTTTGCCGCGGCGGCAGACACCGAAGGTGCGCTTTGTCGTGCATTCTGCACAGGAAGTACGGCGGAATTCCGCAATGCCCTTGGCGCTTCGTTAAAAACGGTTGTGGGACAGGCGGTGTTTGTCACATCGCTCTCGGCAAAAGAACTGGATCTGTTTGGAAAGCGTTCTGCCGCGGCGCGCGAGCTGTATTATGCGCTTCGCTATGCCGTGGGAGGCGTGCGCCCGTTTGACGCGTCAGAGCTTTCGGAAAGCTCCGTGCTCTGTGAGACACTGCTGGAAGAACACCCGGATATGATTCCGGCGTTGGGGGCGCTTGCCTGCGGCGCAGACTTAATAAGCCCCGACGGAACGACGGCATATTTGTATGATTGCCTGAACGAAAACGATTTGCCGGAGCGGTTGGATATCTGCGAACGGTTGAACCAAAACGGAATTAAATGCATGCTCGTTTCGCCGCTTGATGCTGTTTGGGAACTTGGTGCAGAGCCGCGCGGTGAATGAAATCCGGCAAAGCGGATAAAATGACTTCGGAGTCTTTGAAATAAAAGCCGTGAAGCGCATGTGTCCCGTTATTTTGCCCGGATCTGTTATTATGATGAAAGGATGTGCCTCATGGCCGTTATTGAAGGCGCTTGTATCGGAATCGATCTCGGTACGGCAAACTGCCTTGTTTGCACAAAAGATAAAGGAATTGTCATCCGCGAACCGTCGGTGGTGGCCTATGACCTCGCCTCTGACAGAGTGATCGCAATCGGCGCCGAAGCAAAGCGCATGATCGGCAAAACGCCGTATGGCATAACGACGGTAAAACCGCTGAAAGACGGTGTTATCGCCGATTTCGGCCTGACGCTTGCCATGATGAAAATGTTTATCGGCCGTGCCATGCGTTCCTCCATTTTCGCACGCCCGAAAGTCATCGTCTGCATTCCTTACGGAATTACCGAAGTCGAACAGCGTGCCGTAGAAAATGCCGCTATCGAAGCAGGCGCTTCGGGCGTGGCTCTTGTGGAAGAACCGGTCGCGGCGGCTATCGGGGCAGGGATTCCGATCCGTCAGCCCAAGGGCAATATGATTATCGATATCGGCGGAGGAACGACCGAAGTAGCGGTCGTGACAGGCGGAGGCGTTGCCGTTTCCAAGTCCTTGCGTATCGCAGGCGATACCTGCGATAAGGCAATTGCCGAATATATCCGCAAAAAATTCAATGTTTTAATTGGCGAAACCACTGCGGAAAACATCAAGACGGAAATCGGCTCGGCGCATGAATCTACCGATATCGGCATGTTGGAAGTGCGCGGCCGCAATCTCGGAACGGGACTTCCGTCAGTGTTCAATATCTATGCGCGCGAAGTGCGCGAGGCTATGCGTGAACCGCTTGGCGCGGTCATTGACGTGATCCGCGCGACTTTGGAGATCACGCCGCCGGAATTGTGCGCCGACTTATACGATAACGGAATTATGCTCGCCGGAGGCGGTTCGCTTTTGGCAGGACTGCCGCTTTTGATCGAAGAACGCACCGGACTTCCCGTAACACTTGCCAAACATCCGCTTGACGCGGTAGCGGACGGTATCGTCAAGATCATTTCCACACGCAATCTGCGGAGCGTCCTGAGCGAAGTCAAAAAAGTTTGATCGGACAAAAAAATTTATTATATAGAGGTAATCAAAATGAGCAAACTTGAAAGAATCAAATTTGTAAACAATGACGCCGAAAATTCTGAGCGTCCCGTATTTATCATCGTTATGGACGGCGTAGGACTTGCACCCGATACGGCAAGCAACGCTGTCAAGAACGCAAAAACTCCGACACTTGACATGCTTATGGAAAAATATCCCATGCTGAAACTCAAAGCACACGGTACTGCCGTCGGACTTCCGAGCGACGACGATATGGGAAACTCCGAGGTCGGACATAACGCTATCGGCGCCGGTCAGGTCTTTGCACAGGGCGCAAAACTTGTTTCCAATTCGATCGAGAGCGGAAAAATGTTTGAATCCAAGGCTTGGAAAGAAATCGTTTCGGTCAAAGATACCGGCAAGACGCTTCACTTTATCGGCCTTTTCTCGGACGGTAACGTTCACTCGCATATCGACCACTTGAAAGCCATGCTTGTCCAGGCAAAAAAAGAGGGTGTGCATACCGTTCGTATCCACATCTTGCTTGACGGCAGAGATGTCGGTGAGACCTCGGCGCTTGATTATGTTATTCCGTTTGAAGCGTTCTTATCTGAACTGAATGACGCTTCGTTTGACGCAAAAATAGCTTCCGGCGGCGGAAGAATGAACATCACCATGGACCGCTATGGCGCAAACTGGCCGATGGTTGAAAAAGGCTGGCATACGCATGTTCTCGGAGAGGGCAGACAATTTGCCTCCGCTGAAGAGGCTATTACCGAATATCGCAAGGAAACCGGCTGTATCGACCAAGACCTGCCGCCTTTCATCATTGCCAAGGACGGCAAGCCGCTCGGCACGATCGAGGACGGCGACAGCGTTGTGTTCTACAACTTCCGCGGCGACCGTGCTATCGAAATTTCCAAAGCCTTTGAAGAAAAAGACTTTGATAAGTTTGACCGCATCCGTTTTCCGAAAGTTACCTACGCCGGTATGCTTGAATACGACGGCGATCTGCATATACCGTCGCGTTACCTGGTCAGCCCGCCTGAAATCACCGGTACGATGGGTGAATTTCTGGCCGGTACCGGCGTGACGCAGTATGCGCTTTCCGAAACGCAGAAATTCGGTCACGTAACCTATTTCTGGAACGGCAACCGCAGCGGCAAGTTTGATGAAAAGACGGAATGCTATGAGGAAGTCAAGTCCGATGTTGTCCCGTTTGAACAGCGTCCGTGGATGAAGTGCGCCGAGATTACCGACCGCTTGATCGAAGTGGCCCAAGAGGGCAAATTCCGCTTTATGCGCGTCAACTTCCCGAACGGCGACATGGTTGGCCATACCGGAAACTACCTTGCTACAATCGTGGCGATGGAATCGCTTGATTTGTGCTTGGCACGTCTGCTGCCGGAGATTGACAAGGTTCACGGCGTGGCTATTATCACGGCCGATCACGGAAATGCCGATGAAATGTATGAGCTGGATAAAAAGACCGGACTTCCCAAAATCGATAAAGAGGGTCATTACAAGGCCAAGACCAGCCATACGCTGAATCCTGTTCCGTGCATCATTTACGATAACTTCGGCGCGGATAACTATACCGTCAAGACCGAAGGTTCTTACGGCCTTTCCAACATTGCCGCAACGCTTGTCAACCTTATGGGTTACAAAGCGCCCGATTTCTGGGATGAAAGCATGATTGAACTGAAAAAGTAAATTCATTTTGCCGCTCTGCCCTTATAAAAACCATAGGGCAGGGCGACCGCCATTTTTCCCGAAAGGAGATTTGTATGCGCTCCAAATACTTGGCCGCCGGACTTGCTTTGACCGCTTTTTTCCTTAACATTCCGGCTTTGGCACAGACCGTGCCGGAAACGGCCGCACCGGCTGTACAGACTGTCCTTTTGGCAGAATATGCGCCGGAAGGCGACGGAACGGCCGAAAATCCGTATCTTGCGGACAGCGCGGAAACGCTTGCTTATATTTCCGAACGGATAAACGCAGGCGACTCAGATTTCGCCGGCGCTTTCTACCGTCAGACCGCGCCGATTGTCTTAACTTCGCATATCCCGATCGGGACGGCGGATACGCCTTTTTCGGGTACATATGACGGCGACGGCTACCCGGTTACTTTTGAACATGTTCCGACCTATACCGATGTTTCGTATCTTGGCCTTTTCGGTTATGCACAACAGGCGAATTTCTTGAATGTTGTGGTGACAGGGGAACTAAGCGCAGATACCCAGAACGGCCAAACGCTGTATGCCGGACTTTTATGCGGCTTTTATAAGGGCACAAAGCGTGTGGAACGCGAAATACGCGGTTGCGAAGCAATCGGAAATGTGACGGCATATACCAACGGCGCAGCCGTTTATGCAGGCAGTTTGATCGGTTGCATGCGGTTGGACAGCGGCAAAACTGCGTTTACGGACTGCTATGCCGAGGTGCAGATCGTGGCAAGCAGTGTCTCGACGGCTTTTGTCGGGGGACTCTGCGGTTTTACACGCGCAGTGACAGGTGGTCTTATTTCTTACAGCCATTGCGCTTTTAATGGCTCTGTCGAAAATATGGGAAACAGCAAAATCGTTTATGCCGGAGGAATCACCGGCTATTTCAAGCAGGACGAAACCGCATGGTTAGTTTCCTCCGGAAGCGACAAAGCTGTTCTTTCGGAAGAACAGCCGCAGAGTATTGTATATTCTGCCGTTAAAGCCCGGATGAACGTTTCCGGAAGTTCGGAAACGCATGCGGGCTCTCTTTCGGGCTTTGAAGATGGCACGGCGGCAGCCGGCAACTATGTTTGCATTCCCGGTCTCACGCCATCCTCCAATACATTGAATGGTGAGAGCGTAACAGAAGATACCTTGTTTGACCGTGACTTCTTAACCGAAACTATGGGGTTTGATTTAAACGGAACATGGCTTGCGCTTGCCGACAAAAGCGGTATGCGCCTTGTTTCCAAGTATGCCGAACTGATTCGGACCCCTCTTGCGACTGACCGGAAAAACATCCTGCGTTTTCAGCCGGTAAACCTTGAAAAAGGCCTCTTTACCGCCGCCTTTTATGATGATTCCGGCAGAATATGCGCCGCACGCAGTCTCTCTTTTGACGGAAAAGACGAAACTTTTCATACAACCCTGCCGGAGGGCACAAACACGTTTCGCGTTTTTCTCTTTTCCGATAACGTAAGTTTGATTCCCTTGCTCCGGAAACCGCTTTCCTTGACCACAGATATATAGAAACGAAAGGACGAAAAAAACATGCGAAAAATTCAATTACCAATTCTCTTAGCTGCTTTTTGCACCGCGTTTTCTCTCCTTGCAACCGCTTCCCCGCATATCAGTTTTGATGTAGAATCACCGGCCGAAACCGAAGAGATTGTTTCGGAAATAGCTCCGCAGAGAAACACTTCCGCCATGTATTCCGAAACGTTAAAAGGTGCCGGAACGGCAGAAGATCCGTTTTTGATTTCCTGTGCCGATGATTTTCTGTATCTTGCCGGACAGGTGAACGCCGGAAATACCGACTATGCGTCTGCTTACTATATGCAGAGTGCGGATATTGATTTGTCGGATACCGCTTTTGTGCCGGTCGGAACAAAAAAGCATCCGTTTACCGGCTCTTACGAGGGCGCAAACTTCCGTATATCGTTCAAAGGCTCATACAGCGGCAATACCTTTGGTATTTTCGGCTATGCGCAGGCGGCGGATTTTTATAATATGGATATTCTTCTGGATGCAGATGTGCGATATAATGACACAGCAAGCAGTGATACGGCCGTTTTGTGTGCCGGAGGTGTCTGCGGTTATTATAAAGTTGCCAACAGCGCAACGAACGAAGTTTCCGGCTGTTCGGTAAGCGGCAAAATTACGGTTTACAACGACCGTGACGCCACAAGCGCCGGCGGAATTTTCGGCTACTTGGAGGCAAGAACCGTGCGCTATGGCTTTGTTCATGTTACGGATTGCACCATGTCGGCGGATCTTGATATCAGCAGTACGCTGTCTCCGTTTGTCGGCGGCCTTTCCGGCTATGTCAAGGAAGAGGGAAAAGGCAAAAGCCGTTTTGAGCGCTGTTACATAGACGGAAGCATTTCCGCTGTCGGAATTGCAGACACTTGCTATAAGATCTATGTGGGCGGCGTTGCCGGCTGGATGTCGATTGATCCGGACGGCTGGTCGATTTGGGAAAGCATGCCGGAACTATATGCCGATACACCGTCTGCCGTCAATATCAGGGATTGTGTGGTAGCTTCTCCTAAGCTGTACGCTGAAATTGTGACAAGTCCCGGTTCTTCAAAAGCGCTTATCGGCTGGTTAAGCGGCGGCGCGTCGGAGGATGTTGTCGTAGAGAACTGCTATTATCTGAAAAACGATACGATCGTACCAAACGGAAAAAAATTATCGATCACCGAAATCGCTTCACCGGAGAAATTGTATTCCTTTGAGTTTTTGACCAAAACGCTGCATTTTGACATGAGCAGCCTTTGGACATGGAAAGAAGGGGAAAGCGTTTCACTGCGTTTTGAAAAAATGTGCATACTTGCACACCGTTACGATTCAAAGCTCGTGGTAAAGACGCTTGGATGTGACTCCGGAATGATTGCCGTTGCCTATCGCTCATCCGAGGGAAAAGTCTTGCAGATCGAGTGGAGGGAGTACACAGGAGAAATGATGACTTTCGATATTCCGCAGACAGACAGCGAAACGCCGCTTATTTCGGTTTTCTTAATTGGTCCGGACGGCTTGATGCCGCTTGCAGGAACCAAGAAACTCTGATTTGAAATTGTTTTTAACTACCGCAAAGTTTTAATCTTTGCGGTAGTTTTTTGTGCATTATCAACAAAAACGAAAAATTCACAATTCGTTTATATATGGGTGCTATATTGTATTTGTATAGTTTTTATACAAATATTAAAAGGAGTGATACACTTGAAAAAACACCTGGCAATCCTGTTATCAGCGCTGTTATTGTTCACTTCCGGCATGACAGCCGCAGCTTTTGAGCCCGAAACCGTTGAATCGGCGGCGGAAGTAACCGAAGCGATTCCCGAAAACCAAGCGAAAGCTTTGGCAGATGAAACCAAAATCGATATTCCGCTTATCGACCTGGAAAAAGGAAAACTGGTTTTCTATCAGAATTTCGATTCCGAAAATGCGGCGCCGGCGACGGTGGACTATGTCGATGAGACCTACCTTACCATCAGCAAGATTTATCCTACTGGTGCGACACTTACGGTTGAGACAGACCCTGCCGATGAAACCAACAAGGTTTTGAAATTGACCAATGCCGGAAACAGCTGGCATCAGTATGCTGTCGGCATGAATTTTCCGCTCAAAGAGGGAAAATATTATGCCGCATACCGCCACGCCGGCGAGGGCGACAAACTTAACGGCTATATGCAGCGTTGGTTTACCACGCCGAATCCGGTCAATTCTACCGGAGTAGCCAAAGACGACTTGATCAGTGTTAATCTTGACTGCGGCGGGCTGAATTCCAACCCCAAAACCTGGTATAACACCACATTGACCGGTGTTTGCAAAACGGTAGACGGTATACTGAAATTCGGAAAAAACGAAGATACGCTTTTCCCGATGAGCGGCACAACGCCGATGCAAAATATCCGTGAGTTCCGCATTATTCCGAACGGCGGCAATCTTTATGTGGACAATCTTCGTATCTATTTCTACCCGGCCAACGCCTTTACGATTTCAGACGGTACGACCGTGCAGATGGTTGAGCAGACCGCGGATGATCCGATTTTCACATTCCCCGAAGTCCCGGGCGTATATTTTTATGTGGATAAGAATGACTTTTCCCGTACCTATCTTCCGAACGCGAAAGTTGAATGCTCTAAATTGCTCGGTGGTGCGTTTATTCCTGTCGATGTGCCGTTGATTGCTGACGGCAAAGGGGAACTCGTTCTGTATACGAACTTTGAGAACAGCGACAAAAATGTGCTTACCTATACCAATCCGGCTTATACCAACATAAAAGCTTTCAAGGCATACCGTTCGGACGGTTCGGAAAGCATTACGATTGTTACCGACCCGACCGATGAAACCGGCAAGAATCACGCCCTCCGTGTGTATTCGAGCAACGCGGCAACTCACCGTCTTGCTGTTCCGGAATTTGACGATATTGCTATTCTCAATTCCGCGTACACTGTGGACAGCGAGTATATGCTTGTAGAGCCCTCCAATTTCAACCAGATCTATTTCCGCTTTACCAATAAAGACGGCGGCGACCATACGTCAAGCCGTACAGCCGCCGCAAGCGTCTATCTGAGCGACAACGCGGCCAATAACGGTATTCGTTTCCGCGCTTCTGTCAAGGCAGATACAGTCAATTACGAAAATCTGCGCGAATACGGCTTTATCGTAGCACGCAAGGAGATGCTGGATAAGTACCTCACGACTTTGACGCATAACTTTTATCTCACGGACGACAAGTTCGATGCAGATTCGGATAAGGGCAAGAAACCGCTGTATGTGGAAGGCATCGCCTTTGAAAAGGACGAGGCCGGTAATGTCATCAAGGATATCGCATACGATGTTGCGGCAAACGGTGATGTGACCATTACGGCACGCTTGGTTGGCCTTGATATTACCAAAAAGGAACAAGTCATGGCAGATCTCACGGCAAGACCGTATTTGCGCTATGTGAACGGTTCCGGTAAGAATGTAACCCTCTACGGTTCTACGCATACCACATCTCTTTACAGCGTTGTCAAAGCAATCAAGGATAAGGCAGAGGCCGGCGACGAAGCGGCTTTGGCCGACTATGAAGCTCATAAAACGTATATCGATTCGATTGTCGCATTCGGCGAATAAGCGAAAAGAGTACATGGCTTTTCTTGGAAAAGCCTGACAAAAGAATTAAAAGCTTGTCGCCCGACAGTCTGTGTATGCAGATTGCCGGGCGACAAAAATATTCCCCGTCCGCTTTTTTCGGTGGACGGGGAATGCTTTGCAATCGTTATTTACTTGTTTTCCGGTGCGGCAAAGCGCTGTACGCCCCATATGCCGACTAAAATCACAAGGCAGGCAATGACGCTGACGACCGTGCACTTTTCGCCGACCAAGAACCCGGCTGTTGTGGAAACTACCGTAATCACGCTGGAAAAGACCGTTGAACGCGTGAGCGGCAGATACGTGTTGGAATAGTTGACCATGAGATAGGCAAAAACGCTGGAAAGGCCGCCTAAATATAAAATCGAAATAACATATTCCGGAATCATAAGCGGCTTGACAATGAGTAACGGCTGAAAACGAGTTGCAATAAGTGCATATACCGTGAAAAAGACAGCCGCGTCGATAAACATGAAATAAGTCCTCTCAAACGGTGTGAAGTCTTTTGCTAAGTCGCGGCTTAAAATGTTGAAGGCTACTGCTGATACAACGGCGACCGTCAGGAAAATCACCCCCGAAAGATAGGTTTTTCCGCTCCCGTCGCCGCTTTGAATGGTGACGACCGCAACACCGCCTACCGAAAGCACGCAGAAAACAACCTGTAAAAGCTTCGGCGGTTCATGTAAAAAGAGCGCTGAAAAAATCTGACATAGTACCGGAACTAACGCTATCATGACCGATGAAACCACAATGCCTGTTTGCTTTAATCCGAAGCTTTCGCCGATGAAATAGATAACCGGCTGAAAGACGCCCAGTAAAATCAGCTTGAATATCGGTTTTCCGCGAAAAGAAAGCTTGATTTTTAAAACCGGAAGCAAGGCCGTCATAAGAAGAAAAGCGAAGATAAAGCGTACCGAAAGCACAGCCGGTACGTCCGCGCCGCTTAGCGCGCCTGAGTTCTCCATAAGATTTGCCGCTGTTTTAAAAGCGCGTGTGGAAAACAGAAAACTAAGTCCGAAGATGAAATTGCCGGAAAAACCGGCAAGCATGCCTTTCTGTGTGTTGGTCAAAACAGTTTCCTCCGTTCATCGGCCAATGCCGAAACTTTATTTATCATAGCATAAGAGAATAAGAAATGCAATCCCACTGTCGAAAAAAGTTGAAATTTGGCATTATTAACAAAATATTGCTTGCTTTTTGTGCAAAAAGAACGTATTATTTAAATAATCGGAGCTTTCCGAAAACCCAAAAATGAAAGGACGTTTCGTCTTATGAAATATGTAATTGTCATCGGAGACGGTATGGCGGATTATAAGATCGAGTCTCTTGGCGGAAAAACACCGTTGCAGGTTGCCCATAAACCGCGCATGGATTATATGGCCCGCCACGGAATCATCGGTTTTGTGCATAATGTGCCGAAAGATATGATTCCTGAAAGCGACACCGCAAACCTTGCCGTCATGGGCTATGACCCGAAAATCTACTCCAAGGGACGTTCTCCGTTAGAAGCCGTCAGTATGGGCATTGACATGAAACCGGACGAGACGGCATTCCGTATCAATACCGTCGCTCTCACCGAGGACGCGGATTCCTACGAACATCAGCGCATTCTTGATCATGGCGCAGACGAGATCCCGACAGAAGAATCCACCAAGCTCATTGAAACTCTGCAAAAAGAGCTGGGCGACGCCGTACATACCTATTATCCCGGCGTCAGTTACCGGCATTGTCTTATCTGGAAGAACGCGCCGGCGCTCTGCGAATTCACCCGTCCGCACGATATCTTAGGCCGCGAGATCGGCGATTATCTGCCCCAGGGAGAAATCGGCAAGCCTTATCGCGAAATCATGCAAAAAAGCTTTGAAATCTTGAAGAATCACCCGGTCAACCTTGACCGCAAAACGCGCGGACTTCTTCCCGCCAACTCGCTCTGGATCTGGGGACCCGGTAAAAAACCGCTTCTTGCGTCCTTCAAAGACCGCTACGGCAAAAAAGCCGCTGTCATTTCTGCCGTAGACCTCATCAAAGGAATAGGGCTATGCGCCGGTATGGAGGTTATCGAGGTTCCCGGTGCTACCGGAAATATCCATACCAACTTTGAGGGCAAGGCGCAGGCGGCGATCGATGCCTTGAAACGCGGCAATGACCTTGTGTATGTGCATGTGGAGGCTCCGGATGAATGTGGACACCGTGCGGAAACCGAAAACAAGGTCAAATCCATTGAATATCTGGATTCCAGAATTATCGCGCCGATTGAGGACGCACTCAAACAGACCGGCGAAGCATATCGGTTCCTCGTGCTTCCGGATCATCCGACGCCGATTGAGATGCGGACTCATTCGATTGACGCTGTGCCGTATGTTATGTATTCAAGCGACGCGGAAGTGGATTCCGACGCCAAGAGCTACGATGAATTCTTCGGCGTAGAGGATGTTTCGTATCTCGATACCATCAATTATTCCAAAGGCGAACGTATGATGGATGTGTTCCTGAAATAATCAAAAATAACAATAAGAAGCTGTAAAGACTGTGTTTTTACAGCTCTTTGTTTTTGTTCTGCTTATTTTTCTTCCGAACAGAGCGCAAGCAGGTCGTTTACATCAGCTGTTGCAACGCATTCCACCGTGTCGCTTGCACCATAGTAGATTTTGACTTCACCGGTCGGTTCTAAAATCATGCCGCCCGGGAAAATGACATTCTGTCGGAATCCCTCATCGGTTTCATAATCAAGCTCCGGCGCAATGAGCGGCGTTTTGCTCATGCCGATGACCCGAGACGGGTCGTCTTTGTCCAACAGCATGATACCGGCCGAATAGCGCTTTTTCCATGCAGTTTCCCATCCGTTTTTGCCGCGGTTTCCGTCGATATCGACTGCGTGAAACGTGGTAAGCCAGCCTTTCTCGGTCTTGACCGGAGGAGCCGCCGGACCTATCTTGTCGTTGGAAAACGGAACGTTTTCCACGCCTAAAACTAACGCATGATCACCCCAATAGCGAAGATCGGGCGATTGGGAAAGCCATAAATCAAATCGGTCTTTTCCGCCGCGTCCGTAAACCGGAAAAGGACGTTCTAACCGTACATACAGGCCGCCGATTTTTTCGGGAAACAATACCATGTTGCGGTTGTCCGGCACGCTGGCGCTAAGAATATCGATTTTATCAAGACTGTCGTTTAACGACGCAATACAGCCGCGAATGCCATGCCGTGTGTCCATGGCAAGACAAAGATACAGGCGGCCGTCGATCATCGTGATACGCGGATCGTACAGACGGCTGATTTCGGGATCGGCGATATCGGCGCTGTCAATGAGCGGTTTTGCGAATACGTTCCAGCCGTCGATTCCGTTGTCGCTGACGGCAAGGCCCACCGATGTACCGCGGAAATTCTGACCTTTGCCGTACTGTTCTTCGTCGGTTCCGTAGTCGTTGCGAAAGACCATTAAGTATTTTCCCTCGTATCGGATAACGCCGGCATTGAAAATAAGAGATGCCTCGTAGGGCATGTCATTTTTTGTCAAAATCGGCTTTGAAAGCTTATGAAGAATAGGCGCGCTGTGTAGTTTTGGGGTAACTTCCGGCATGATTTTCCCTCTTTCTGTCATACACTGAACTGTGGCTTTGTATAACGGTTACAGTCTATCGGTAAAACGGATTTCTGTCAAGCAAAATCGTTAAAAATCGTAAGATAATGCAAATACACCGAGACTTGCCGCCAAATTTTGCCAAAGCAGAAAGAGGTTTTTATGAACGGTTCGCAGATGTTACATATGTTGGAACTATCGTCCATTGCCTATCGGGATAACCAGCCGTTATGCCGCTGTACCAAGGTGATTCTGGTGGAAGATAAGAAAACCGACACAGAGTGTTTTGTGCGTATCAAAGAAGGGGAAGTGAGTATCACCTTTCGCGGTACGGATTCACGCATAAACTGGCTGAATGACTTCTGTTTTGCCAAAGCAGTGATTCCGTATGACAATGAAAACACCGATATTCGTGTACATGCCGGCTTTTTGCGCACCTACAAGAGCGTGCGTGAAAAGATACATGCCCTGATTCCGTCCGGTTCCTGTCACGTCATCGTGACAGGTCATTCGCTTGGGGCGGCGCTTGCCATTTTGTGCGCGGTGGATATCCAGTATAATTTCCCACATAAGGATGTCGAAGCGTATCTGTTCGGGTGCCCGCGCGTGGGAAACAAGGCGTTTGCGCGGTCTTATGATAAGCGCGTGTTCAAAACGTTACGCGTCAGCAACGGCAATGACATTGTCACCAAAGTGCCGCCTGCACTTTTTGGATTCCGCCATGTCGGCATCGACATCCATACCGGTGTTTTGAAGTTGCCGTTTGCCGTGTCGTTTGAGGCGCATCGGCCGCAGAATTATTACCGGTCGCTTTGGTATCAGCTGCATTAGAATAAAAAGGGGGGGTTTAGAAAGAAAAATGGAGATGCGCGGCTTTTTTTAGAAGAAAAGCTTCGTAAAAAGAATTAAAACGCCCGGCTGTTTGAAGTTTCAAACAGCCGGGCGTTCTTTATGATGCTAAAAGGGGTGGAAAGCAGAATGCGGACGAATTGCCCCTGTGGGTTAAAATAGCCCTGAAATCTTTCCGGTTTCGTCCACGTCGATTTTTTCAGCCGCAGGAATCTTGGGAAGTCCCGGCATGGTCATAATATCGCCGGTGAGAACCACAATAAAGCCGGCGCCGGCCGAGACCTTGACATTTTTGACCGTCACGCGGAAATGCTCCGGTGCGCCGAGCTTGGCCGGATCGTCCGAAAAGCTGTATTGCGTCTTGGCAATGCATATCGGAAGATGCGAAAAGCCAAGTTCAGTAAGCGTTGCTATTTGTTTTTTGGCGGACGGGAGAAAATCGACTCCGTCGCCGCCGTAAACCTTTTTGACAACCGCTTCGATTTTATCTTCAATACTGCCGTCAAGTTCATAGGAAAACGCAAAGCTGTTCGGCTTTTCGCACAGCTTGACAACTTCTTCGGCCAGCTCTGTGCCGCCTTCCGAGCCTTTTGCCCAAACGTCCGAAAGAACCGTGTTTACTCCCAGTTTGCGGCATTCGCGAATAACCAGCTCCGCTTCTTCGTCTGTGTCGGTCGGGAATTTGTTGACCGCAACGACTGCCGGAAGCTTGTATACGTTCGTAATATTGGAAACGTGCCGAAGAAGATTCGGCAATCCCTTTTCAAGAGCCGTAAGATCGGGCGTTGCAAGTTCATTCTTGGGAAGACCGCCGTGCATTTTGAGCGCACGGATCGTCGCGACGATTACCACAGCCGCCGGTTTTAAGCCGGCATAGCGGCATTTGATGTCCAAGAATTTCTCCGCACCCAGATCGGCTCCGAATCCGGCTTCCGTAACGGCGTAATCGCCCATTTTGAGCGCCATGCGCGTTGCAATGACCGAATTGCAGCCATGTGCAATGTTGGCAAACGGACCGCCGTGAACAAAGGCAGGCGTTCCCTCCAAAGTTTGCACCAGATTCGGTTTCAGCGCGTCTTTCAAGAGCGCCGTCATCGCACCCTGCGCTTTTAAATCGGCACAGGTGATCGGTTCGCCGTTGTAATTGTAGGCGACAATAATGCGTGAAAGACGTTCTTTTAAATCGGTAAGGGAGTTGGCAAGGCAGAGAACCGCCATGACTTCCGATGCTACCGTAATGTCAAATCCGTCCTCACGCGGCGTGCCGTTGGCTTTACCGCCGAGACCGTCCACAATGTTTCTTAACTGGCGGTCGTTCATGTCCACACAGCGTTTCCAGGTGATGCGGCGCACGTCAATTCCGAGCGCATTGCCCTGTTGAATGTGGTTGTCAAGCATGGCCGCAAGCAGATTGTTGGCCGCGCCGATCGCATGAAAATCGCCCGTAAAATGCAGATTGATGTCCTCCATGGGAACGACTTGGGCGTATCCGCCGCCGGCCGCACCGCCCTTGATGCCGAACACCGGACCAAGCGACGGCTCACGTAACGCTACCGTTACCTTTTTGCCGATTCTTTTCAAACTGTCGGCAAGGCCGATCGTGGTGGTCGTTTTGCCCTCTCCGGCAGGAGTCGGCGTGATAGCCGTGACAAGAATCAGTTTTCCGTCCGGGACATTTTGGCGGTCGTTTAAGAGAGATAAATCGATTTTGGCTTTGTACGAGCCGTACTGTTCGACATATTTCCTGTCAATGCCTGCATTTTGCGCAATTTCCGTGATGTGTTTCATGGTAACGCTTTGGGCAATCTCAATGTCGGATTTGTAAGTCATGAAAATTCTCCTTAAAGTTTAAAATAATTGACGGCGTTTTTGAACATGCCGAGTTCGTATTCGCCGGGAACGTTTTTGTAAAGACCGGCGCCAACGCGTTCGGAGTGCCCCATTTTGCCGAAAACACGGCCGTCCGGCGAAGTAATGCCCTCGACGGCAAACATGGAATTGTTGGGATTGAAGTGAATATCAGCCGTTGCGTGTCCGTCTGCGTCGCAGTATTGGGTGGCAATCTGACCGTTTGCGGCAAGACTTAAAAGAAGCTCTTTATCCGCGATAAAGCGGCCTTCGCCGTGCGAAACCGGCACTGAATAAATCTCGCCGATCTTGACGCCCGAAAGCCAAGGGGATTTGTTGGAGGCAATGCGTGTGCGCACAATGCGCGATTGATGACGGCCAATGGTGTTGAAAGTCAATGTCGGGCAGTTTGCATCGGTATCAATGATTTTTCCGTAGGGAACGAGACCAAGCTTGATAAGCGCCTGGAACCCGTTGCAGATACCGCACATCAAGCCGTCGCGCTTATCAAGAAGTTCGGCAACTTGCTCTTTGATAGCGGCGTTGCGGAAAAAGGCCGTGATAAACTTGCCCGAACCGTCCGGTTCGTCGCCGCCGGAAAAGCCGCCCGGGATAAAGACGATCTGCGAGGAGGCAAGCTCTGCGGCAAACGCGTCTGCCGAACGGGAAACCGCGTCGGCGTTCAGGTTGGAAATAACCATGATTTTGGGGTCTGCACCGGCGTCGCTCACGGCTTTTGCACTGTCATATTCGCAGTTCGTGCCGGGAAAGACCGGAATCAAAACCTTGGGATGCGCGTGGGCAACAGCCGGTGCTTTGCGTTCTTCCGGTTTTGCGGTATAAGAAAAATCGCACATCTCGGCTTGACTGTTCCGGTCGGTCGGCAGGTTGCAGGGGAATACTTTTTCCAAGCGGTTCTCATAAATCGAAAGCAACTCCGAAACGCGGATACATTTGCCGCGGTATTCCATAAGACGCTGTTCGGTCACAAAACCGACTGTTTTTCCCTCTGTGCAGTTCTTTTTCAATTCGAGTAAGAAACATCCGTAACCGTAGCCGAATAAATCGTCCATCGTTAAATCGTTTTCAAAGCGGAAGCCGTATCCGTTGCCGAAGCACATCTTCATGACAGCCTCTGCCATACCGCCGTAGGTGAGGGTATAGGCCGAGATAGCCGTTCCGTCGGCAAGCAGTTTGTTTACTTTTTCAAACACCTTGATTAACGACGATGCAACCGGCAGCCCGTCTGCGCCGTAATCGGGACGCAGAAGAACAACCTCGCTTCCGGCCGTCTTGAATTCGTTGGAGACAATGCGGTCGTTCTTTTCAGTCGTCACGGCAAAAGAGACTAACGTGGGCGGAACGTCTAATTTTTCAAATGAGCCGCTCATGGAGTCTTTGCCGCCGATGGACGGAACGCCGAAATCCTTTTGCGCACGGAACGCGCCTAAAAGTGCGGCAAGCGGCTTGCCCCAGCGTTTCGGGTCGGTTCCGGGACGTTCAAAATATTCCTGGAACGTGAGATATACGTCCTTGAAGGAAGCGCCGGTTGCTACCAATTTGCAAAGGCTTTCCGTCACGGCAAGGTAAGCGCCGTGATAAGGACTTTTTTCTGTGATAAATGGGTTGTATCCCCATGACATGAGTGAGCAGGTGTCCGTATGCCCGTTTTCCACCGAAATTTTATGAACCATAGCCTGAATCGGCGTTTGCTGGTGCTTTCCGCCAAACGGCATAAGAACCGTTCCGGCACCGATGGTCGAGTCAAAGCGTTCAGAAAGTCCGCGTTTGGAGCAGACATTGAGATCTCCGGCAAGCGACCGGTACGCCGTTTCAAAATCATCGTCAGTCTTTTTATTATAATCCATGGGAGCGGAAATGTCAATATCGGTATGCTTGGCCGCACCGTTGGAATTCAAAAACTCGCGGCTGATGTCTACGATCGTTTTTCCGTTCCAGTGCATGACAAGACGTGGCTTTTCCGTGACCGATGCAATCACGGTCGCCTCTAAATTTTCACTTTTTGCAATTTCAAGAAAACGCGATACATCTTTCGATTCTACCACAACCGCCATGCGCTCCTGGGATTCGCTGATGGCAAGCTCCGTGCCGTCCAAACCCTCATATTTTTTCGGAACGGCGTTCAAATCGATGTCTAACCCGTCCGCAAGTTCTCCGACGGCCACCGAAACGCCGCCTGCACCGAAATCGTTGCAGCGCTTGATCATGCGGCAGGCTTCGGCATTACGGAATAAACGCTGCAATTTGCGTTCCTCCGGCGCGTTTCCTTTTTGAACCTCCGCGCCGCAGGTTTCAAGAGAGGTCGCTGTGTGCGCCTTGGAAGAACCGGTGGCGCCGCCGCACCCGTCGCGCCCCGTGCGCCCGCCGAGCAGAATCACCGCGTCGCCCGGAGCCGGACGTTCGCGCCGCACGTTTTCCGCAGGAGCGGCGGCAATCACCGCACCGATCTCCATGCGCTTTGCGGCATAGCCCTCGTGATAGATCTCGTCCACCATGCCGGTGGCAAGCCCGATCTGATTGCCGTAGGAGGAATATCCGGCAGCGGCGGTAGTCACGATTTTTCTCTGCGGCAATTTGCCGGGAATGGTCTCGGAAACCGGTTTTGTCGGGTCAGCCGCACCCGTTACACGCATGGCGGCATATACATAACTGCGTCCCGAAAGGGGATCGCGGATCGCACCGCCGATGCAGGTGGCCGCGCCGCCGAACGGTTCGATCTCGGTCGGGTGGTTGTGCGTTTCGTTCTTGAAAAGAAGTAACCACGGCTGTTTTTCGCCGTCTACCTCAACCGTAATTTTGACCGTGCAGGCATTGATTTCTTCGGATTCGTCGAGTTTTGCCAATTTACCGCGGCTCTTCAAATATTTTGCCGCAAGCGTTGCGACATCCATAAGACTTGGCGTACCTTTGCGCCCGAGCGCCTCACGCGTTTTTAAATAGTCTTTGTAGGTTTCTTCTATCAGCGGATCCTCAAACGTTACCTTGTCGATCGAGGTCAAAAAGGTCGTGTGGCGGCAGTGATCCGACCAATAGGTGTCGATCATGCGCAATTCCGTCATGGTGGGGTCACGCTTTTCGGAAGCAAAATAGCTTTGGCAGAATTCGATATCGCCGATGTCCATGGCAAGACCGTAAGTCTTTATCAGGTTTTCTAATCCGGCACGGTCCAAGCTTGTAAAACCGTCAAGCGTCTTGACGGTTTCCGGCACGGAAAAATCGGCCGCAAGCGTTTCCGGCTTTTCAAACGACGCTTCGCGCGCCTCCACGGGGTTGATGACATATTTTTTGATGGCGGCAAGCTCTTTTTCGGAAAGATCGCCGTATAACAGATAGACCTTGGCCGTGCGCACGGTCGGTCGGTCGCCTTGGGAGATGATCTGGATGCACTGGGCGGCGGAGTCGGCACGTTGGTCGAATTGGCCGGGTAAATATTCCACGGCAAAGGCAAAACAGGAAGCTTTGTCAATTTCATCGCTTGTTTCGTCGAGCTGCGGCTCGGAAAAGACCGTTTTCTTGGCATATTCAAATAAATCTTCCGAAATGTTTTCCACATCGTAACGGTTGATGACGCGTACCTTGGTTAAGGACGAAATTCCCAAAAAGCTGTGCGCGTCGGATAAGAGACTGTTTGCCTCATGCGCAAATTCCGGTTTTTTTTCTGTATAGACTCTGTAAACCATGTTAATTCTCCTTTTGGCGTTCAATCGCTTCCAGCGCCTTTTGACCGATGTCTTTACGGTAAAAGGCGTTTTCAAACGTGATATGGAAAACGGCTTCATAGGCGGCTTTCACGGCGTCTTTTAACGTGTCTGCCGTTGCTGTAACGCCCAAAACGCGTCCGCCTGCGCTGACAAGCACACCGTCTTTCATTTTTGCACCTGCCACATAAACGTTGTTTTTATATTCTTCTGGGCATGTAATCGGAAAACCAGATTCATATTTTTGCGGATAGCCTTTTGACGCTTCAATCACACAACAAGCCGCTTTTTGCGAAAATTTCACTTCGGTTTGGTCCAGCGTTCCGTCGGTTGCCGCTCGCATGACGGTGTACAGGTCGCTTTCCAAAAGCGGCAGAACCACCTGTGTTTCCGGGTCGCCGAACCGACAGTTGTATTCAATGACTTTCGGTCCGTCCTCTGTCAGCATCAACCCGAAATACAGACAGCCTTTAAACGTCCTTCCCTCGGCGTTCATGGCGCGAACGGTCGGCAGAAAGATTTTTTCCATGCATTCGTCTGCTATTTCTTTCGTATAGAAAGGATTGGGAGCAATCGTTCCCATGCCGCCGGTGTTTAATCCCTTGTCGCCGTCGAGTGCGCGTTTGTGATCCATGGAGGAGACCATCGGAACGACTGTTTTGCCGTCGGTAAAGGACAGAACCGATACCTCCGGACCGGTTAAGAATTCTTCAATCACCACGCTTGCGCCGCTCTCACCGAACACCTTGTCTTTCATCATGGAAATTACGGCGTTTTTGGCTTCTTCTCGCGTAAATGCCAGAATAACGCCTTTGCCGAGCGCAAGCCCGTCCGCCTTGACGACTGTCGGAATCGGCGCCTTTTCCAGATAGTCAAGCGCCGCGTCAAGGTCGCAAAAAACTTCGTAAGCGGCGGTCGGAATGCCGTATTTTTTCATTAAGTTCTTGGAAAATACCTTGCTGCCCTCAATAATCGCCGCATTTTTATGCGGACCGAATGCCGGAATGCCCTTTTCTTCGAGCGCATCCACTGCCCCTAAGACAAGCGGGTCGTCCGGTGCGACAACGGCGTAATCCACCCGGTTTTTAACGGCAAAATCGCAGATTTTATCAATCTCCTTTGCACCGATATCCACACATTCCGCGTCCTCCCTCATGCCGCCGTTGCCGGGAAGCGCATAGATTTTTTCAATGTCCGGATTTTCTCGTAGCTTTTTGATAATGGCGTGTTCGCGGCCGCCGCCCCCGACAACAAGTAGTTTCATATATGTGAAAGCTCCTTTCGTAATAACGCAAAATGCACGCCGTAAATCTTCATTTTACCCACAGATCTTTACGGCGTGTATGTCTTTAATGGTGGAATAAACGCATGCCGGTAAACGCCATAACCATCCCGTATTTATCGCAGGCTTCAATGACTGCGTCGTCGCGAATGGAACCGCCTGGTTCGGCAATATAGCTTACGCCGCTGTTATGGGCGCGCTCAATGTTGTCCGAAAACGGGAAAAAGGCGTCTGATCCCAGCGAAACACCGGTAACGGTTTTTAAATAAGCTTTTTCTTCTTCGGCGGTAAACGGTTCGGGACGGCGCGAAAAATAGCGCTGCCAAACACCGTCGGCGCAGACATCCTCTTCGTTTTTATTGATGTAGCCGTCAATGGCGTTGTCGCGGTCGGCGCGTCCGAGCGAATCGAGAAAGGGTAAGGAAAGCACCTTTTCATGCTGGCGCAATTGCCAGGTGTCGGCCTTTGTTCCGGCAAGCCGCGTGCAATGGATCCGCGATTGCTGCCCGGCTCCGACGCCGATGGCTTGGCCGTCAAAGGCAAAGCAGACGGAGTTGGATTGGGTATATTTGAGCGTAATAAGCGAAATAATCAAATCGCGCACAGCGTTTTCAGGCAGTGTTTTGTTTTTGGTTACGAGATTGGATAAAAGCGAGCGGTCGATTTTGAAATTGTTGCGACCCTGCTCAAACGTAATACCAAAAACCTGCTTGCATTCGGTCTGTTCCGGAACGTAACCGGGGTCAATTTTAACGATGTTGTACGCGCCTTTGCGCTTGCTCTTCAAGATTTCAAGGGCTTCGGGCGAAAAACCGGGCGCAATGACGCCGTCGGATACTTCACGTTTGATAAGACGCGCCGTCGCTACGTCGCATACGTCCGAAAGAGCAATCCAGTCGCCGAATGAGCACATGCGGTCGGTGCCTCTTGCGCGTGCAAACGCCGAGGCAAGCGGCGAATCGTCTACACCGTCGATATCGTCCGCAAAGCAAGCCTTTTTTAGGGACGCAGAAAGCGGAAGTCCGACGGCCGCCGAGGTGGGGCTGACATGCTTGAAAGAGGTGGCGCAGGCAAGACCGGTCGCCTCCTTTAATTCTTTGACCAATTGCCATGAATTGAAAGCGTCCAAAAAGTTGATATACCCCGGACGTCCGGAAAGAATCTCAATCGGAAGCTCACTTCCGTCTGCCATGTAGATGCGTGCGGGCTTCTGATTGGGGTTGCAGCCGTATTTTAACTCAAATTCTTTCATTGCTTTTCCTTTCTTTGCGGTCGTGTGCTTTACGCAAAACGGTTGATCAGTCGGTATTTTTCCTTGCCGCTTGCAAGGTCGGTGTAGCGGACATACAAGGAGATTTTATTGGACGCGTCAAGATTTTCCCAAATATCGGAAGTAAACGCTTCAATGTCGTCCGGAATGCTCACGCGCTCCGGCTCTCCTTGGAACGTCGGCAGCGGATCGCCGTCGGTCACATAGGTGTGCAGAAAATGACCGAGTCCTTTTTTGGCAGGGTAGGAGAACGTGTAGCGCGCACAATCGGACCCGGTTCTGTCAAGACTCTTTAAAATGCTCATTTCGTAGGAAAAAGAGCCGTCTGCAAAGGTCAACATACTGCTGATACGCGGAGTGAAATTGGGCTCATCCGGCTCAAAGGAGCGCGTTTCGAGAGCGCTCTTGAAATCCTTTCCGGCTTTTAAAAACTCGTATATCGTATCGGTCTGGTCGCCGTTTGTGACAATGAGCTTGTTTTCATAGGACCGGATGGCCGCATAAATGATCAGCGACGGATCTTTGACTTTGGCCTTGTTGTATGGCTCGGTGAAGAGCGCACCGTCATTCAGTTTAAAAATACGGTTGCGGCTGTTGGCGCTGCGTCCCATAATAAAATAGGCAATGACTGCGCTTCTGCCGTTTTCGGAAAGGCCTGTGACAATGCCGCGTCCGACATAAGGATTGCCGGAAAGACGCTCTTTCATGGTTTTGATGTCGTAGATATTCATTAGCTGCTCCTTTTTGTGTACCGGTATGTGCGTTTTGTATACCGGAATACTTATTTCAAGCGCATATCTGCGCAAACCTTTTGTACGGCGGCCGGAAGAAGAATCCATTCCGCCTGTTCCATGACACGTTTCTGCAAGGTTTCCGGTGTGTCGTCGTCTTGAACTTCAACGGCTTTCTGCATGAGTATCTTTCCGCCGTCGGGAATTTCGTTGACAAAGTGAACCGTAGCTCCTGTGACCTTGACACCGTAGGCGAGCGCCGCCTCATGGACATGCAGACCGTAAAAGCCCTCGCCGCAGAATGACGGAATGAGCGACGGATGGACATTGAGAATGCGTTCGGGATAAGCGGAGGTAAAATGTTCGCTTAAAATGCACATAAATCCGGCAAGAACGATTAACGAAATTCCGTTTTGATCGAGTAAAGCTTTGATCTTTTCTTCAAATACTTCTTGTGAACCGCATTCCTTTTTGGATATGACAGCTGTCGGAATACCGGCTTTTTCGGCGCGTTTCAACGCATAGGCGTCGGCTTTGTTCGACACAACAAGCGACAGCACACCATCGTGAATTTTTCCGCTTTTTTCAGCGTCGATCAGCGCCTGTAAATTGGTGCCGCCGCCCGAAACAAGAACGGCTATTTTTATGGGATTTCGTGTTTGACTCATTTTGTTTCTCCTTTGGCGTTTTGTTTTTCCGCCAATCGGGCAATTGCCGGAAATAGCAGTCCGCCGGCCGAATTGCCGAGTACGATAAGTATTAAATACGCCGTCGCCCGGAGCGAAAAAATACCTGCTGCAAAGAAATAATATAAATCGGCAATCGAATGCTCAAAGCCGCTTAAAATGAATACCGGTACACAAAAGAGAATGCCGATGAACGTGTTTCTTTCACGGTAGACCGAAACGGCAAGATACATTAAGATTCCGCAGAACAGCGCGCGCAAAAGGGCTGACGAAACGCTTTGCAGGAGTTTTGCGTCGCATAGTGCGGCCGCCTTTTCACAAAGCGTGCTTTGTGAAAAGCGTATGGCGCTTCCTGCCGCGAACGTTCCGATGAGATTTCCGAGAAAACAGAAGGTCAAGTTTCCGATGTCTTTTCTCTTGTGCGAAAAGGCGAGATAGCCGACTTTTCCCGTGTACAGCGAATACCCTTTGGCGCAGATATAGATAAGCGCAACGGAAAAGAAAACAGCGCCGCAAACGCGGTTTTCCGACGCTAAAAACACTGTTCCGCCGATTCCGATCAAGATTCCGGCACAAATGCCGTATAAGAAATCTTTCATAAGGATTTCCGCCGCTTAGCCGCGAATGACAATCTTGTCGTCAGCGCGGATGATCTTTCCGATGACATAGGCGTTTTCCCCGGCGTTCCGTAAGGTTTCAAGCGCCTTGTCTGCCTCGTTTTCCGGTACAACCACGCTCATGCCCACACCCATGTTGAAGGTGTTGAACATGTCGCGTTCATCAATGTTGCCGGTCTTAGCAATCAAATCAAAAATGGGCAGAACCTTTACCGACGCGCGGTCGATCTCCGCGCAAAGACCGTCCGGAATACTGCGCGGAATGTTTTCATAGAAACCGCCGCCGGTGATATGGGAAATGCCGCGTACCGTCACTTTTTCGAGAAGGGAAAGAATCGGTTTTACATAGATCTTGGTGGGCGTAAGAAGCGTTTCGCCAACACTCTTGCCGCCAAGCTCCGCAACCGGCGTCCGGATGTCTTTGTTTTCCACATCAAACACCTTGCGTACCAGCGAAAAACCGTTGGAATGTACACCGCTTGACGGGAGCGCTAAAATCACATCGCCCTCGCGCATAGTCTTGTTGTCCAATATTTTTTTCTTATCCACTGCACCCACCGCAAAACCGGCAAGATCGTATTCATCGACCGGATAAAAGCCGGGCATTTCTGCCGTTTCGCCGCCGATCAGGGCAGCGCCCGATTGCACGCATCCTTCCGCAACACCCGAAACAATTTCCGCAATGCGTTCCGGCACATTTCGTCCGCAGGCAATGTAATCAAGGAAAAAGAGCGGTTTTGCGCCGCTGCAGATAATGTCGTTGACACACATGGCTACACAGTCAATGCCGACCGTGTCGTGTTTGTCCATCAGAAAGGCAAGCTTTAATTTGGTGCCTACACCGTCCGTGCCGCTGACAAGCACCGGCTTTTCCATGCCGGTCACGTCAAGTTCAAACAGACCGCCGAAACCTCCGATATCGGAACATACGCCGGAGGTAAGTGTGCGCGCAATGTGCGCTTTCATGAGTTCGACCGCCTTGTAGCCGGCGGTGATATCTACCCCTGCATTTTTATAGCTTTCACTGAAACTTTTCATAGTTTTTCTCCCATCGTCTTGTCATTCGCCTTTGAGATCCGGCAATTTTTCCTCAAACCGGTTTTTGCCGGTGTCGGCCGGAATTTCGGTCGGATAGCGGCCGTCAAAGCAGGCCGCGCAGAAAGAACATTTTTGATTGTCGTGCGCTGCAAGCAGTCCTAAGTGGCTGACGTTTAAATATCCGAGACTGTCCACCCCAATGATTTTTGCGATTTCTTCGACCGAATGGTGGCAGGCAATCAGTTTATCGCGCGAATCAATGTCCGTGCCGTAGTAGCAGGGATTTAAAAAAGGCGGGGCGGAAACGCGCATGTGGATTTCTTTTGCGCCTGCGTCTCGCAATAATTTGATGGTCGGGCCGCTGGTTGTGCCGCGTACAATGGAATCGTCAATCAGAACAACGCGTTTTCCGGCAACCGTTTCACGCACAACATTCAATTTGATCCGTACCTTGTCTTCGCGTGACGATTGTCCGGGAGAAATAAAAGTCCGGGCAATGTATTTGTTTTTGATAAGCCCGATCCCATAGGGAATACCGCTCTGGCGCGAATAGCCGATTGCCGCGTCAATGCCCGAATCGGGAACGCCGATAACGATGTCCGCCTGCACCGGATGTTCCAGCGCTAAGCACGCGCCGGCACGAAGACGCGCTGTGTGTACTGAACAGCCGTCGATCTGACTGTCGGGACGCGCAAAATAGATGTATTCAAAAATGCAGATATTTTTTTCTTCTTCTCCGCAGTGTTCGGTTAACGAGCGTACGCCGCTTTTGTCGAAAACAACGATTTCTCCCGGTTCAACGTCCCGGATGAACGACGCGCCTACCGCGTCAAGCGCACAGCTTTCGGAGGCGACAATATAGCGTCCGTCCTCGGTTTTTCCGAAACATAACGGCCGGAAACCGTGCGGATCGCGCACGGCGATGAGCTTGGACGGCGACATGAGTACGAGTGAATACGCGCCTTTTATTCGGTTCATGGCGCGGCTTACCGCTTCTTCTACCGATGCGGAATGAATACGCTCTTTGGTAATGACGTAAGAAATGACTTCCGTGTCGCTGGTCGTGTGGAAGATAGAGCCTTCCAACTCCAATTCTTCGCGAAGTGCCGAAGAATTGACCAGGTTTCCGTTGTGCGCAAGCGCCATGCGTCCTTTGATGTGGTTGACCACAATGGGTTGCGCGTTGGCGCGGTCATTCGAGCCGGTTGTACCGTAACGTACATGCGCTACCGCCATGTTGCCGTCGCCGAGTCCCGTTAAAACGCGCGGTGTGAACACATCGACTACAAGACCAAGATCCTTGTAGGAGTTGAATAACCCTCTGTCGTTGACAACAATGCCGGCGCTTTCCTGACCGCGGTGCTGTAAGGCGAATAAACCATAGTAGCAGGTCGAGGCGACATCGCATGTCTCAGGCGCAAAAACGCCGAATACGCCGCATTCCTCGTGAATTTCGTGATTCTTTGTGTTTGTCATATAAATTTGTCCGTCACTTTCGTTTCAGACGTTTTAAGGCGTTTATTTGCCTTAAACGCAAGGTGGAGGGGCTTTTATATCTGTGAAATTATTCTCCCAAGAGCCGCTTGCGGATCTCGATATAGGCATCTTCCACATGACCGAGGTCGCGGCGGAAACGGTCTTTGTCCAGTTTTTCGTGCGTTTTGCTGTCCCAGAAACGGCAGGTGTCGGGAGAAATCTCATCGGCAAGAACAATCGAGCCGTCCGGGGTTCTGCCGAATTCCAGCTTGAAATCGACTAATTCAATGCCGAGTCCCAAAAAATACTTTTTTAAAACTTCGTTGACCTTGAAAGCGAGTGTCTTGATGGTTTCGATCTCCTCTTTGGTCGCAAGCTTTAAAGCAAGCGCATGGTAGGAGTTGATGAGGGGATCGCCGAGATCGTCGTTTTTGTAGGAAAATTCAATGGTCGGCTCGTCAAAGACAATGCCTTCTTCCACGCCGTAACGCTTGGCAAAGCTTCCGGCGGAAATGTTGCGGATAATGACTTCTAACGGAACAATGCTTACTTTCTTCACAACGGTCTCACGGTCGCTTAATTCCTTGACAAAGTGCGTCGGGACACCCTCTTTTTCGAGAAGCTGCATAAGGTAGTTGGTCACGCGGTTGTTGATGACGCCTTTTCCGGCGATTGTACCTTTTTTCAAACCGTTAAAGGCGGTGGCGTCGTCTTTGTAATCGACAATGACGAGATTTTCGTCGTCCGTGGCGTAGACTCTTTTTGCTTTTCCCTCATACAGCTGTGCTTTCTTTTCCATTTGATCTTCCTCCATGATTTTCTCGTGCTTGGTTTATGCGTTGAAACGCTCTTCTATGGCTTGGTTTTTGGCAATTACCTTGTCGTGGGCGGCTTTACGTGCGTCGAAAAGCTTTTTTTCAAGCGTTTCGTCTGTCACGGCAAGAATCTCTATACAAAGTAAAGCGGCGTTGACAGCGCCTCCGATAGCGACTGTTGCAACCGGAATGCCGCTTGGCATCTGAACAGTCGAAAGAAGTGCGTCAACACCGTCGAGTACGGTTGATTTTACGGGAATTCCGATAACGGGAAGCGTTGTGTTTGCGGCAATAGCCCCTGCAAGGTGCGCAGCCATACCGGCGGCGGCAATGATCGCGCCGAATCCGTTGTCACGGGCTCTAAGCGCAAAATCCCTTGCTTCTTCCGGCGTGCGGTGAGCCGAATAGACGTGGACCTCATAGGGCACACCGTATTCCTTTAAGGTGTCAATAGCCTTTTCTACCACCGCAAGATCGCTGTCACTGCCCATGATAATAGCGATTTTTTTCATGTATTCACATTCCTTTCTGTATCAGACGGCAACTCTGTCGGGAAAACAAAAGGGCACACTTACTCTGACGAAGCAAGTGTGCCCAGACGGTCGGCATGTATGTTCTCTGTTCCCTTGTGGTGATCCACGTTTCCGTCAGTTGCAGAGAATTTCGTTTACAGGATTATTATAACAGCAATCGGCCGAAAAGTCAACCGAAAAAATTGATAAATATTCGTGCAGACCGTGTGAACAATTCTGTACAATTTTACCGATACGGCGTATTTTCGGAAGATGCGCGGTATTTTTCCGGCAAGGGGCTGTCGCTTAGAACTGCGTCAAGCGATGAAACATGGCAAAGGTTGTGCAGACAGCTTTTTCCGAATTTACTGCTGTCGCATAAAAGAATCCGCTTGTCCGAGCGTTCCATCATGGCTAACCGTATCTCGTTTTCTTCGGCGGAATTGTCGCAAGCATCCCCTTTGTCCGAAATGCCGCGGCAGGAGAAGAAAGCGATGTCGGCGTTGTAGTGCCGGACAGCGTTTACCGCGTCCGCCCCGACATAGGAAAAGGAACGGTTGATCATATTGCCTCCGGTGCAGATGTTTTTGATGCCCATTTTTCCGAGTGCCAGCGAGCTTTGCGCACTGCTTGTCAAAACGATCAGATTTTTGAAATCCGCCAACAGCGGCACAAGCGCAAAAGCCGTTGTCGAACCGTCAAGCATGAGAACCATGCCGTCGGATACGAATTTGACCGCTTTTTCGGCAATGAGTGCCTTTGCCTTGTCGCGTTCGTCAAGGCGTCTTGCAAACGGTATTTTTTCGTCGGCGGCATGAAGCAGTAATTTATAGGAACCGTGCGTGCGGATAAGAACGCCCTTGTTCTCTAATTTTATCAAGTCGCGCCGCAAGGTAGAACGGCTGACAAAAAGCGCTTCCGCTAATTGTTCCAGCGACTTGGGGTCACCCGACAGCAATAAGTGTAAGATCTCTTCTTCTCTTTCGTAAAACGGCATGTTTTTCCTCCGTGTATCGGTTCAGAAATTGAACAATATGCGCAGATTATAGTTCAATAATCGGATGAATTTGCCAATTTTTCGTCCGGATATTGACTTTTTCAGAATGCTACACTATATATAATAGCATAAAGAAATCCAATTTACAAGACACATCGGAGAAAAGATTATGACTTTACCGGAAATCAATCATTGCCCTTGCGGCAAAATACACCGTTCGTCGGTCAAAAAAATTGTCATCGGTTCGGGTGCGGTCGAAAAACTGCCGGAATTGACGCGTGACTACACCAACCCTTTTCTGCTTGCCGATACCAATACCTATGCCGCGGCAGGACAGCGAGTGAAAAAAACTCTTGAAACAGCCGGCAAAAAACCGGTATGCTATGTTATTGACGAGCCTGCCGTAAAACTGGATGAAAAAACGGTCGGCTGTGCCGTCATGCATTTTGATAAAACCTGCGATGTTATTATCGCCGTTGGTTCGGGCGTGATAAACGATACGGGCAAAATTTTGGCGTCGCTCAGTGAGAAACCGTATATCATCGTCGGTACAGCGCCGTCGATGGACGGATATGCATCGGCCTCCTCCTCGGTCGAGCGTGACGGACTCAAAATCACACTGCCCTCCAAATGTCCGGATGTCATTGTCGGCGACACGGAGATATTAAAAAATGCGCCGATGCGAATGCTGATTGCAGGACTGGGGGATATGCTTGCCAAATATATCAGTATCTGCGAATGGCGCATTTCGCACCTTGTTACCGGCGAATACTATTGCGAGACCGTGGCGGAAACGGTGCGCTGTGCGTTGCGCAAGTGTGTCGAACATGCCGACGGACTTTTAAAACGTGACGAAAAGGCTGTGCAGGCAGTGTTTGAGGGGCTGGTTCTTGGAGGAGCGGCCATGGAATATGCCGGAATGTCGCGGCCGGCATCGGGCGTGGAGCATTATTTTTCACATATCTGGGATATGCGCGGACTTGCATTCGGTACTCCGGTCGATCTGCATGGCATTCAATGTGCCATAGGAACGCTGTACGCGGCTGAAATCTATGATTTTTTGCGTACCTATGTGCCGGATAGGGAAAAGGCATTGGAATATGTAAGACGCTTTGATTATGAATCTTACAAAGAAAATTTGCGCACTTTTCTCGGCAAAGGGGCAAAGGCCATGATAGCGTTGGAACAAAAAGAAAAGAAATATGACGTGGAAAAACATGCCGCGCGCTTAGAGATCATCCTGAACAAATGGCCGGAGATACAGACCATTATAAACGAAGAAGTGCCTCATGCGTGCAAGCTCCGGACAATGTTACGGAACATCGGTGCACCCGAGAGGGCAGGGGATATCGGCCTTGACGAAACGGAACTTTCGCTTGTATTTCACGCGACAAAGGATATCCGTGACAAATATGTGCTGTCGCGGCTGTGCTTTGATTTAGGAATCATAGACGAGGTAAAATTTGAATAAAGCGGACAGTTGTCCCGAGAGGAAAAAGAATATGAGACTTTCTATCAATGCCGAACATTTCTGCGACCGTGCCGACGGTACAAAAAGAGCTTTGGATCGCGTCCTTTCGCTTTGTGTCGGCGCCGGTTTTTCGTGTGTTGATCTGTTGGCAGCTGAATCGGATGCAGAGCAAACAGCAATGCTGTTGGAAAAATATGCGTTGAGCGTCAATCAATCGCATTGCCCGTTCAACCGCTATGTCAAAAAAGACTACACGCTCTTTGCGGAGGATATCCGGAGCGCCGCACGCAGCGCTCATCTTTTGGGGGCAAAGATTTTTGTCGTGCATGGGGATGAATTCGATTTCGGGGCGGAAAGCTATTCGGATGAGGCTGCCTTGGAATTCAATTATCGCCTGTTTTCACCGATTGTCGAACAGCTTGACACATACGGCATGAAACTGGCGTTTGAAAACGTTTTTCCGGATATGAATACGCCGCGCTTTTGCTCGACACCGGAACAGATTTTGAAGCTTGTCGGGAAATTTCCCAAAGAAAATGTGGGTATCTGTCTTGATACCGGACATGCCAGAGTGGCAGACGAGGTACATTACCTTGAAAATATCCGTTCGTATGCCGATCGGATCATTGCAACACATATTCATGATAATTATTACGGCAAGGATCTGCACTTATTTCCTTTTCTTGGAGAGCTGGATTTGCCTGCTTGCGTCAGAATATTAAAGGATGTCGGCTATACCGGCGATTTCACCTATGAATTTGTGTATGACCGGATTCCGGACGAATTTTTGCCGGAGGTGCTTGCTCTTTTGTATCGCTGCGGCAAATACTTGCTCAGGTAACAGTTATAATGCGGAAATTTGGAAAAATAATGAGTTTTTTCCGTTATTCTCTTGCAAAACGCCAGAAGTCGTGTTATACTGTTCTTACCTTGGCAGATATGCCGAAAAATAGGAGGATTATATTATGAAATACGGATTACAGCTTTACAGCGTCAGAGACGCGGCCGAAAAAGATTATGAAATGACACTTCGTGAAGTAGCCGCTATGGGCTATGAATATGTTGAACCGGCCGGATTCTTCGGTCACAGCGCCGAACAGGTCAAGGAATGGCTTGACAAGTACGGTCTTACGGTTTCCGGCACGCATTCCGGATTCGGCGATCTGGAAAACGACTTTGCAGGTACTGTGAAGTATCATAAAACAATCGGCAACAAGCGTTATATCGTTCCGGGTGTGGATACCTCGAACAAGGAAGCACTCGACCATGCTGTTGAACTTTTCAACAAGTATCAGCCGATGCTTGCCGCAGAGGGCATTGAACTTGGCTATCACAATCATCACAGAGAGTTCATTCTCAACGGAAATGCTATCTATCCGAACCTTTACTTTAAGGAAAAGACAAACATCAAGTTTGAGATCGATACGTTTTGGGCGTTTGTCGCTCACCGTGACCCGGTTACTGTTCTTGAAGAATTCAAGGACAGACTCATCGGCTGCATTCACTTAAAAGATGGCAACCGCTATCCGACGGTGGCCGGCAAGGCTCTCGGTGAAGGCTCAGCACCGGTTCGCGACGTTATGGCAAAGGCGAAAGATCTCGGCCTTTTGATGGTTGTCGAAAGCGAAGGCTTGAATCCGACCGGCCTTGAAGAAGTCAAGCGCTGTGCTGACTTTCTAAAAAAAGAAACAGTCTGATAAACGGCTGTTTTGAATGGCAAAGGGAGTTTGCCCTTTGACCTTACCCGTTTTTCTTTAAAAAAAGCGGGGCAAAAGAAACCGGATATTGCCGCCCGACGGTTTGCCGTCAGGCGGCTTTTGCTTTTCCGGAAAGCCCGGAAAGGGGCTTTTAGGGAAATTTTCCTTTTTCAGAAAATTCCCTGAGGGACGGTTTGGGG